>NZ_JAQEGR010000008.1:0-171942 GCF_027667425.1 Fusicatenibacter saccharivorans
GGCATATCTTTTTCGGGAGGACGAGTTATTTACCATATACAGCAGAGCCACTTGTTGAAATCGTAAAAAAGCATACTAATTTTTATGCTTCATTAACACCAGGGGCTCGTGGGACATCTCTTAAAAACTGTTTGGATGCATTGATTACGAAATATGGTGTAGATATTTTCGAAAGGGAATTGTCAAATGACTATGAAAAGTTTTTATCAGCGTTAGTCAATAGTAGAGTTCGAATAATGCATATTAAGCGTGAACAGAATCGTAGGTGTAGGAGGTCAGAAAATAGAATGGTGTTATACAGATGTCCTATACTCGTTTAAAAGTATGTATTTGTTAGGAATTAAAGCAAAGCATCAGGAGTTGGTTGAGGTATGTGGACATACCATTAGGCCACAAAATAGAAATTCCCCAAGAGAATTGGCATATAGCGAAGATTTTATTTTGAGTTGTGTTGATAAGTGTAGAGAACTCAATAATTATCAGGGCTTGCAACAATTTATCGATGTTTATGAAACTGTTGGAAATGTAATACCAGTTTGGCCGGGGGCAAATGTTCACAGAGGACAATTTTGTTGCTACGATTGTCCGGATATTTATTTTAATAATGAGAAAATCAGGGATCACGCATTGGCATTTTATAACAAATACTCAAATTCATATATGTGTGGAGATGATGCAATAATTGCTGGAATATACAATAACATGTCTGTAAAAAGTTTGATTAATATGGACAAAGACGAATATGAAAACTATATTGAGCATGCAATTAATGTCATTAAATGGAGAACTAAAAAAATAGAATGATACCGGAAGATGTTCTGGAGTCGTGTAAATATATTTTGGAAATGGAGATAAATTATGCCTAAATACACAGATGAAGATATTAGAAATATGAGTAAAATAACATGTAAGATAGCGGCAGATTACCTAGGCATATCCCCTATGGCGGTTAGTATCGGCATGAGAAATGATCTTTTACCGATCGGTTTTGCAATTCACAATGAAGAAAGAGATAGAACATATTCTGAGAGTTGGTCCTATCACATAATTGGTGAGAGATTGATTGCATATAAGTACGGGAAAACATCAGAAGTACAAGTTCAAAATATAGAAAAGAGTCTAAATACTATAATAGAACAGTTTGAAGAAATGAAAAAAGATTTGGTTTTTCTATTAAGCGAAAACGAGGATCAGCAGAATTAGAGCTTTATGAATATGCGTTTTCGCTGGGAAAATACAAAGATGTTGACAAAAAATATGCAGGAAAGGAGCTGCCAGGATGGAGAATGAAAAAGGAATAGTTAAATTGACTCGTAAGCAGCTCTATGATGAAATATGGGCTCTTTCAGTTGCAGGGGTAGCCAGAAAATATAATTTGAATTATGGTAAACTGATAGCAACTTGTAAAGTAGAAAATATATCTTTTCCTTCTTCTGGTTATTGGACTAAGAAGAATATGGGAAAAGATGTATCGAATGAGATTGTAGAATTTTCTGGATTGGAAGATACAGAAATTTCATTGATAACGAAAGACGCGGTTGTTAAGCGTATTCGGAAAGCTAAGGCAGAAGTAGTAGAGAAAGTGCATACTGACGTAACAGAAGAATTGGACGTAGTAACGGAGGAGGATTTACCGCAGAAAAAAACGGACAACATACCTGAGTGGCCGGATGGAATTCTTGATTATTTGGATGAGACGGAAAGAAATAAAGTATTAGAATATGCATGCAATCTGCAGATAAGTCAAAGTACACGATTGCATAAAATGTTGGTCCAATACAAGAAGGATATTGCAGATTATAAGTCAAAGCTGAAAGAAGTACAGAGTAGACCATACTATAATTCAAGACATAACAAACCAGAAAACGAGCCTGAATTCTTTAAGGAAATGTCTGATGAGTGTATGTCACGTGCAATTGCAATATTAGATACCGTATTCAAAACAATTGAATCTTTAGGTGGAAGTATTAATAGTGATTTGTCTGTGAAAATTAGAGATGATATTGTTAGATTTCGTATGGTTGAGAGTCAAGACCAAGTGAAGCATGAAATGACTAAGCAAGAGGCACAGGCGCTCGTAAAATATAATGATGATATCAAAAATCACAGATGGGTTTCAAAACCGCAAATTAGAAAGTATGACAAGGTATATAATGGTAAACTTCGTATTGTGTTTGGGGCGCGAAGCTACATAAGAGATAACGATTCTGAAAAATTAGAAGATAGACTGGGTGATATTTTGGTTACCCTGTATGAGAAGGCAGAAGAGAATAGAATTGTACGAGAAGCACGTGAAGAGGCAGAACGTAAGAGAGTTGAAGAAGAGAGACGCAGAGAAGAAAATAGACAAAGAAAAGAACAAGAAATTCGTCTTGTAAAAGAACTTGTAAACAAAGCTGAAGACTATAGAATTGCAAAGGAAATAAGAGAATATATTCAGGCTATGATAGATAGTGGAAATGAAGATATTACTCCAGAATGGATTGAATGGGCTCTGAAGAAAGCTGACTGGTATGATCCGTCTATAGCGACTGAGGATGAATATCTGGGAAAACGTCAGCATGAAAAAAGTGCTGAAGAAAAGGAAAAATCTTTGCAAGACAGTATCAGAAAGAGCTGGTATTGGTAAAAATGAATGGAGGCAATTTGATGGATAAAGATCCTTTTAAAGAGTATATAAGGCAATCAGAACCAAGTAAAAGAGACAAAGGTTACGCCTGGCATACAGCTATCGGACTTCAAGCAGTGGATGGATTAAAGCCTTCGAAGTATTTGATTGATACTGCAATAAAGAATATTGAAGGTGATATTTCGATTGATGAAGCGCAGAAACTTCTAAATACGTATTATGAAGAAAATCCAAAAGCAGATACAAACGACCGTACGGAAGAGGCCGACAAAGTTGCTGTTAGAATTGCAAAAATTTTATCGGAGAAAGCATTTAGTTTTACTCCGAATGAGTATATCTCTATTCATAAAAAGTTGTTTGCTGGGACTTATGGACATGCAGGAAAACTGAGAGATTATAATATTACAAAAAAGGAATGGGTGCTGAATGGAGCAACGGTTCTTTATGGAAGTGCATCAGAACTTCGCGCAACCTTGGACTATGATTTTGCAGAGGAAAAGAAGTTTAGCTATAAAAACCTGAGTATGGAAGATATTATTCATCACTTGGCACTCTTTGTATCAAGATTATGGCAGATACATGTATTCGGAGAGGGAAACACACGAACTACAGCAGTATTTTTTATTAAGTATCTTAGAACGCTGGGATTTGACGTAACCAATGATATTTTTGCGGAAAATGCGTGGTATTTTAGAAATGCACTTGTTAGGGCCAATTATAACGATTTGAAAAATGGTGTTCATGAGACAACTGAGTATTTGGAATTGTTTTTAAGAAATTTATTGTTGGATGAGAAGAATGAACTTCATAATCGTACGATGCACATTAGTGGAAGGTTTTCAGAAGTGGACATTGAAAGAGTAAAAGTGGACATTGAGAGTGGAAAAGTGGACATTGAAAGCACAAAAGTGGACATTCGAAATAAATTACTTTCTTTCTCAGATACGATTTCAGAAAAAACAATAAATCATACAATAGAAATATTTTCAAAATGTGGAAAAGAAAATTGTTTCGGAAGAACGATAGTTGAAGAAATTACTGGATTAAAGCCATCAGGAGCTTCCAAGTTAATAAAACTGTTGGTTGATAGTGAGGTAATCGTACCTGTAACAGGACATGGAAAAGGAAAATATCGGTTTCAATAAAAGTGAACATTGAAAGGGTGTTAATGCCATTCGCAAAAATGCTCAAAACAAATCGGCGTACCCGCCACACGTTTACAAAGTCAAACGGTCTGTACGCCATGTCTTAACCTTATGATTGCAGATATTAGCAACCTGTCAAAGAGTGTAAAAACTCAGTAACTATGCGGGTTCGCGTACTGTTAAAGCAGTGAAAAACGACACCGCATGTTGAGACGGTTGTTCTTTTGTCCCAACTGAAACAAAAGCCGGATGATTACATTAATGTCACGATTGAACTTGATGATATGGATATAACATCTGCAGAGACTAAGGCTACATATGATGAGATAAAGAAGTATGTGGCTGAACATAATGCCGGCATGAAGGTTTCCAATCTGTATATCTCACAGGTAAAGAGAAAATGCGGAATTGAGGTTGGAAAGAATTTGCGCGTTGCAACGAGGAGAATGGACTGCTTGCAGGGCAATTCGACGACTGCCGCGACAGACTTGGAACTTGTTCCAAGTCCTAATTTACCTAAAAATGAAGATAGCAGGCAACCGCAGTGTCCAGAAGATAAAGAGAGTGCAATTGTGGAGGCATTGAAGCATTTTAAGATGAATAGTTAATAAAGAGAGGTGCAGATGCTATGCCAGGTATACTCGTGGTTGAAGATGATGAAAATTTAAATCGTGGAATTACATTTTCACTGAAAAAATCCGGATATGAGGTTTTTTCAGCAGAATCAGTGAAAAAAGCGAAAAGAATTGCAAGTGATCATAATGTGGATGTTACCATTTGTGATGTGAATCTTCCGGATGGGAATGGACTGGAATTTGTAAGGTGGATGAGATGCAATTATAATACATACATTATTTGTCTTACAGCACTAGATCAGGAGATGGATCAGGTCATGGGATATGAAGCAGGGGCAGATGATTATATTACAAAGCCGTTTAGTCTTTCGGTACTTCTTTTGAAAATAGAAGCACATTTCCGCCGCAGACAGGAGAAAACGGAAGCCGGAAAGATGATTTCGGGAGATATCGTATTTATCGCAGGAGAAATGAAAGTCCTGATAAAGAGTCGTGAAATCAGTCTGACAAAAACGGAGTTGAAAATGCTGACTTTTTTTCTTCAGAATCCGAAACAGATTCTTTCAAAAACACAAATATTGGAAAATGTGTTTGATCTGGAAGGGGATTTTGTGGATGAAAATACAATCGCTGTCAATATCAGAAGACTCCGTGAGAAAATCGAAGACAATCCGGCTGCACCGGTCTATATCAAGAATATCAGAGGTCTTGGGTATATATGGAATCAGGAGGTAAGGCAGTGACAAAGAGATATCGCAAGAAGATTACAGTAGTGTTCTCCTTGATATTACCTGTCATATTATTGTTTGCAATATTAAATTGCTTTACCACGTATGTGTTTTATGAAGATTACAAATATAAAATGAATCTTATGACAGAGATTGCTGCAAAGGAAGAATTTTCCGGGCTGGATGCTGTTTCGGAATTGCTTAAGGATAAGGATATTGAAACCAACGAACAGGGAAAGCAATTATTGGAGCAATATGGATACTGGGGAAATAAAGGGAATGCATTTTATTCGCAATTCCAGCATCAGGTTATGGTGATCGGTGCTGTAAGCACTGTGATATGCGTGTTTTTTTTGACTTTTTTACTTTATTGGAAGAAAAAAGAAGATGCGTGTCATCAGAAAATATTAGACCAGTTGGAAGAAATTCTGATCAGATTCCGTGAAAATAAATTTGATGATTTACTGAAAACGGAAAATTACGCAGAACTGGAAAAATTGAATGACCAGCTTGAAGCAATCGGACATCATATTCAGTTGCTAAAGGAAGAAGCACGGACAGAAAAAGAGAGCACGAAAGAAATGGTTTCTGACATCTCACACCAGTTAAAGACACCGGTTGCAGCTTTGGATATATGTTTTAGTGTGCTGATGCAGAATGACTTAAGTGCCACAGAACAGGAGGAGTTTCGTATCCGTTGTCGGAGTGCTCTGGATGGACTGGAGACATTATTGCAGTCGCTTCTTGAAATATCCAAGATGGAAACTGGACTGATTCAGATGAATAAGAAAAAACTTCCACTTATAGATACTGTCATATCTGCTGTGAATCGTACATATCCAAAAGCGGATGAGAAAGAAATTGAATTCGTTTTTGACTATGAAAAAGAGCTGGAAACATGCACGATTATGCAGGATAAAAGGTGGCTTGGCGAAGCTGTGATCAACGTTCTGGATAATGCGGTCAAGTACAGTCCGGGTGGTTCAAAAATATTTATCCGGTTACAAAAAAGAAACGATCTTGTAAGAATGGAAATTGAGGATCAGGGAATTGGTATTCCGCAGAATGAGTATCACAAAATTTTTCAACGATTTTACAGAGGAAGTTCCAGGGAGGTCATGGAAAAGAGTGGTACAGGAATCGGACTTTTTCTATCGAGAGAAATTATCGAAAAGCACGCAGGTATGATTACGGTAACCTCCGGCAAAAAGAAAAAAGGAAGCACGTTTGTGATTCAATTACCATATGTTAGTTAAATTTTAAATGAGCAGAAATCTTACAATTCTGTAAGACTTCTGCTCGTTTTTGAAAGTGAAATGAAAGATTATCCTGATACAATTTGGATGTAGGTTGAAAAATGACCAAATACATAAACAGGCAAAGAAAGCGTGTTGAAAAGGTACGTTTTACAGAATTGAAAAGGAGGTAGCACATTGAGTGTGATATTAGAAACCAAGCAGCTTTGTAAGTTTTATGGCGCAGGTGAGAATCAGGTCAAAGCGGTCAATCAGGTGGACATTCAGATTGAGCAGGGAGAATTTGTCGCAATTGTTGGAAAGTCAGGTTCCGGTAAAAGTACATTACTTCATATGCTTGGAGGGCTAGACACCCCGACAAAAGGCAGTGTTACTTTAGCAGGGAAAGATTTATACAGGATGAAGGAAGATGCCCTTGCTGTTTTCCGCAGAAGAAAAATCGGATTTGTTTTTCAGGCATTTAATCTGGTTTCATCTGTTAATGTCTGGGAAAATATTGTACTGCCACTGGGGCTGGATGGAAGAAAAGTGGATGAAGCGTATGTAAATGATATTATTGCAACTCTGGGGATTGAAAACAGGATTTACAATCTGCCAAATCAGTTATCCGGAGGACAGCAGCAGAGAGTAGCAATTGCAAGAGCACTGGTGAATCGTCCGGAAATTATATTTGCAGATGAGCCGACAGGAAATCTTGATTCTAAGACCAGTGATGAGGTGATCGCCCTGCTTAAGATGACAGCAAAAAAATATGGACAGACAATTGTAATGATTACCCATGATGACGAAATTGCACAGGTCGCTGACCGTATTCTGGTGATTGAGGACGGACAGGTGGTGGATTTTAGATGAAGACAATAAGCAGGATTGCATATAGCAATGACAAAAAGAACAGGACAAGAAGTATACTGATCATGATGGCAATCTGTCTGACCACGATGCTGCTTGTTATCATCAGTACTGTGGGAAATGGGGTAATTCGTTTACAGAAAAGTCAGGCGGCAGGATCATATGGAAGCAATTATGGTCTGTTTGTTTCCGCAGACGGATCGCAGTTAAAAGAAGTAAACCGCCGTGCGGAAATAGATGCTACAGGCACTATGTGCACCGAAGGTATCATAAAAGGCAATGAAAAAGGCGGGTTTGTCTGCATGGATGAGACTGCAAGAAAAATGCTTCCTTATAATAAAGAATATGAGTTGAAGGAAGGAAAGTATCCGGAAAAAATGCAGGAAATTGCCGCAGGAAGAGCATTTTTTCGTGCAATGGGGTATGGTGATGTAAAGATCGGAGATACGGTTACACTGGATTACCGCGCAGGGATGCAGTCAGAATATAAGCCGGAAGAATTTGTTGTCAGCGGAATCCTATATGATCGGGATGAGTATACCATCGAGGCATCTTATGTTGCTTTCGGGTCACAGGAGTTTTATGATGAGCACGTCGCAGAGAATGACAGACAGTATAATATTTATTTTACTTTAAATGATTCTGCAAATGTATCTATGAATAATATTGATTCGGTTATAAAGCAGATTGCAGCAGCTTGTGGGATCGAAGAAAAAAACGTTATAGTCAATGATCTCTATTTGCAATGGGTCTTGCAGCCGAGTTATGAAACGATTGCGGTATGCGGGGTTTTGATTCTTGCAATTGTACTTTTCTCTGTTGTGGTCATTTATAATATTTTTCAAGTTGGTATTGCCAACAAGATACAGGAGTATGGAAAAATCAAGGCTCTGGGAGCGACAAAAAAGCAGATGAAACAACTGATCTTCAGAGAGGGCATTTTTTTGACATTTTTTTCAATACCGGTTGGATTGCTTTTTGGCTTTCTGATTGCAAAATGCGGTTTTAACTGGCTGGTAGAACAGGGGAACCTTGTATCAACTGGAACTGGCTCTATGGGAGTTCAAAATCAGCAGGTGCCTCTGTTTTCCCTGCCTGTTATGCTTCTCTGTATTTTCGTATCATTTCTTACCGTTGCTTTGGCACTGCGTAAACCAATGAAAATTGTTTCACGGATTTCACCTATCGAAGCAACACGGTATTTAGAAAATGCAGAAACACAAAAAAAAGGAAAACGAAATGGCAGAAAAAATGTCACCGTGTTTTCTATGGCAATGGCAAATGTAACGGGTAATCCCAAAAGAACTATTGGTACTATCCTCACAATGGGTTTTTCTTGCGTATTGTTTGTGATTATCTCTAATTATGTGGGAAATATTGACACGGAGCATGAAGCACGTCTTTCCGTTAATCATGGACAATTTGAACTGCAGCTTGACTATTCTGCTGAGTATGATGAAAGATATCCGGAGAATAACCTGGATACGATTCTGACGGATGATCCATTGAATGATTCGATGATTGAAGAAATCAAAAGCATTCCGGGAGTAACAGATGTCATGACGAGAGAGATTGTCTCTGTAAATCTGAACGGAACAAGATTTCCGGCTGATATTGTGAGTAAAAAGGATTTTGATTTTATGCGCCAAGAAGGGGATATTGGCTCTATGGACTATGATCAGGCGGTAAAGAATGGTGATATTTTCTTTGGCTGGTCAACGTGGATGGAACAAGATGGATATGCTCCGGGTGAATCCATTGCATTTGACTTTGAGAATGGAAGTGGAACCTATACCTATCAGGGAAAGATTGCAGGCTCTTTTGTAAGTGCGGACACTTATCTTGTCATTCCGGAAGGTGTATACCGTTCCATGAATCCGAGGGGAACAGCCTATGGCTATCTGTGGGTGGACTGTGATAAAAAAGATGTGGCATCTGTAGAACAAAGTCTGAATACTTTGATTTCTAATACTTCGCATATAAAAATGGATACTTATCATGCGCAGTTACAATCTGCCGAATTTGCAAGCAGCATGATGAAGCTTGGCTGTTATCTGTTTATGGCTATTGTAGGACTCATCGGGTTTATGAATATGGCGAATACCATGATCATGAATATTACGACAAAAAAGCAGGAATATGGTATATTACAGGCTGTGGGTATGACAAATAAACAATTAAATTTATGCCTGCAGTTACAGGGACTGATGTTTACGGTTGGGACCATATGCGTAGCTTTGATCATTGGTCTGCCGCTCGGCTATGCACTTTTTTCCTATGCAAAACATAATGGAATATTTGGAATGAATATCTATCATGTTCCAATCGTACCAATTTTTATTATGATTTTTTTGGTCGGTCTGTTGCAGATTGTACTTTCCTGCGTTTTAAGCAGTAATCTGAAAAAGGAAACGCTGGTAGAAAGAATAAGGTATCAGGGATAGCAAGTAATATGTAATGAACTAGGTCTTAACGAAGAGGAGAAATAGATAACTTCCATTTTGTATGTATGATAAATCTAAACAGTATTTTAGCAACATTTCCTGAGTGGGGGCAGAAAGTGCCCCCACTTTCACTATTTGGGGGCGAAAAGCGCCACCATATATCATAAATGATGGGTTCAAGGGGAAAATCCCTTATAAGTTTTTTTGAAAACTGTCGTTTGGTAAAATCTATTCCATTTTTAAAAGCCTTGCGATAAAATATGTTCTGTGAGACGGTAGTTCTTTTGTCCCAACAAAAGCCAGATGACACGATAGAGATCGACTTAGATTTAGAAGTTGGATGCAACCAGTGCTGAGTTGAAAGCTCGTGATCAGATGGAATGGGTCAGATTGGTAAATGGTATTCGTAATATGGCAGAAGAACTTGTGCTAAAAGAATTGGTGTAGATCTAAAGCGTGGAAAACTCCTTCGGGAGCTTTTGGCTGTTTATAAGATAAATTCTGTCGGAGATTTATTATAAAACATTACTTTACAAGAAGAATAAAAAAGCATATAATTCTTTTATAATATATTTAATAAAAGAGGGTAAGAAAACGGAAAATAAAGATAAAAAAAATACAACAAGAAAAAAAATAATTAATTATGTGCTAAACAAGCATGTTACATCCAAGGCGGAAATCGCAAAAGAGTTAAACTTGAGTATGCCGACTGTGTTAGCAAATGTGAATGACTTATTAGAAAAAATGGTGTTGGAAGAAACTGGGGAATATGCTTCGACCGGTGGACGAAAGGCAAAAAGTATAGGGATTAATAAGTCATACTGTCATGCAATGGGAATTTTGATTACAGCGAATCATATAGAAATGGTATTAGTAAATCTTGGAGATGAGATTATAAAAAAAGATCGCATCCGTTTAAAATTTACGGCAGAATTATTCTATTGTACAGAGGTGGCACAAAAGGTCAAAAATTTTCTTGAAGGCGAATTAGCGAAGGACACGCTACTTGGGATTGGAGTGGCGATTCCAGGAATTATTGATCAGAAAGAACGGATCGTTTTAAAATCCCATGCTTTAGGTATAGAGAATTATAGTCTGCGCTTTTTAGAGCAGGCGTTGGAAATTCCAGTATATTTTGAAAACGATGCTAATGCTGCAATGCTTGCAGAAAAAAAGCAAAAGTATCCAAATGCGATATATCTGTCTTTGAACCACACCTTAGGAGGTGCATTCTGCATAGATGGAAAGCTGTTTCGAGGGCAGAACCAGAAAGCAGGGGAGTTTGGTCACATGATACTCGTTCCCGGTGGAAGAAAGTGTTATTGTGGTAAATCAGGATGTGCAGATGCATATTGTGCAGCAAGTGTACTGACACAAGATAACAGGCAGTCACTGGATGCATTTATGGAAAAAATTGAAAGTGGTGATGAAAAAAATTTGCAGACATGGAATGAGTATTTGGATCATCTTGCTGTTTTGATATCAAATCTGCGGATGGCATATGATATGGACATCATACTAGGAGGTGATGTGGGAGGCGTATTGTCAGATTATATGATACCACTGGGAGAAAAA
Source organism: Fusicatenibacter saccharivorans (assembly GCF_027667425.1). NCBI lineage: Bacteria > Bacillati > Bacillota > Clostridia > Lachnospirales > Lachnospiraceae > Fusicatenibacter > Fusicatenibacter saccharivorans. The sequence continues at coordinate 11,202 of NZ_JAQEGR010000008.1, forward strand.
GTGATGGCATATAATGGCTTTGAGCATGATGTTTCATACTTGAAAAATTGTTCGTATAAGAAAGAAGCGTCGGCTGTTGGAGCCGCGAAATACTTTTTTACAAAACATATGGTAGAATTGTAATTTTTTTGAACGCAGATAAGCAGTCCACCGCATCTGGTGCGTAGGGAATTAAGCGTTGGGTAAGGGGATGTTTAGTCTGTTGGAGTTAAAAACTCCCACTGACAAGTTGCAAAGCGAATGCGATGTCCGATTTATATGTGTGAAAAACGAGAAGTTGTGTAAAATTAGAAAAAGATATTATAGTAAAAAAACGGAAAGAAAACAGTAACTACGGTTTCCTTTCCGTTTTTTTGCATATTAATTGTGGAAAATATACAAAAAATATATTTTGAAATTATGAAATATATAAAAATATGAAAAAACATATTGACAAATTGTGTTTATAGGACAATAATATAATTACTTTAATAAAACGTTTTATAAAACGCATAACAATATAAAAAAGGAGGAAACAACTATGTTACAGCAGGTAATGACAAATCCAGGAGAAATTATTTTCAGAGAGATTCCGGTTCCGGAGGTAAAGGAAAATCAGGTGTTGGTAAAGATTATGAATATTGGTGTTTGTGGATCAGATATTCATGTTTATCATGGAAAACATCCGTTTACAAAATATCCGGTAACACAGGGACATGAGGTTTCTGGTGAGATTACAGAACTTGGAAAAAATATCACCGAGTTTCATGTGGGACAGAAGGTGACGATAGAGCCGCAGGTATATTGTGGACATTGCTATCCATGTCGTCATGGAAAGTATAATCTCTGTGAGGAATTAAAAGTAATGGGATTTCAGACGACAGGAACAGCATCTGAGTATTTTGCAGTGGATGCATCTAAAGTAACACCTATTCCGGAAGATATGTCCTATGAAGAAGGAGCTATGATCGAACCTCTTGCTGTGGCAGTTCATGGTGTAAAACAGATGGGCGATGTGGCTGGCATGAATATTGCAGTCCTTGGAGCAGGACCGATCGGAAATCTCGTGGCACAGACAGCAAAAGGAATGGGAGCAGCGAAAGTGATGATCACAGATATCAGTGATCTTAGATTGGCGAAGGCAAAAGAATGTGGAATTGATGTGTGTGTGAATACCAAAAATAAAGACTTCGGTGAGGCGATGATCGAAGCATTTGGACCGGATAAGGCAGATGTGATCTACGACTGTGCCGGAAACAATATCACAATGGGACAGGCAATTAAATATGCAAGAAAAGGAAGCACGATCGTACTGGTGGCTGTTTTTGCAGGAATGGCAGAAGTAGATCTTGCAGTGGCAAATGACCACGAACTTGACATTAAGAGCACGATGATGTACCGCCATGATGATTACATAGATGGAATCAGACTGGTAAATGAGGGCAAAGTTCATTTGAAACCGCTCATCTCAAAGACATTTGCTTTTAAAGATTATCTGAAGGCATACCAGTATATTGATGATAACCGCGAGACAACGATGAAAGTAATTATCAACGTCAGTGAAAAGTAAGGAGTTCGTATGGAAAATAAATATGGAATTGTCGGAATTGCCCATGTCGGGCTTCCGACAAACGATTTACAGAAAACAGTTGAGTTTTATAAGAGTCTTGGATTTGAAGTAATTATGCAGTCTTATAATGAAAAAGCAGGGGAAAAAGTGGCATTTTTACAGATAAAAAATTACTGCATAGAGGCTTTTGAAAATGGGAAGGCGGAAATGTCAGACGGTGCATACCAACATGTTGCACTTGATGTGGAAGACATTGAAAGTATGTATCAGAAAATCTGCAATGAAAAATACATAGTTATTACAGACGGAATCGAAGAACTGCCATTTTGGGAAAATGGTGTGAAGTTTTTTATGATTAAGGGACCAAATGAGGAAAAAATAGAGTTCTGTCAGAAACTCTGATAAAAATAGGAGGGACATATGGGAGGCGAAAGCAAAAATGGAAAAGTACCGCTGATCAGTAAGATTGCATATGGGTTTGGTGATGTTGGATGTAATTTCAGCTGGATGTTCGTCAGTAATTTTCTGATGATATTTTATACAGACGTGTTCGGAATCAGTATGGCGGCTGTGTCAGCACTTATGCTTTTTTCAAGATTCTGGGATGCAATCAATGATCCAATCGTCGGGGGATTTACAGATAAAACAAAATCGAGATGGGGACGGTACCGTCCATGGCTGTTAGTAGCGGCACCAATCACAGCGATTCTTCTTGTTATGACATTCTGGGCAAGACCCGACTGGCCGCAGAATGGAAAGATCATTTATATGGTAATTACATATTGTCTGCTGGTTTTGGGGTATACCTGTGTGAATATTCCATATGGAACCTTGTGTGGTGCTATGACACAGGATATTGATGAACGTGCAAAAATAAATACATCCCGTTCGGTTGCAGCGATGATTGCAATTGGTGTGTTAAATATTATCACAGTTCCACTGCTCGGCAAATTCGGCAGTCATAGTGCAAAGACAGGATATCTGACGGTTGCGGTCATATATGGATGTATTTTTACAGCCTGTCATTTCTTCTGCTTTGCGAAGACGAAAGAGGCAGTGATTACTCCGGAAAAAGAAAAAATTTCTGTAAAGATACAGTTGAAAGCAGTCATGCAGAACAGACCATATCTTCTTGCATTGGCAGGGCAGATATTATTTGGATTTACATTATATGGTAGAAACGCAGATATTCTGTATTATTTTACATATGTGGAAGGAAATGCCTCTTACTACACAACTTATTCGATGTGCATCATTATTCCTTCTATCATCGGGGCAGCCTGTTTTCAACCATTATTCCGCAAGCTGAATAATAAAGGAAGAACAGCATCTCTCTTTGCTTTGTTTACAGGAATTTCCATGTTGTCTATGTTTTTCTTCAATGCCAAAGAATCATCAGCTATTTTTTATGCATTATCTGGTCTCACACAGTTTTTTTTCTCTGGATTTAATACCGCAATCTATGCAATTATTCCAGACTGTGTGGAATATGGTGAGTGGAAAACCGGACTTAGAAATGATGGTTTTCAGTATGCATTTATTTCACTTGGAAATAAAATCGGAATGGCAGTTGGAACAGCACTTTTAGCAGGATTACTTGGAAAATATGGTTATATTGCAAATCAGACACAAAATGCAATTGTACTTTCAATTATGAAACATGCATTTACGACGATTCCAGGTGTACTGTGGATTGTGACTGCGGTTGTATTATTTTTCTACCGGTTAAATAAAAAACGTTATAACGAGATTGTGGAAGAACTGAAAAATGGAAGAAAAAGTTGACATCGTGGCATTGGAAGAATTGCTGATTGATTTTACGGAAGCAGGACACAGCCAGGATGGGAGGAAATTAAAATACCGATACCAATAGAAATTTTAAAATCGGATACAATCTGAATGGCGTTTGCTTTTCTTCCGCCGGTGGATGCAAAAAGCCGTTTTTTTTTCTATCAGACCTTCCTGCTCCAGAAGGTTGAGGTTCTGGCTGACTGTGGATAAACCCATCTGCAGTTCCTGAACGATCTGCTGCTTGGAGGTCTTTTTCTTTCTGTAAATATATTGGTAAACCTTTGAGTTATTTATTTTTTGAGACTAATGTTGGTCAGTCCCTTTTCATTCATGATGTTCTCCTGATTGTGTTACAAGATAATATTAAGTATCAAAATTATTGTAGCATAGAACGAAAAAAAGCAATAAAAAGGATATGCATTACAGAAAGCTGACGGAAAAGCAACAACGATACACAAATATGTTGGAATGATTTCTGGAAAGGGTTTACATATCTTCAAAATGCCATTAATATAAAGAAGGGATCTTCCCATCCATAAAAAATAAGATACGGAGAATTAACATGAAAAAACAATTGAAGGATACTCAGATTCTGTTGGAAATCCTGATCCTGACAGCAGCTGTTGCTATTATTGCAGCGGCAGTCTATTTTTTTCTGGTACCAAGCCATACTTCTGTCAGCAGTATTTCGGGTCTTGGTATCGTACTTTCCAACTTTGTACCGTTGCCCCTTTCCGCCATCACCATGATTCTGAACGTAGTACTTCTGATCATCGGCTTTTTTACCTGCGGAAGAGAATTTGGTGTAAAAACCGTCTACACCAGTATCATGCTTCCTGTTTTTCTTGGAGTTTTTGAAAAAATCTTCCCGGATTTTGGTTCGATGACAAACAGTCAGGAGCTGGATGTTCTGTGCTATACACTTGTAGTCAGTGTGGGACTCAGTATTCTTTTTAACAGAAATGCTTCTTCCGGCGGACTTGATATTGTAGCAAAGATCATGAATAAATATCTTCATATGGAGCTTGGAAAAGCCATGTCTCTGTCTGGTATGTGTGTTGCTCTGTCTGCAGCACTCGTTTACGACAAGAAAACGGTAGTTTTGAGTATTCTTGGAACGTATTTTAACGGAATTGTTCTGGATCATTTTATTTTTGACCATAATATCAAACGCCGGGTATGTATCATCACTCCAAAGGAAGAAGAACTTCGGGAATTTATTCTTCATGAGCTGCACAGCGGTGCTACGATCTACGAAGCCTATGGTGCCTACAACATGCAGAAGCGCAAAGAAATCATCACGATCGTAGACAAGACAGAATACCAGAAATTGATGAATTTTATCAACAAACTTGATCCGAAAGCGTTTATCACAGTTTATAATGTATCCAACATGAGATATCAGCCTAAAATGTAAAAAAGTTCCGCAGCACCTCAATCACAGAAGTGCTGCGGAATTTTTTTACCGTAATTTCCTGTGAAAACGTTTCTTGAATTACCCCATGGAGCAAAAACTCCGGCGCGGCTGAAGGAGAAGAAGAGCGAACGGATGCAGATGGATACGATCAATGACATCGTTATAGTGCAAATAAGGACACTTTTTTAGACAAAGCGTGTTCTTTTTTTACCACATAAAGTTATCTATAATTAGAGACAGAAAATGGAGGAAGGGTATGAAAAGATATTATTTAGCAATTGATATAGGAGCATCCAGCGGAAGGCATATTCTCGGGCATATGGAAGATGGGAAAATGGTTCTCGAGGAAATTTACCGTTTCCCGAATGGAATGCAGAAACGGGACGGTGAGAAGGTGTGGGATATCGAGGCACTCTTTGAAGCCGTGTTGGCCGGAATGAAAAAATGCAGAGAACTTGGAAAGATCCCGGTGAGTGTCGGAATTGATACATGGGCAGTTGATTTTGTCCTTCTGGACAAGGATGATCAGCGGATCGGAAATGCCGTTGCTTATCGCGATGACCGCACGAAAGGAATGGATGAGGAGGTTTATCGCACGGTGCCGGAGGAAGAACTCTATGCATCGACCGGCATTCAGAAACAGATTTTTAACAGTATTTATCAGCTTATGGCGTGGAAGAAGAAAAAACCGGAACAGCTGGAAAAAGCAGAGACGTTGCTGATGATTCCGGATTACCTGAATTTCCTGCTTTCCGGCGTGAAAGCGCAGGAATACACAAATGCAACAACGACCCAGCTCGTCAATCCGGAAACCGGGGACTGGAACAGGGAGATGATTCAAAAACTGGGATACCCGGAGAAAATCTTCCTGCCGATCCGTGAACCGGGGACTGTGATCGGTCGTCTGAAAAAAGAAATTCAGGAGCAGGTCGGCTTCGACTGTGAGATTGTTCTTCCCGCAACACACGACACAGGCTCCGCAGTAGTCGCTGTGCCAAGCAATGAGGAACATGTACTCTACATCAGCTCTGGAACCTGGTCTCTGATGGGAACAGAATTAAAAGAGGCCGATTGCGGAACAGAAGCTATGCAGCACAATTTTACCAATGAGGGCGGCTACAACAGAAAATACCGTTTCCTGAAAAATATCATGGGTCTGTGGATGGTCCAGTCTGTGAAAAAAGAAATCGCAGAAGATTTAAGCTTTGGAACGATCTGCGAAATGGCATCGAAATGCACCATCCCATCTATCGTGGATGCAAACGACGATCGTTTCCTTGCACCGGAACATATGACAGCCGAGGTACAGAAGGCATGTGAAGAAAGTGGCCAGCAGATACCGCAGGGAATTGCAGAGGTTGCAGCAGTGATCTATAACAGCCTGGCAGTATGCTATGCAAAGACATTAAAAGAACTGGAAGAAAAAACAGGCTGCCGGTACCGAACTATTCATGTCGTAGGCGGCGGCGCCAATGCCGGTTATCTGAACTGGCTGACAGCAGAAAAGACCGGAAGAACCGTGCTGGCGGGACCGACCGAGGCAACTGCCATCGGCAATCTGGCGGTGCAGATGATCACCGGAAAGGAATGCAGCAATTTGAAGGATGCGAGAAACTGTATTTTCCATTCCTTCGAAATCAAACAATATGAGCCATAAAAAATGAGACGAAAGGTTAAAAGGGGCAAAGAACATGTTAGTTGAAACAAAAGCAAAAGTAGGTGTATTTGCAATCGCACTGGGTGCATATCTGCCGCAGTTCCCGACGCTGGTTCCGGAATTTGAGGCACAGTATGATGCGTTCAAAAAGACGATTCCGGATACCGTTGAAATGATCGATGGTGGAATCGTTACAACGAAAGAATTATCGATGGAAGCAGGAGATAAGTTTCGTGCAGCGGATGTAGATCTTGTTATTTTACAGCTTCTGACCTACGCGACCAGCTACAATATGCTCCCGGCAGTCCGTGACCTGAATGTGCCGGTTGTACTTGTGAATGTGCAGAAACGGAAAGCACCGGATTATGCGAATACCGATACGCCAAAATGGCTCGGTGAGCTGTATGCCTGTGGAGCAGTCGGTGAGATGGTAGCCGATCTGGAGCGTGCAGGAAAACGTCATGCCGTTATCACCGGTGTTGTAGAAGGCGGAGATGCTTACGTGGCAAAGGAAATCGACGAGTGGTGCCGGGCAGCCCAGGTACGCAGAAGATTCCGCTACACCAATATTGCCCAGATCGGAAGACCATATCCGGGAATGATGGATCTGTATATCGATGAAACCAATCTTTACAACCGGATGGGACTTTACACGAAACAGTTCGACTGGGAGAAAATGTGGGCAATCGCGGATCCTGTCACAGATGAGGACGCAATCCGCGCCAAGGCAGAGGAGATTCTGGATACTTTTGATATCGAGGGCGGTGCAACGGTAGAGACCGTATGGGATATGGCAAAATATGTCGTTGCATTTGAAGAGTGGGTGAAAAAAGAAGATCTTGGTATGGTGGCATCCCATTATGACGGCTTTGCCAAGGGGGTTGCCGGAAAACTGGACAGCATGCTGATCCCGGCATTTTCCATGCTGATTAAACAGGGCACAGCCTGCGCCGTAGAGGGTGATATGAAAGTTGCAATGGCAATGAGCATTCTGAAAACAATCGCCGGAACCGGTCAGCTTTCTGAGATGTATTCGATCGATTTCAATGAGGATATCTGTATTATCGGCCACTCCGGATCGGGAGATGCTGATATTTCGCAGGCGAAAAAACCGTCCATGAAAATCGTTGATGTTTTTCATGGCAAGACGGGCGGCGGATATCTGACGCAGTTTTATCCGCCGGTCGGAGATGTTACATATCTTGGAATTACGCAGGATAAAGACGGTCATTTTAAATTTGTTGCTGCAGAGGGTGTCAATGAGGATGGTCCGATCTTTACCTTTGGCGATACAAACATGAGAACACGTTTCTCCATTGGGGCAAGAGAGTTCTGCAACAGATGGAGTGAGGCGGGACCAACACATCATATGGCAGCAGCTGTCGGACATCATATTGATACGATTCTGAAAGTGGCAAAAATCCTGGATGTGCCGGTAGAGGTTGTGTGCCGGTAAATATCGATAAAAGAAGAGAAAAGAGAGAAAGAAGAGGGAAATAACATGAAATTCTTAGATGCAGAATTTGTAAAGGGCTTTATCCGCATGGCAAATGATGGCTGGGAGCAGGGATGGCATGAGAGAAACGGCGGAAACCTTTCTTACCGTGTGAAACCAGAAGAGGTTGAAGAGGTAAAAGAAAACTTTGAGGCCAGAGAGTGGAATCCGATCGGAACCGCCGTTCCAAATCTTGCGGGAGAGTATTTCCTGGTAACCGGAAGCGGAAAATATTTCCGAAATGTCACAATCAAACCGGAAGACAGCATCTGTATGATTGAGCTGGATGAAAAAGGTGAAAATTACCGCATCGTCTGGGGTCTCGTCAACGGAGGACGTCCGACCTCAGAGCTTCCGAGCCATCTGATGAACCTGGAGGTAAAAAAACTTCAGGACGAAAGATACCGCGTTGTGTACCATGCACATACCACCAACGTGATCGCGCTTACCTTTGTTCTGCCGCTGGAAGATAAAGTATTTACCCGCGAACTCTGGGAGATGGCAACCGAGTGTCCTGTTGTATTCCCGTCCGGAATAGGTGTCGTTCCGTGGATGGTTCCGGGAGGCAGAGAGATCGCCGTTGCCACGAGCGAGCTGATGAAGAAATATGATCTTGCTATCTGGGCACACCACGGCATGTTCGCCGCCGGCTTTGATTTTGACCTGACCTTCGGTCTGATGCATACCGCAGAAAAATCTGCAGAAATCCTGGTAAAAACACTTTCTATGCAGCCAACGAAACGCCAGACGATCACACCGGATGAATTCCGCCATCTGGCAAAAGACTTCGGCGTAACACTTCCGGAAGAGTTTTTGTATGAGAAATAAAACTGGAAACTGATAGTGAAAAATGGCCGTCTGATCCTTGCACTGAGGAATGGGACGGCCATTTTTTTGCTGTGCAGAAGAAAAAGTCTATTAATTTCTTTCGGAATTTGATAAACTATAAGATAAGATTATCGATTAGAAAACAGTGGAACATTTCATTATCAGACAGAAAATGCTGGTGTGTCTGCGCTCAGAAAGGAAAGATGAAATATGACTTCAGCGATTAGTATAGGAAAGCAGGATTTTGCTTCCCTTCGAGAAAATCATTATTTTTATGTTGATAAAACCGATTTTATCAGACAATGGTGGGAAAGTGGAGATGACATTACGCTGATCACACGTCCGAGAAGATTTGGCAAAACATTGAATATGAGCATGCTGAATTGTTTCTTTTCCAGACAGTATGCAGAAAAAGGTACCATCTTTGAAGGGCTTTCCATCTGGAAACAGGAAAAATACCGCAGACTGCAGGGAACTTATCCGGTGATTTTTCTGAGCTTTGCGGACGTAAAACAGAATAACTATCAAGATGCAGTGCAGAAGATAAAAAATATTATTGTAGATGCTTATCGCCAACATCGGTATTTGGAGCAGGAAGAATGCTTTACGCAAAATGAGAAACAGCAGATGCTGGAAATTACAGAAAAAATGAGTGATGTGACAGCACAGGATGCATTAAAAAATCTTTCCAGTTATTTGAATCTTTTATATGGAAAAAAAGTTTTGATCTTTCTGGATGAATATGACACGCCCATGCAGGAAGCCTATATTCATGGATACTGGGGTGAATTTGCCGGATTTATGAGAAGCCTTTTCAATGCGACGTTCAAAACAAATCCATATCTGGACCGCGCTGTGATGACTGGAATTACCCGTATTTCCAAAGAATCTGTTTTTTCGGACCTCAATAATCTGACGGTTATTACAACAACATCGGATGCCTATGCAGACTGTTTTGGTTTTACAGAAAAAGAGGTATTTCAATCATTAGATCAATTTGGAATGCCGGAAAAGAAAGATCTGGTAAAGCAATGGTATGACGGATTTTGCTTTGGCACGCATCGTGATATTTACAATCCGTGGTCTATTACAAATTATCTGAAAGAGAAAAAACTGCGGCCCTACTGGGCAGCTACAAGTTCCAATGGATTGATCAGCAAACTCCTGCAGTCGGCATCGGTAAATATGAAGGAAGAACTGGAAAAACTGATCAACAGACAACAAATTGTAGTTAATTTTGATGAGCAGATTATATTTGGACAATTAGAACAGGATGAAAGTGCGGTATGGAGTCTGTTGGTGGCAAGCGGTTATCTGAAAGTGGAGGAGATTGAATACAGAGGACTGACGCTGGAGCCGTGGTATTCTCTTTCCATCACAAATCTGGAGACTGTGAGCATGTTTTCGAATATGTTCAAAAGCTGGTTTGCAGCGGCATCTGCCAATTATAATGAATTTATCAAAGCATTGCTGAATGGGGATGTAAAAGCGATGAACCTCTATATGAATGATATTGCACTTGCTACATTTAGTAATTTTGATGCTGGAAAACATGCGTCCGAGCGGAGCCAGCCAGAGCGGTTTTATCATGGATTTGTACTTGGGCTGCTGGTGGAAGTGCGAGATCTTTATGAGGTGCGTTCCAATCGGGAAAGTGGGTATGGAAGATACGATGTGATTCTAATTCCCAGAAATTTGGATCGAGATGCTATGATTCTGGAATTTAAAGTAAAAGAAACGGAAGAAAAAACGCTGCAGGAAACGGTACAAAAAGCACTGGCGCAGATTGAAATAAAGAAATACGACGCGGAACTGAAAGAACGGGGAATCCCAAAAGAAAGAATCCGGCATTATGGATTTGCGTTTGAAGGGAAAAAGGTATTAATTGGGTAATAGAAAACGCTGTCAATGCTTCTCTGGAAGGGGAAGCGGGACAGCGTTTTTTTGTTAATTGTGATTAGATTACCATCTGAAGCAGCATTACCATAAGCGGCATCGTCACAATAGAAGCCAGCGTAGTAACAACATTGATGGCACTGGCATAGCGCGAATCGTTGCCGTATACCTGGCACATCTGGGTAACCGTGGAAGCAGATGGCGTGATGATGGCGAGAAAAACGATCAGAATCAGTGTCGGTCCGTCAGCGGAAAGGTCGGCGAGATGGCTGAGTTTTAAGAGAACAAGCGCCATCAGCGGAACGGCGATCAGGCGGAGAAAGGTCACGAAGTAAATCCGTTTATTCGCAAAAATCTGACGGAAGTCCATGCCGGCAAAAAGCATACCCGTAACAATCATACTGGCAGGGCCAACCATGCTTCCGACAGAATGAAACGTATTGTTGACCAGCGCAGGAAGCCGGATGCCCGTGAAAAAAAGAAGAATTCCGACGAAAATAGAAATAATATTGAGGTTCAGAACAATCTTCTTCCAGTCATAGGAAGCCTCACGGCTGATCACCTTTTTGCAGTGCGTCCAGAAAAAGACAAGCTGTACGCTCATATAAACACAGCTGTAAAGCACCCATTCCGCTCCTAAAACAGCCGTCACAAGCGGCACAATCAGATTGCCGGAATTGGAGTAGTAAACAGAAGTTATCTCAACCGCATCCAAATGAAACACCCGTCCAAGAGCTGAAACCGCAAAAAGAAGCACAACCTGCATCAGAAGCGAAGCCGCAAACGCAACCAGCAGCCCCCGCACTGTTTCCGGCGTGTAATCGACCTGAAACGCATTCAGAATCACGCAGGGAATGATCAGGTACAGCACAATTTTCGACAGAACTTTGCTGTCCTCATCCTTTAAAAGTCCGGCTTTTACGATTAAAAAGCCCATAAAAATCATAAGAAAAAGCTGCGCGATCTGCTGCGCAAGAAGAATACTGATCGTCATAAAAATCTCCCCATATGTGTGCCTTATAGAAAATATTATAAGGTGGAGAAGAGGGGATTTCAATTTCTTTTTGAGAGATTTGGGTCGAAATAATGGTGAAAATATAAGAAAAATGGCTGTTGACCAAAAGAAAATGCTGTCATATAATATATTCGACAAGAGAGCCGTTGGTCAGTGTACACCTGACCGCCGGATAAAGCTTCTAACTAAAAATAGCGCCTAACTTTACCAGAGCAGGGGCGCTATTTTGATTTGACAAAATTACACGATTGCAATATAATATACTTAACAAGACAGCCGGAAGGTGAGCGCAATCACCCGATCTGGCGAAAATATTAAATAGCTATAAGAAGTGGCCATCCATGCTTACCAGAGAGCAGGATGGCCATTTCTTAATTTCTATAATAAAGGAAGGCTGAATTATAGTCAAGAAATTTTTGCGATTTTAAAACAAAGTAATAAAAAGTGTGATATAATAACCTCATAATGAAAAGTAAAATTCCGCCTATTTTTCTACATTGTAGGCGGCAATTTTACACCTGCCAGTTAGTGAATCCTAATAAAAGTAAGATGGAGGTACCCGCCCATGATGGAATACACCAGCAAATATTGGAACATGCTGACTCCTTTAATAAAGAAAAGTCTGCTAAAACGCTACGGAAAAGAGGAGACCGCAGAGCTTCTCCGCAAGACCAACCAGATCTACCGCGACATGCTTCGCCGCGCCGATGATATCGGAAAGGACAACCCGATGGCGTCGAATCTCTATGAAGGCCTCATTTTTCTTGCGCTCTGGGATGCGTCGGACAAACAGATTTATGTGGATGAACTGCGTACAATCTCAGAGGAGATGATGTCCTTCCCGCTTCTGAAAGCCATGGGCCTGATGATTAATGCGAATAAGAAGAGCGGCATGGCGCGGATTGCGAAGATGATGCATAAGGATGCCGCCTGGCTGGAAGCACATCCGCAGTATAAGGCGTATTCGTGGGATTTTCATTTTGATGAGACGAAGCATCAGGACGGTTTTTATTACCACTTCACCCAATGTCCCCTGAACACATTCGCCCGAAAAGAGGGCTATCTGGAAGTGCTGCCGATTATGTGCGACATTGATTACAAGACAGCAGCCCTGATGCACGCGAAGCTCTACCGTGACCATACACTGGCAGGCAGCGGTGAGGTCTGTGATTACTGGTTCGTGGGGGACAAGGTGGAAAATCCGAAATAAAATAAGACCGGGACGGAACCGGTGAAATGGATCGAAGAATATAAAACACAGAAGGGAGATCACCCAGAATGAGCAATGAAAAAATAAAACCAAAACTGAATGGAACTGCCGAGACGATGCTGCAGTGCTTCTACGCCCGTGCCATGCACAGCAGAAATCCGAAAAACAAGTTCCGCGACACCAAAGCAGAAGAGCTGATTGACCGCATCGACTATGATTTCAGCAATGCGAAAAAGGACACAGCAATGAGCGGCGGAATCGTAGCGCGGAGTGTTGTGTTTGATGAGCTGGTCAGCGACTTTATCCGAAAGAACCCGGATTGTACCGTCGTCAACATCGCCTGTGGTCTGGACACACGGTTTTACCGCATGGATAATGGAAAAATTACCTGGTACAATCTCGATCTGCCGGAGACGATTGAGGTGCGCGATTCCATCTATCAGGAATCCGGCCGTGTTTCCACGATTGCGTGTTCCGTGCTCGACCCGGCATGGGCCGATCAGGTAAAAGTGCGGGGCAAAATGCTTTTCATTATCGAAGGTCTGACCATGTACATGAAAGCGGATGAGGTCAGAATGATGCTCGCCATCATCCGCGATCATTTCGACAATGCCTACGTCTGCATGGAAACGCTGTGCCCGTACTTTGTAAAGAAAGAAAACATCGAAAAATCTATTCAGGCGACGGGCGCGACGTTTACCTGGGGTGCGAACAGCTTTGCAGACCTGGGCGACATTGCCGCCGGTTTCCGAAAAGTAAAAGACGACAACATCGCCCGCGGTATGGAAACGCTGAATCCCATTTACAAGCTGGTGATGTGGATGCCGATCATCCACAAATTCGCAGAGAAAATTCTGGTGTTTGAAAAAGCGTAAGAAAAGAAATGAAAAGAAATGAAAAGAAATGAAAAGAAACAGGCAGCCCGGCAGCGGAAAAGCTCAAAAAGCTTCCGTGCAGGGAACCTGTTTTTTGTTTGTGCAGGAAATTAACAAATCATTCATCCGGCCACACAAAATGTGCATTCCCCGCCTCAAGGCCGTCAATCAGAATATTCTGTCCCGTGCAGAACCGGTTCGTCACGGTCATAAAATACGCCCAGTCCGCTGCTTCCTCGACGGTCATCCACCGTTTCAGCGGCGTCAGCTCCATGATATGATCCCAGAGCTTTTGGTCTTCTGTGACAGGCAGATTCAACTCGGTCAGTACGCCGCCGAAATCAAGGCTGTTGCACGTTCCGCCATACGGTGCAATGCGGAGTGCCACGTTTTTCGTGTAGGCGAGCACACCGCCCTTGCTTGCGGTGTATTCCGGAAATTCAGCTCCGGTATGGCCGCTGGCCGAGCCGATCATGAGGATGGCGCGGATGGTGTCATGAATTCCGTACGCCTCCGTGATTGCGATGGTTCCCTTTAAATTGATATCAATATCATCCTCGTTCTGCACACCGGCGTTGTTGATGACAATATCAAAAGGCGCAAGTGCCGGATACTGTTCTTTGGCGCGGATATCAAGGCAGAAATGAGTATACGAATCCTGGCTGATCGAAGCCTCCTTCCGGTCAAATCCGGTAACATCAAAGCCTTCTTTTAAAAATTTCTCCGAAATCGCCTTTCCGATTCCGGAGCTGGTTCCTGTAATAAGTACACGCATACGATAACCTCCCGATGAAATATTACCCTCATTATACCGCAAACACAGCATGCGATCCAGAAGAAACGAAAAAGAATGCAGGAAAAGAAAATGTTACGGGAAAAATCACTGCATAAAACAAAAGAGTCTCTCAAAACCACAACAAATAATTGACAGATTTTAGGAGAAGGAGTAGAGTTTTTGAAAGGGGGATTATCCCTGCAAAGAGTGAAAACAAAAGAGGTGCAAATATGCTGAAAGTAGACAATCTTACCTTTGAAGTAAACGAAGAGGGAAGAAAACGCTGCCTCGTCAACCACATCAGTTTTGAGGTAAAGGACGGGGAAATGCTGGTGATTACCGGACCGAACGGTGGCGGAAAATCAACGCTGGCCAAAGTGCTTGCAGGAATTGAGGACGCCAATGGCGGAGAAATCTTCCTGGATGAGGAAAATATTACCGGTTATGATATTGACCACCGTGCAAACGCCGGCATCGGCTATGCATTCCAGCAGCCGCCGCGTTTTAAAGGAATGACGGTGAAAAAAATGCTGTCGCTGGCAGCCGGAAAAGAACTGACGGAAGCCGAGAGCTGTAAACTCCTCTCCGCTGTCGGACTCTGCTCTGCCGATTACCTGAACCGCCAGATGGACGGTACGCTCTCGGGAGGAGAGATGAAGCGTCTGGAGATCGCAACGGTTCTTGCAAAACCGCATAAGGTCAGCATTTTCGATGAGCCGGAGGCCGGCATTGACCTGTGGAGCTTTTCCATGCTGATCAAACGGTTTGAAGAAATCCACAAAGAGAAGAAAGAATGTCTGATCCTCATTTCCCATCAGGAACGCATTATCCAGATGGCAGACAAGATCATGGTGATCGAGGACGGCCAGGTGAAAGAATACGGTACAAAGGAAGACGTACTGCCGACCCTGTTCCAGCAGAAAACAGGCCGGATGTGCGGCCAGGAAGGAGGCACATGCTGATGGTACAGGTAGATGAGACAACCCAGGGCGTATTAAATCAGATCAGCGAGGGATTTGAGCAGAAAGGGGCATACAATCTCCGCCAGAACGGCATTCCGCTCTGCCACGGTGACAGTGAACATATCAAAATCCGCAAAAAAGAGGATAAGCCGGGCATTGATATTTTGATTGACGGCGAGACAAAAGGCGAAAAAGTATTTATCCCGGTTGTCGTCAGCGTTTCCGGTATGACGGATCTTGTTTACAATGATTTCTACGTTGCGGACGGCGCCGATGTTACGATTGTAGCGGGCTGCGGTATCCACAACGGCGGCTGCAACGACAGCCGGCACGACGGTATCCATACGTTCCATGTAGGAAAAAATGCCAACGTGCGCTACGAGGAAAAGCATTACGGAGAGGGAAACGGAACGGGACAGCGGATTCTGAACCCGGTGACAAATATTGAAATCGGAGAAAATTCCGTTTTTACGCTGGATACCGTACAGATTAAGGGCGTTGACTCAACAATTCGTACGACGAATGTTGTGATGGATGCAAACTCCAAACTGTTCGTGCTCGAACGTCTGATGACAGACGGTGACCAGAAGGCAGAGTCGGATATTGAAGTATGTATGAACGGAAGCGGTTCTTCCGCACAGATTATTTCACGTTCTGTCGGAAAGGGCAATTCCTCCCAGGTCTTCCATCCGAAGGCAGTCGGCAAAAACAAATGCCACGCCCATATCCAGTGCGATTCTATCATCATGGATCACGCCCAGGTCGGATCTATTCCGGAGATCCAGGCAAAGCATGTGGATGCGGCAATCATCCACGAGGCGGCGATCGGACGGATCAATGACGAGCAGCTGTTGAAACTCAGAACGCTCGGCATGACGGAAGCGGAGGCGGAAAACGTCATTATTGAAAACTTCCTGAGCTGAAGAAAAAAAGGAAACAAGAGAACAAAAAAGAGGCATTTCCAGTCTGCATAGATGGAGATACCTCTTTTTGTGCATTTTTCACAAAAGCAGGTAGTAAATTTTACTAAAATAAAAAGTAAAATATTTTGACTTTTAACATATGATAAATTTGTACTGTTGAAAAAAGGAAAGATACAAGATAGAGAAATGGGGAAAGCGAAAATGGGTATTGTGATCAATCATTCCGAAAATATTTTCCTGCTGCAGACCAGATCCAACAGCTATGCGTTCGGCATTAACGATCAGGGACTGGTAAGACATACAGAGTTTCTTCCGTGATATCATTCAGGTGCAGGATGCGGAAGTGCTGTTCCATTACGCGGATGCGTTCTATTTGGAATTCGCAGCTGTGACGAGAAAACAGACCAGCAGGGGAACTTTGTATTACGTGGGCTGCGGCCTGGAAGAGAAGATCACGAAGCTTCTGATGGAGCAGGTGATGCGGGACTGGCACAGAAAGGCCTTGTGGAGCTCGAGCTCATCCCGGGAACGCGGAACAAAAAGAGGATTCTGCTGACGGATGCCGGACGGGAACTGGAGAAAAATACGACGGACCGGCTGCGCGGGGCAGAGATCCGTGCATATGGAAAACTTTCGGTAGAAGAGCTGAACAGCTATCTTGAGATGACAAGAAAGCTGACGGCAGCGCTGCGCGAGGAGACGGAAAAACTTTAAAGAGAGAGCAGAAATGAATCAGAAAAAAGACAAAATTCAGTTATCCGATCATTTTACATACGTGGCTGTCTATTTCCCGACAGCCCCTTTTCTTTTTGTGCGGAAAAAACTTGTAAATAAGACGCGAGTGTGCAAAAATAGACATGAAACAGATGCGGAGGCATCCTGAAAAAAAGAGGAGAACAACATGGAAAAACAGAAAAAAATAGCGCTGATTAACGATCTGACAGGCTTTGGACGGTGCTCGACGGCTGTGATGGCGCCGATCGTGTCGGCGCTGAGGATTCAGGCGGTGGCAGTTCCGACCGCAATTCTCTCAGCACACACGCAGTTTCCGACGTATTACTTTGATGATTATACTGACCGGATGAAGGATTACATTCAGACCTATAAGGATCTGAAGCTCGATTTCGATGCGATCTCGACCGGCTTCTTAGGATCGGAACAGCAGGTGGATATCGTGCTTGATTTTATCCGCCATTTTAAGACGGACCGCAACTTTGTCATCGTCGATCCGGTCATGGGAGACTATGGGAAGCTGTATCGGACGTACACGAAAGAGATGTGCGAAAAGATGAAAGAACTGGTTCACTACGCGGATATCATCACGCCGAACTTGACAGAGCTCTGCACACTGATCGATGCGCCGTATCCGGAGAACGGGGCTTCGATTGAGGAGCTGAAAGAGATGTGCGGAAAACTGGCAAAGCGGGGACCGAAACACATCGTGGTGACGGGCATCCACTTTAACCAGACGCAGATTGCCAACTTTATCTATAACAAAGGCGAAGACTTCCAGATTGTCATGGTAGACCGCATCGGCGGCGACCGGAGCGGTACGGGAGATGTCATTGCGGCAATTATCGCAGGCATGTATCTGAACGGCCACAGCCTGTACGAGTCGGTGAAAAAGGCGGCGGATTACGTATCGAAATGCATCCGCTACTGCGAAGAAAACGAAGTGCCGAGCTACTGGGGACTCTGCTTTGAAATGTTTATGAAGGACTTAACGGAGGAAGCGTAATGTATTTATATACTGTAACCGGAGCCGTCGGCGAGGAAGGGTATCTCGACCTTGCAAAGAGCGGCGATCTTACCGGAAAAAATGTCTATGTCAACATGACAAACAAATGCCCGTGCAGCTGTGTGTTCTGTCTGCGCCAGACGAAACAGCAGCAGGAGGGAAATACACTGTGGTTAAAAGAGGGCGAGCCATCCGTTGAGACGATGCTGGAGCTGTTCGCACAGTACGATCTGAACGTGATCAATGAACTGGTCTTCTGCGGCTTCGGAGAACCGCTTGAGCGGCTTGAGGATGTCTGTCGGGTGATCGATTCCTTAAAAGAAACGTATCCGAACCTGAAAGTGCGTCTGAATACGATCGGTCTTGCCAACCTGATCTATGGAAGAGATGTCACCCCGGAATTAAAGGGAAGATTCGATACCGTCTCGATTTCCTTAAACGCGCCGGATGAAAAGGAATTTCTGGAGCTCACGCGGTCGAAATTCGGCATCCAGTCGTACGAGGCGATCAAGGAGTTTGCGGTTCTTTCCAAACAGTATGTGCCGAATGTTGTGATGACGGTTGTCGAGAAAGTCATGCCAGAGGAGAAAATTCAGAAGTGCCAGGAGATCTGCGATACCTTAGGAGTTACTTTACGTGTCCGCCCGTTTGAAAATTGAGAGGCCCGCAATCTTTCGCTTGTATTTGAACGACATAACGCCTATAATGGGAAAGAAAAACAAAAGAGAGGGAGAGACGTATGAACGAGTCTAATGGAGTCATCCGCGATGCGAGAAAGCTCGGTATTCCTAAAATGCTGATTCTCGGATTGCAGCACATGTTTGCCATGTTCGGTGCAACCATTCTGGTGCCGATTCTGGTAAACAGCTACTTTGTAGACGCATGCGGCGAGGGGCCGTCCCGCGGTCTTACCGTATCCGTCACACTGTTCTGCGCCGGCTTTGGAACCCTGCTGTTTCATCTGTGCGCGAAATTTAAAGTACCGGCATTTCTTGGTTCTTCGTTTGCATTCTTAAGCGGTTTCGCCGCTGTTGCAAACCTGAATACCGGAAAATATGCCAGCATGAGTGTCAACGACAAGGCAGCCTATGCCTGCGGAGGTATTGTGGTAGCAGGTCTTCTGTACCTGATTTTTGCCTTGATCATCCGCATGGTCGGCGTCAAACGCGTGATGCGCTACCTGCCGCCGGTTGTCACAGGTCCGGTTATCATCTGCATTGGCCTCAGCCTTGCTGGTTCCGCCATTAATAATGCTTCGACGAACTGGTTCCTGGCACTGGTTGCGCTGGCAGTCATCATCATTTTCAACATCTGGGGAAAAGGAATGCTCAAAATCATTCCGATTCTGATGGGCGTTGTGATTGCCTACGCTGTGGCAGTTGTCCTGAATGCACTCGGCATCAAAAATCCGGACGGATCCGTGATCATCAACTTTGCGCCGGTTGCACAGGCAGGCATCGTCGGACTTCCGCCGCTGCAGCTCTGCAAATTCGATCTGACCAGCATTATGATCATGGCACCGATCGCGATCGCGACTATGATGGAGCATGTCGGCGATATGTCGGCGATCTCTGCAACCGTAGGAGAGAACTTCCTTTCTGATCCGGGCCTGCATAGAACCCTGCTCGGTGATGGTCTTGCAACCGCAATGGCAGGTTTCATCGGCGGACCGGCCAACACGACGTACGGCGAGAACACCGGCGTTCTGGAATTGAGCCGCGTACATGACCCGAGAGTCATCCGTATTGCCGCAGTCTTTGCGATTATCGTCAGCTTCATTCCGAAGGTATCGGCACTCATCAGCACCATGCCGTCCTCCATCATCGGAGGCGTCAGCTTCATGCTGTACGGTATGATTTCTGCCATCGGTGTGCGCAACGTGGTTGAGAACAAGGTAGACCTGACGAAATCAAGAAACCTGATTATTGCGGGCGTCATCTTTGTCTGCGGACTGGGCTTCAGCAACGGTCTCTCCTTTACGATCGGCGGAACGACCGTCACCCTGACTGCACTTGCCATTGCAGCCATCGCAGGAATCCTGCTGAACATGATTCTGCCGGGCAACGATTACGAATTCGGCGTAAACGAGACCGGAGACGAGAACAGAGGAATCCACGCATAAAGAAAAATGCAAAAGAAAATCCGTTTTTTCTGCATCTGTATTCTGCACAAAGGAATGTGCAGAAACAGAGGGGAAAAAGCGGATTTTCTTTGCATTTCGGTACGGGCAAGTGTATATTGGAGGGTAAGAAGATATAAGGTTGGTAAAAAAATGACACACGAAAGATCGAAAAAGGGGATGATGGGACAGGTCGTCGGATCCTTATATTACCTGGATCCAACGGTGATTCCGCGGCTGAAAAGTCTGCGAAGCGGTGACGATCCGGTGTTTTCGTTTGGTGTTTTATTTTACGCGCTCAAATGCAATCCGCGGAGAGTGGTTCAGTACGTAGATGATGCCGCGCCGTTCAAATCCGTTTTTCTGGATCAGATGCTGCATGATTTGATTGTCCGTATGCGTATCGACGCGCAGGTGCGGGATCTGTGTCCAGCAGTAATCGACGATCTGGGAGAAAAATCCGTGGATTGTTCCGTCTGAGGCAACCTGGTGGATCGTGCCATACGGCGCATCGGAGAGCCAGGAGCCGTCGTCGATCTGCAGATACGTCGGATCCTCACCGATGATGAAGGCAAACGCGCCGTGCAGCGTGCCGTTTTCTTCCAGGACAAAAAGCTGTTTGTCACGGATTCTGTTGTGAATCAGCTCCTCCGGCGGAAAATGGTTTCCCCACTGATTCGGATTTCCGGTTTCCTGCATAAAAGAGCGGGCGTACGCATAGATTGACATGAGCGAAGTAAAATCCTCCGGGACGGCAAGTCGTATCATGATAAAAATTCTCCTTTTAGTTCAAAATAAGCAGTTTTATTGTAGCACAGCGGACGGTGAAGCACAAGAAAGAGAAAACAGGATTTGACTTTTTGAAAAATCCCATGTACAATGCGGTTAGTTGTAACTAACTAAAGCAGCCAAAACCACAACAAAACGATTTCTGCCGGTCCTGGATGGGCCGGTTCCGCATCAAATTGTCAGAAAGGAAAGAATATGAAACAAAATCGAAAACGAAAAGAGACGGCGGGCATGAATTTTCTCCGCTATCTCGGCCCGGGACTTCTTGTCACGGTCGGTTTTATCGACCCGGGAAACTGGGCATCCAACATTGCCGCCGGATCGGGTTACGGCTACGAGCTTCTGTGGATGGTCACCCTGTCCACGATCATGCTGATTTTTCTGCAGCACAATGCGGCGCATCTCGGCATTGTCACGGGAAAGTGCCTCTCGGAGGCGGCGAGCCTCTATCTGCCTGCGTGGCTGAAAAACACGATTCTTGCGACGGCGATGATGGCAGCGGTGGCGACCGCAATGGCGGAGATCCTCGGCGGTGCGATTGCGCTCCAGATGCTGTTCGGCATTCCGATCAAGCTCGGCAGCATGATGATTCTCGTGCTGGTTCTGATCTGTGAGTTTACAAGTGCTTACAAACGGATTGAAAAACTGATCATTGTGTTTGTCTCGCTGATCGGCTTTTCGTTCCTCTTCGAGGTCTGGATCGCCGATATCGACTGGGCGCAGGCGGCTGTCGGCTGGGTAAAACCGTCGTTTCCAGAGCACTCAATGCCGGTCATCTTAAGCGTCCTCGGTGCGGTCGTCATGCCGCACAACCTGTTTCTCCACTCGGAAATTATTCAGAGCCGCCAGTGGAATCTTGAGGATGATGAGGTGATTGCGCGCCAGTTAAAGTATGAGTTCAAAGACACCCTGTTTTCCATGATCATCGGATGGGCCATCAACAGTGCAATGATCCTGATGGCGGCCGCAACGTTTTTCCAGCCGCAGAATGCAAAGCAGGTGGATGATCTCGCAACGGCGGGAAAGATGCTGACACCTCTCCTTGGAAATGCCGCATCGGTGATTTTTGCAGCAGCGCTTCTGCTCGCCGGAATTTCATCGAGCATCACCGCGGGAATGGCGGGCGGAACGATTTTTTCGGGGATTTTTAACAAGCCGTATGAGATCAAGAGTAAGGAGACACGCTGGGGAATCCTTCTTACCATGATCCCGGCCGCAGCGGTCATTCTTCTGATTGATTCCCCGTTCCAGGGCCTTCTCTATTCACAGATGTTCCTTGGAATGCAGCTCCCGATTACGGTATTTACACAGATTTATCTGACGTCCTCGAAAAAAGTCATGGGAAAATACGCGAACAGTCTGCAGCTGAAAATTGCCCTGTTTGCGATTGCGGTGATTGTGACACTGCTGAATATCGCGCTGCTGTTTGTGCAGTAAAAAGAATGAGAAATAAAAAAAAGAAGTCCGCTGCGCTGCTCCCTGAAAAAGAGACCGGCGCAGCGGACTTCTTCTATTATAATATGCTCTCCATGCAGGCATCGACAAAGTCCTGCAGAAGCGGAGAGAGTTTCCGCCCCTTTTTCCAGATCACGGCGATCTGCGTTTCCAGGTCGCTTTCTGCGAGCGGCTGGATGCGGAGTCCCTGGCAGAGAGAGCTCATGGACTGCGGGAAAATGGCAGTAGCAAGGCCTTCCTTTGCCCAGAGCATCGCGCCGCGGGGATCGTCGCAGACACAGAAGAGATCCGGTTCCATGCCGCGCGAGTGGAATGCATCCATGATAAGTGCCTCGTACCGGCGGTAGATGATAAGTGGAATATTTAAAAGGTCCGAAAGTTTTAGCGCTCCGTTCTTCTCGGGAAGCATATCTTTGGAAGAAACGGCAATCATAGGTTCAGAGCTTAAAATTTTATAGTCGACATCATCGAGCCGCAGCGGCGTGCGGGCAATGGAAATATCAATGATGCCGTCCATCAGATAGCGGTACAGGGTGTAGGTGATGCCGTCATGTACTTCGAAGTTGACGTCGGGATTGCGGCGGGAAAAAAGCGAGACACACGGCATGATTGTCGCAACTGTGGTCGGTGTGATGCCAAGTCGGAGAACCCGCTTTTTGCCGACCTTTGCGACCTCAAGCTCCGTCGATTTCACGTACTCGAGCAGGCTGGCGGAGCGGTCGTACAGCAGTTTTCCGGCCTCCGTCAGACGGACACCCTGGCGGGTGCGTTCAAACAGGATGACGTTCAGTTCCGTTTCGAGCTGTTTTAACTGGTAGCTGAGCGGCGGCTGGGACATGTTGAGGCGGCGGGCGGCCTCGTGAATACTTTCGGTTTCGGCGATGACGCGGAAATATTCAAGCTGGCGCAGTTCCATAAGAGACTTCCTTTCGTGAAATTATCTATGATATTAAAATTATATCACTAAGCTATAAAAACAATACTATTCGTATTAATCATATGAGATTATACTGTCAATGTCAAGAAACAAAGAAATGGAGAGTGAAAAAGAAGATGAAAAGTCTTGGAGTCTACTTGAAGCACTACAAAAAAGAGAGCATCATCGCTCCTTTGTTCAAGCTTCTGGAAGTCGTATTCGACCTTCTGGTGCCGATGGTTGTTGCCCAGATCATCGATGTGGGTATCGCAGGCAATAACCGTCCGTACATCGTCAGCCGTTTTGGAATCCTCGTTCTGATGGCGGCAGTCGGACTTTGCTGCAGCTTCACCGCGCAGTATTTCGCGGCAAAAGCGAGCGTCGGCTGTGCAACCGAGCTTCGCCAGGCGGTCTTTGATCACATCCAGGCTCTGTCCTTTACGGAGCTGGATACCATTGGAACCGATACGCTGATCACCCGTCTGATCAACGATATCAACCAGGTGCAGAACGGAATCAACATGGGTCTGCGTCTGCTGCTGCGGAGTCCGTTTATCGTATTCGGTTCCGTTGTGATGGCATTTACCGTCAACGTAAAATGTGCCATCGTATTCCTGGTTACTATTCCGATCCTGTTCGTTGCTGTATTCGGCATTATGCTGGTCAGCATCCCGCTGTTCAAAAAGGTACAGGCGGCACTCGACCGCGTCACCGGAATGACAAGAGAAAATCTGAACGGTGTCCGTGTCATCCGTGCGTTCTGCCGTGAGGAGCAGTCTGTTGCCGATTTCGAAAAGAGCAACGATGAGCTGACTTGTCTGAACGAGTTTGTCGGAAAAATTTCCGCACTGTTAAATCCGCTGACCTATGTCCTCATCAACATCGCAGCCGTTGTCCTGATCTGGCAGGCAGGCCTTCAGGTTAACATCGGCAGTATGCAGCAGGGACAGGTTGTCGCACTTTACAACTACATGCTGCAGATCATCGTGGAACTGATCAAACTGGCATCGCTCATCATCACCTTAAACAAATCCGTTGCCTGTGCAGAGCGTGTCTCCGGCGTACTGGCGGTTCCGACAACCATGAACTACCCGGCAAAAGGCGGCGCTGCAAAGAAAGTAACTGGCGATGCAGCTGTTACATTTAAAAATGTCAGCTTCACCTATGCAGGAGCCGGCGCAGAGAGCTTATCGGATATCAGCTTTACCGCAAAACGCGGACAGACCATCGGAATCATCGGCGGTACCGGAAGCGGAAAATCGACGCTGGTCAGCCTGATTTCCCGTTTCTACGATGCGACCAGCGGTGACGTCATGGTAGACGGCGAGAATGTAAAGAATTACACGAAAGAAGAGCTCTGCAATAAAGTCGGTGTTGTTCAGCAGAGAGCAGTGCTCTTTAAAGGCAGCATCCGCGACAATATGAAGTGGGGCAAAGAGGACGCCACCGATGCAGAAATCTGGGAGGCGCTCACCACAGCCCAGGCGAAAGAAGTCGTAGAAGGCAAACAGGATCAGCTCGATTTTATGCTGGAGCAGAATGGAAAGAACCTCTCCGGCGGACAGAAACAGCGTCTTTCTATTGCGCGTGCGCTGGTAAAAAAACCGGAAATCCTGATTCTGGACGACAGCTCGAGTGCGCTTGACTTTGCAACGGATGCAAAACTCCGCAAAGCCGTCCACAATCTCGAAGGAAACACGACAACCTTCCTCGTATCCCAGCGAATCGCCGGCATCCGTCAGGCAGACCAGATCCTCGTCCTTGGAAATGGTACGCTCGAAGGAAACGGCACACACGACGAGCTGATGAAAACCTGCGAGGTTTACCGCGAGATTTACTTCTCCCAGTTCCCGGAAGAGCGTGCAGCTTATAACAACGAAAGCGGGGTGATCGCATGAAAAAGACAGAAAACAAGTCCGGAAAAAGCGGCATGCAGGTCATGAAAAAGCTGATGGCGTTTATCGGAAATTATAAAATTTTCTTAGGCCTTAGTATTGTCCTGGCTGCGGTTACCGTTATTTTACAGCTTTATATTCCGATCCTGTTCGGCGATGCGATCGATGAGGTCGTTGCAGCCCACCAGGTCAATTTCCCGGAGATGTGGTTCTATCTGAAACGAATCGTATTCTTTACCCTCGTTTCCGCACTTTCCGCATGGATCATGAACCTGATCAACAACCGTATGACGTACCGCATCGTGCGCGACCTTCGTTCCCAGGCGATCCGTCATATCCAGGTGCTGCCGCTGTCCTATCTGGATCAGCACAGCTCCGGAGACATCGTAAGCCGTGTTATCGCAGATACCGATATCTTATCGGACGGTCTTCTGCTTGGCTTTACGCAGCTGTTCTCCGGCATCGTAACCATTATTGTGACACTGTTTTTCATGTTCTCGAAGAACGTATGGATCACCCTTCTTGTGATCTGCCTGACACCTCTGAGCTTCTTCGTGGCAAAATTTATTTCCGGCCGCTCGTTCAAAATGTTCCAGAAACAGAGTGAGACGAGAGGAAAACAGACCGCACTCATCGATGAGATGATCGGAAACCAGAAAGTAGTCAAAGCGTTCGGCTATGAGGAAAAAGCTTCCGAGCGTTTTGCAGAGATCAACAAAGATCTGCAGAAATACAGCCAGCAGGCCGTGTTCTACAGTTCCTTAACGAACCCGTCTACCCGTTTTGTCAACAACGTGATCTATGCCGGTGTTGCCCTTGTGGGAGCTTTCATGATCCCGGGCGGTGCGCTGACTGTCGGCGGACTTTCCGTTCTGCTGTCGTACGCAAACCAGTATATGAAACCGTTCAATGATATCAGTTCCGTTATCACCGAGATGCAGAACGCGCTTGCCTGCGCAGGCCGTATCTTTGCTCTTCTGGAAGAGAAAGAGGAGAGTGCAGACCCGGCCGGAATGATCGGTACCGTGACGGGAAATGTGACGATCGATGATGTAGCATTTAGTTATGACAAAGAGAAAAAACTGATCGAGAACTTTAATCTTGACGTACAGCCGGGCATGCGTGTTGCCATTGTCGGCCCGACCGGATGCGGAAAGACGACGTTTATCAACCTGCTGATGCGCTTCTATGATGTCGATGCCGGAAAGGTCTGCATCGACGGAAAGCCGATCGACGAACTGTCCCGCCATGCGCTCCGCAGCTGCTTTGGTATGGTGCTGCAGGATACCTGGATCAAACAGGGAACCGTGCGCGACAACATCAGCTTCGGAAAGCCGGATGCGACGGAAGAGGAGATCATCAATGCGGCCAAAGAGGCACACAGCTGGGAGTTTATCAAGCGTCTGCCGAAGGGACTTGACACGGTTCTCAGCGAAGACAGCATCAGCCAGGGGCAGAAACAGCTTCTTTGTATCACCCGTGTCATGCTCTGCCTGCCGCCGATGCTGATCCTCGACGAGGCGACCTCCAGCATCGATACCCGTACCGAACTGCAGGTTCAGGAGGCGTTTGACAAGCTGATGCAGGGCAGAACGAGTTTCGTCGTTGCCCACCGTCTGTCCACGATCCGCAATGCTTCGCTGATCCTCGTCATGAAAGACGGAAAGATTATCGAGCAGGGACGCCATGAGGAGCTTCTTGAGAAGAAAGGCTTCTACTACAATCTGTACAACAGCCAGTTCCAGGCGTCATAAAAGATATTTGGAAAAGAGAACAGCAGATCTGTGCCGCGCATGCGATTTTGAGGCGTGCGCGCGCAGATCTGCTGATTTTTTATATGTTTTTGCAATATTCTGAAAAAAATACGGCATGGGGTATTGACGAATCCTATCACAGGTGCTATAGTTTTACAAAAATAAAAAAAGACGTAGAAGTTTTTAGAAAATGTGCGGAGAGCCTTTGGAAATTTAATTTTTGAAAGGTGCACGACCGAAGAAGTAAAACTTTCAGGTGCTGGTTCTCTTCTTAAAACAAGAACGGACGGGAGACGGCGAGGACTAAAAACGGAGTGGTCTCTGGAGAAGCTCTTGAAAAGAGTGCCGAAGGTGCAATGCAGCGATGCAGAATCTCTCAGGCAAAAGGACAGAGTCAAAAAAGATACAGAAGAAGAACAGCCGCGGAACAAAAAAAGCGGTGCGCAGAAACGAAAAAATTCCGGAAGCGCGGTTTTTTGCTGTATTTTTCAATCAGAGCCATGTTCTGCAGGAAAAGTCCCGCAGGAGATGGTATTTTTTTTCTCAAAACGGTGCGGATGTGTGATCCACATCGTTCAGACCATACGTCGAATGGAAAGGGAGAAAAGAAAATGGATGCATTGAATCAGGCAATTGCGCAGATTAGTGATGTGCTCTGGAACAGCGTACTGCTGTTTCTGCTGGTAGGTACGGGAGTTTATTTCTCTGTTCGGACCCGCTTTGTACAGGTAAGAAAGTTTAAGACCGCGTGGAACCGCGTCTTCGGCGGTTTCTCGTTAAAGGGTAAGAAGGCCGGAAAAGACGGCATGACTTCCTTCCAGGCGCTTGCAACAGCGATCGCCGCACAGGTCGGAACCGGAAACATCGCAGGATGTGCGACCGCACTCGTATCCGGCGGCCCGGGAGCCATCTTCTGGATGTGGCTTGCTGCGTTCTTCGGCATGGCAACGATCTACGGCGAGGCGTATCTCGCGCAGATCTCCAAACGCCGCGATGAGAACGGAGAAGTCATCGGAGGACCGGTTTACTACATTACCCACGCATTCAAGGGAACGTTTGGAAAAGCACTGGCAGGCTTCTTTGCCGTAGCCGTTATTCTGGCGCTTGGCTTTATGGGAAATATGGTACAGTCGAACTCCATCAGTGATGCGTTCTACACCGCATTTTCCGTACCGAAATGGGTGATGGGTGTGATTGTAGCCGTTCTCGCCGCATTCATTTTCATCGGAGGTATCTCCCGTATCGCATCCTTCACCGAAAAAGTTGTTCCGGTGATGGCAGCACTGTATCTCGTCGGAGCCCTTGTTGTTATTCTGATCAACATCCAGCATGTGCCGTCAGCGATTGCTTCGATCTTTATCTGTGCATTCCGTCCGGACGCCGTATTTGGTGCAGCAGCCGGTATTACCGTGCGGAAAGCCATGCGTTACGGTGTTGCCCGAGGCCTCTTCTCTAATGAAGCCGGTATGGGTTCCACCCCGCATGCCCATGCGATTGCCGATGTCGAGAACCCGGAGGATCAGGGTGAAGTAGCGATGATCGGTGTCTTTATTGATACCTTCGTTGTCCTGACCATGACCGCTCTCGTTATTCTTTCTTCCGGCGTTCTGGAAGAGATGATGAGTACCGGTGTTAAAGGAACCCCGGTCGCACAGGCGGCATTCCGAACCGGCCTCAAAGGCTTCGGACCGGCGTTCGTAGCGATCTGTCTTCTGTTCTTTGCATTCTCGACCATCGTCGGATGGTACTTTTTCGCAAGACAGAACGTACAGTATCTGTTCGGAAAGAAAGCAGTCGTTCCGTTCTCGCTGATCGTCGTTGTGTTCGTTTTCCTCGGCTCTCTGCTGAAAGTGGATCTCGTATGGAACCTGTCAGACCTCTTTAACGGCCTGATGGTAATTCCAAACCTCATGGCGTTGATCGTCCTCGCAGGAACCGTAGCAAAAGCGGCAAAAGGTGAAAAAGTAGAATTCTAATCATATATACAGAACGGGAAAAAGGAGGAAAGTCTGCTGATGCAGACTTTCCTCCTTTTTGCAATTATTCAGAGCCACATCTCGATTCCGCTGCGCTGCATCTCGATGTGGCTTCTCGCCATATAAAATTTCAAGAAGAACTGTTCGTTCATGCGAGCATGACTCACAGTTCTTCTTGAAATTTTGCATGGCTCTGAATAATTGCAAAAAGAAAGACCGGCAGGGGAGCTACCGATCTTTCAAGGGGAGTATAAATAATTAATAAGGGGTTATTAATTGTAAAAAAATTTATGAAGGGTAAATTCTTTTACAAAATTGATTATAATACAGATAACGGGAAAAAGCAACATCGAAATTCAAAAGTTGGAAAAAATTACCACAATTTGGAAAGCAGTGGTCCGAAAGCAGGAAAAACACTGTATTTTTGGGCTTGCATTCCCCACTTTGGAACAGATACCGTGGAAAAACAGGGTTCTGGATGCATAATCTGCGCGGAAAAAGCGATACTAAAGGATGTCGCAGGACAAAAAAACATTCAGGAGGAAACAAGATTATGACCAGAAACAGCAAAAATGAATACAGCAAAAATGAATACAGCAAAAACGAGTACAGCAAAAACGGATACGAGAAAAGCGAATACAGCAAAAACAAGAAGAACAGCAGAGACTGCAATCATGTGAAAGACCGTGAGATGTCATCCTACGGTCAGCAGAACCGGGAGCAGGACGAGAAGGATGAGTATGAAAAATACTAAGTAAACCTTGGGATTCCAGCAGAAAAAGCCGGCGGAGGGTCCCATACGGACTCTGCCGCCGGTTTCTGCATACATATAAAACAGGAGAGAAAGTCAGATCCGGAGAGGGGGACCAGGATATGGCAGGCATGACACTGCTGGCGGCAGACCAGCTGGACTGGTACGTGGGAAAACCGTGGGCGATGATCATCGATGTGCGGAACCGGCGGGAATACGAAAAAGGGCATGTGAAAGGAGCGGTGAATCTTCCCTATGACCATCTGCTCGAACGGGTCTGTCTGCCGCGGGACAAAATTCTTGTGATCTGCTGTGAGCGGGGTGCCGCGAGCATGGCGGAGGGAAAGCGGCTGGCGGAGAACGGATACGAGGTCAAAACGGTCATCGGCGGAATGCATGCATACCGCGGACGATATCTGGTGGCGGGAGAAGAACTGTAAGGGGGCGGCAATCCAACATTTCTTCTTGTCAAGCGGGAAAAGATACGGTAAGATGAAACAGAAAACAATACAAAACCAAACCACAAAACGAAAGAGAGATCACGATATGAAATACATGTTTGCATCTGATATTCACGGTTCTGCCTATTACTGCAGAAAAATGCTGGAAGCCTTCGAGGCAGAGGGCGCAAGCCGCCTGTTTCTGTTAGGCGACCTTCTCTATCACGGCCCGAGAAACGATCTTCCAAAAGAATACGCACCGAAACAGGTCATCGCCATGCTGAATG
Organism: Fusicatenibacter saccharivorans; assembly: GCF_027667425.1. NCBI lineage: Bacteria > Bacillati > Bacillota > Clostridia > Lachnospirales > Lachnospiraceae > Fusicatenibacter > Fusicatenibacter saccharivorans. Next base: position 41,715 of record NZ_JAQEGR010000008.1, read on the forward strand.
AGAAAAAACAGTACCTCACCAACGTGCGCGGAAACTGCGACGCAGAAGTAGATCAGATGGTACTGGAGTTCCCGGTGCTGGCAGATTACGGCATCCTGATCGAGGGAGGCCATACCTTCTATATGAGCCATGGCCACATCTACAATGAGCAGAATCTGCCGCCGCTGATGGATGGAGATATCTTCCTGTACGGCCATACCCACGTCCTGCGTGCCGAGAAAAAAGGCGCACACACCTTTCTGAACCCGGGTTCTGTATCTCTGCCGAAAGAGGGCAATATCCCGACCTATGCAATCCTCGAGGACGGCGTATTTACGATCAAAGGCTTTGACGGCACCGTCGTAAAACAGCTCACATTATAAGAGGGGACGGGAGAGTATGGAATTATATGAATTGATCGCCCCGTGCCACTTCGGCCTGGAGGCGGTGATGAAACGTGAAATTCTCGACCTCGGCTACGAAATCGAGCGCGTGGAGGATGGAAAAGTAACGTTTCTTGCAGATGCAGAGGGAATCGCCTACGCCAACCTGTTCCTTCGCACGACAGAGCGTATCCTGCTCAAAGTAGGACAGGTCCACGCCGAGACGTACGATGAACTCTTTGAAGCGACAAAAGCGCTCCAGTGGGAGAAATTTATCCCGAAAAACGGAAAGTTCTGGGTAACGAAGGCAAACTCCATCAAGAGTAAGCTCTTCAGCCCGTCCGATATCCAGTCGATCATGAAAAAAGCGATTGTCGAGCGATTGAAACAGGTCTACCACATGGAGTGGTTCCCGGAGGACGGTGCACAGTACCCGATCCGTGTTTCGATTTTAAAAGACGAGGTTACGATCGGACTCGATACCTCCGGCGTTTCCCTTCATAAGAGAGGCTACCGCAAGCTGACCGCGAAAGCGCCGATCACCGAGACCCTTGCCGCAGCACTTATCATGCTGACTCCGTGGAAGGGTGACCGGATTCTTGTCGATCCGTTCTGCGGAAGCGGTACGTTCCCGATCGAGGCGGCCATGATGGCGGCCGATATTGCACCGGGTCTCAACCGTTCTTTCCTTGCGGAGCAGTGGACGCACCTCGTGCCGAAAAAATGCTGGATGGATGCGGCGGAGGATGCACGCTACCGGATCCGGAACGATATTGAGACAGATATTCAGGGCTTTGATATCGACGGAGATGTCATCAAGAGTGCCAGAGAGAACGCAAAGCTGGCCGGTGTGGATCACCTGATCCATTTCCAGCAGCGTCCGGTTGCCGAGCTGTCGCACCCGAAAAAATACGGTTTTCTGATTACCAACCCGCCGTACGGTGAGCGCCTGGAGGACAAAAAAGATCTTCCGGCCCTGTATCAGACATTAGGAGAGCGGTACCGCGCTCTCGATTCCTGGTCGATGTATCTGATCACGAGCTACGAGGATGCCGAGCGGTATCTCGGCAAAAAGGCGGATAAAAACCGTAAAATTTACAATGGAATGCTGAAAACCTACTTTTACCAGTACGCGGGACCGAAGCCGCCGCGCCGGGAAAAAGAACAGAAATAATACAAATGGAGGAGCAATGCCGAATGATTTTTGGCGTTGCTCCTTTTTGATAACAAAAATTAAAAGAAGAATTTTAGAAAAGTTTAATATTTTCTTGAAATCACTGCACTACTGTGCTAAACTGTCCTCATGCGAAATTTTTTCATCAAGCGGAGGAAACCATGAACGGACAGGAGATCAGAGACAGGCTGCTGCATTCCTACGAGAGGAGCTACGATATCGTAAAGCCGTCCGAAGTAAACGGCCATACATACGATGCCTGTGCAAGCTACCACGAGAGCGGCGCAAAATACGTGCTCTCAAAGAAAGCAGAGCTGTGGAGGATCAGCTGTCATGAGCATGCGTATTTTAAAGCGGTGGAAGAACTGAACGACCAGGACGTCGAAACATTTCTGACGGACCTGACAGAATGGATAGAGCCAAAGGTGGTTCGCGAGGGGAAGGAAGTACCGGATACCGACCACATGTACACGCTGGTCACCGGTATTTTTTTTGCGGACAAACCGGTTGCGGACAGCGTAAAGAAGAAAATCCGAAAATATAAGTATTATAAAAATTACCGGTTTTCTTTGAGAGGCTACTGTCAGGTGCGGCTGCTCGTCTTTGATACGGCAGAACAGAAAGTGTTTGGAAACCGGGCGGCTTGGGAATTGGTAAAGGGGTATGCTAAGATGTTCCGATCTTAGTTATCTATAAATTTATTCTACCAAAAAGAGGGAGGAAAAAACAAATGAATAGTATTCTTGTACTGGTTGTCGGAATCGGCATTCTGATCGCCGGATACGTATTCTACGGAAAATGGCTTGCCGGGCAGTGGGGCGTTGATCCGAAACGGAAAACCCCTGCATTCACCGAGGAGGACGGTGTGGACTACGTTCCTGCCAAAGCTCCTGTCTTAATGGGACATCACTTCTCATCCATCGCAGGCGCAGGCCCGATCAACGGACCGATTCAGGCCGCTGTCTTTGGATGGGTTCCGGTTCTTTTATGGGTACTCATCGGCGGTATCTTTTTTGGAGGCGTTCATGATTACGGCGCACTGTTTGCATCCCTGCGCCACAAAGGACAGTCCATCGGCGAGGTTATCGCAGACACCATGGGAAGTAAAGCGAAAAAACTCTTTATCGTCTTCGCTTACCTGACCCTGATTCTTGTTGTTGCAGCCTTCGGTTCCATCGTTGCCAATACCTTCAAGGCAGCCTATACCGAGAGCGGCGCTGTCGATGTGGCAGCAAGTTCTGCAAATGCAACAACCGCTATGATTTCCATTCTGTTCATCGTACTCGCCGTTGTGTTCGGTTTCATGGTATACAGAAGAAATGTATCTCTTGGCGTTTCCACCATCGCAGGCGTTGCAGCTATTGTTGTCTGCGTTGTTGTTGGATTAAACTTCCATCCGATCTATCTCTCCGAGACAGCATGGATGGTAATCGTTGGTATCTATATCACCGTAGCTTCTGTTGCACCGGTCTGGATTCTGCTTCAGCCGCGTGACTACTTAAGCTCCTTCCTTCTGTACTTCATGATGATCGTAGCCGCTGCCGGTGTCATCGGAAGTGCTCTGATGGGCCATGCATCCCTGGATATCCCGGCATTCACCGGATTCAAAGATACGCTGGCTCCGACCGGAAGTTCTCTTGGATTTATGTTCCCGGCCCTGTTCGTAACCATCGCCTGCGGAGCAATTTCCGGATTCCATTCACTCGTTGGTTCAGGAACTACATCGAAACAGCTTGACAATGAGAAAAATGCCCGCCCGATCGCATACGGCGGTATGCTGATTGAGTGTGCACTTGCAATCGTATCTCTGTGTGCAGTCGGCTACATCTGGTCCAGATACGCAGACGGAACCACCGTTGTTCCGACCGCTGTATTTGCAACCGGTATCTCCGAGATGGTAGCAACCATTCCGGGACTTGGCGGATCGACCCATGTACTGTACTCTCTGCTGGTTCTGACTGTATCGGTATTCTGCCTGACTTCTCTGGATACCGCAACCCGTCTGGCAAGATACATGTTCCAGGAGTTCTGGCTTGAGCCGGGACAGACTTACAAAGAGGCAACCGGCTACAAAGCCGTTCTGACCAATCCGGTTGTATCAACCGTTATCACCGTAGTACTCGGCATCGGCCTTGGCCTGACCGGTTATTCCAAAATCTGGCCGCTGTTCGGTGCATCCAACCAGCTGCTGGCAGCCATCGGACTTCTTGCTGTTGCCACCTGGCTCGGAAAAGTCGGCAAAAACAACAAAATGTTCCTGTTCCCGATGGTATTCATGCTGATCGTAACCATCACATCCCTTGTACAGACCCTGATCGCAAACTTCAAGGGCCTTGGCGCAGGCGTTGGCATCGGCTGGTGCGTAGCACGTATCGTGCTGGCAGGCCTGCTTGTCATCCTGGCGCTGATCCTGGCTTTCGATGGATTCAAGACTCTGGCAAATCAGAAAAAAGCAAAATAATGTGTGATTACAAAAAAAGGCTCCCGGATAAAACGGGGGTCTTTTTTTGTGACAGGGTTCTTGTGTTTGCGTCACACATACGGTATAATGATCGCAAGTTATTTCAGCGTGAAAGAAGGAAAACGGTTATGAAAAAAATTGTATTTGCAACAGGAAATGCCGGCAAAATGAAAGAAATCCGTGAAATCCTTGCGGATCTGCCGGTGGAAATTTATTCGATGAAAGAAGCCGGCATTTCGGTCGAGATCGATGAGAACGGCAAAACCTTTGAGGAGAATGCAAAAATCAAAGCACAGACCGTTGCCGGATGCACAGACGGCGACACGATCGTGCTGGCGGATGACTCCGGTCTGGAAGTGGATGCCTTAAACGGCGAGCCTGGTGTCTATTCGGCAAGATATATGGGAGAGGATACGTCCTACCGCATCAAAAATCAGAGCCTCGTTGACCGCCTGGAGGGCGTGCCGGTGGAAAAAAGAACGGCACGATTCGTCTGTGTGATTGCAGCCGCCTTCCCGGATGGAACAGTCTGTACCACCAAAGGAACGATCGAGGGAAAAATCGGTTACGAGGAACGCGGGGAGAACGGTTTTGGCTATGACCCGATTTTCTATCTGCCGGATATGAGCCGCACGACCGCAGAACTTTCTCCGGAAGAGAAAAACGCAGTCAGCCACAGAGGAAAAGCACTGGCGGCGATGAAAGAACAGATTGCATCATATTTGAAATAAGAAGAGGGAAGAGAATGAGTATGAAATTTCTGATAGTGAGCGATACCCATGGACGGATGTATAACCTTGAGGAGGCCATGGAACGTGAGGAGTTCGACGGCATGATCCACTGCGGTGACGTGGAAGGGATGGATGACCTGATCAAATCCAAGGTAAACGGCCCGTGCTATATGGTCATGGGAAATAATGACTGGTTTTCAAACCTCCCGGCGGAGATTCAGGTGAACATTGATGATTACCGTGCCTTTATCACACACGGTCATAACTACGGCGTATCGCTCGGCCTGGAGGGAATCTATGCGGAGGCGCTTTCCAGGGGTGTGGATATCGTACTGTTCGGCCATACGCACCGGCCGGTCGCAGAAAAGCGTGGAAATCTCTGGATTGTCAATCCGGGCAGCCTCACGTATCCGCGTCAGATGGGAAGAAAACCAAGCTATGCCATGCTGACGATCAATGAAGAGCATGAGCTTTCGGTGGAAATCAAGTATCTGGATTAAAAAACGGGTCGAAAAAGGGCGGAAAACAGCCCGAAATCGAATGAATTATCGCAACTAACATGACTATTCCAAAGAAAACAGGGTAGTACCGGAGCAGGTTCTGACTAATTCTTAAAAAGTTTGTCAAAAAAATACAATTTAGGTGTTGACAGATGAGAAAAGATATGATAAGATCTCTTTGTTGTCCGGTGAGAACAAAACAACACAAAAAACATTTTGAAAAAAATGAAAAAAAGTGTTGACAAACCGAAAACAATGTAATATAATAAATCTTGCGTCGAGCGCGAAAGGGTTAAACGCAAATCGGGAAACCTTGTTTACGGGGTGTGGCTCAGCTTGGCTAGAGCGCCTGGTTTGGGACCAGGAGGTCGCAGGTTCGAATCCTGTCACCCCGATGTCGTGCGGGTGTAGTTCAATGGTAGAACACCAGCCTTCCAAGCTGGATACGTGGGTTCGATTCCCATCACCCGCTTGCTGCTACAATTTTGTAGAAGCTGTGTGCTTGTAGCTCAGTTGGATAGAGCAACGGCCTTCTAAGCCGTGGGTCGGGGGTTCGAATCCCTCCAAGCACGCTTCACTAAAATTAAATAGTGAAAAAGACTGTAAGTCGTAATTATGGTGGGTATAGCGCAGTTGGTTAGCGCGCCAGATTGTGGCTCTGGAGGCCAAGGGTTCGAATCCCTTTATCCACCCTGCCAGCAAGGCGAAACATTGGGCTATCGCCAAGCGGTAAGGCACAGCACTTTGACTGCTGCATTCGCTGGTTCGAATCCAGCTAGCCCAGTTGGATGCAAAAGTATACGGAGCATTAGCTCAGTCGGTAGAGCACTTGACTTTTAATCAAGTTGTCCGGGGTTCGAATCCCCGATGCTTCACTAAATAACCCATAGAAAACGCCCATGGAGGTTTTCTATGGGGTTTTTCTTTTCTTGAAAAAATAATATGCGGTTATGACGGAATTGGCAGACGTGCAGGATTTAGGTTCCTGTGCCTTTCGGCGTGTGGGTTCGAGTCCCACTAACCGCAGAAAAATCCACAGCAGTAAAATGACAAAAATCAGATTCTAAATAATTGCAGCAAAAATATTCGCGCATCAAATATCTTAAAAACTCCAAACAGAACCGAAAATCAAATAGAGAATAGATAGAGGAAAAATGGTATGACAAGAGAAAAGTATGAGTCATTGCCTTTGAGCATGCTGAAAGCGCTGGCAAAATCCAGAAACATGAAGGGGATTTCCACCCTGCGGAAAGAAGCGCTGATTGAGCGGATGCTGGAAGAAGATCAGAAAGAAAACCAGAAAAACATGGAAGAGCCGGCGGTTCTAAAAGAGGAAAAAAAGACGGAAACTGTACAGGATCAGAATCAGGAACCGCAGGAAAAGCGGGAGGACGGTATGGAGCGCCAGAATCGGGAAACCTCGGAAAACGGCACCGCGCGCCCGTACCAGAGACCGCGGTATGTCCGCCGGGAAGAGCGCAGTGAAAACGGAGAGCGCCAGGAGTACCGTCCAAGAGCGCCGCGTTTCAATGAGCGTAGATTTCAGGAACCACGGAATTATAATCAGAATAACCGTGAGGAAGAGCAAAGACAGGAGCCGCGTCAGGAAGCAGGGCAGGAAATGAGACAGGAGCCGCTGCGTCAGGAAGCAAGACCAGAGACGAGACAGGAACCGCGTCAGGAAACCAGCACGCTCGACAGCGGCCAGGAGGCCTGCGGCATCCTCGAGGTCATGCCGGACGGATTTGGATTTATCCGCTCCGACAACTATATGCCGGGCGACAGCGATGTCTACGTTTCTCCGTCCCAAATCCGCCGTTTCGGACTGAAAACGGGAGATATCATCCGCGGAAACACGAGAGTAAAGTCCGCAACCGAAAAATTCAGCGCCCTTTTATACTTAAAGAGCGTCAACAATCTGCCGCTCGACCAGATCATGCGCCGCGGCAATTTCGAAGATATGACACCGGTCTTCCCGGATGAGCGGCTGCGCCTTGAGCGCCCGGGCGGAAGCATGGCGATGCGGATCGTGGATCTTGTAAGTCCGATCGGAAAAGGCCAGCGAGGCATGATCGTCTCCCCGCCGAAAGCCGGAAAAACGACGCTTTTGAAGGATGCGGCAAAATCCATCCTGCGGAACAACCCGGAGATGTATCTGATCATCCTTCTGATCGACGAGCGTCCGGAGGAGGTCACCGACATTAAAGAAGCGATTCAGGGATCGAATGTGGAAGTCATCTATTCCACCTTCGATGAGCAGCCGGAGCACCACAAACGCGTGTCCGAGATGGTTATTGAGCGCGCGAAACGTCTTGTGGAGAGTAAAAAAGACGTTACGATCTTCATCGACAGCATCACACGTCTCGCCAGAGCTTACAACCTGACCGTTCCGCCGAGCGGCCGTACCCTTTCCGGCGGTCTCGATCCGGCAGCACTCTACATGCCGAAACGGTTTTTCGGCGCGGCCAGAAACATGCGCGAGGGCGGAAGCCTGACGATTCTTGCAACGGCGCTTGTGGACACCGGAAGCAAGATGGACGATGTCGTTTACGAGGAATTCAAAGGCACCGGAAACATGGAACTCGTGCTCGACCGGAAACTGCAGGAACGCCGCGTCTTCCCGGCCATCGACATAGCCAAATCGGGAACAAGAAGAGAAGATCTGCTTCTGACACCGGATGAGCAGGAGGCCGTTTACAATATGCGGAAGGCATTAAACGGCATGAAATCCGAGGAGGCCGTGGAAAATATTCTGAATATGTTTGCCCGCACCAGAAACAACGGCGAACTGATTCAAATTTTAAAGAAACAAAAAATAGTATAAGGCTTGCAATTTTCAAAATTGTGTGATACAATGAGAAAGCTGTGCAAGGTTGATGAGATTTTGTCAGCCTGAAATACGAAATCATCAGAGTAAATCTGAGAAGATAACAATATTAAGAAGAGGTGAATAAAATGAGAGAAGGAATCCATCCAGAATACCATCAGGCAACTGTTACCTGCAACTGCGGAAATACTTTCGTAACAGGTTCTACCAAGAAAGAGATCCACGTTGAGATCTGTTCTAAATGCCATCCGTTCTACACTGGCCAGCAGAAAGCTGCTGCAGCTCGTGGACGTATCGAGAAGTTCAACAAGAAATACGGCATGAAATAAGAATTGAATCAAGCAAGATGAAAAACGGGCTGAGGTTGGAAGATCTCAGCCCGTTCTTGCGTTACGGATGCAGAAAATCCCCTTTGAGGAGGTAAACGTAAATTATGAAATCATCCAATATTGGCGGCCAGGCCGTGATGGAAGGCATCATGATGATGAACAAGGACCGCTATTCCGTCGCAGTACGCCGGCCGGACGGGGAGATTGAAGTTAAAGTAGAGCAGCACAAGCCGCTGACGAAGCACAAGGAGCTCTTAAAAGTTCCGATTCTGCGCGGCGTCTTCAGCTTTGCCGATTCGATGATCGTCGGCATGAGTTCCCTTATGTACTCCGCTTCGTTCTATGAGGACGAGGAGGAGGAAAAGAAAAAGCCGGCGACGAAAGAGGAAGAGGAGCAGCAGAAAGCGAAAAAAGAAAAGACAGACAGGCTGATGATGTACGGAACCGTCACATTTTCCGTTGTCATCGCCGTCGTTCTCTTTCTGATGGTGCCGTACTTCCTGTCCGAACTGCTGCACAAAGCGGGAGCCGGAACGACACTGACCGCGGTGGCAGAGGCCTTTGTGCGTGTGGCACTGTTCCTCGGCTATCTGGCAGCCATTTCCCGTATGGAAGACATTCAGCGCGTGTTCATGTACCACGGCGCCGAGCATAAATGCATCAACTGCGTTGAGCACGGTCTGGAACTGAACGTGGAAAACGTCTTAAAGAGTTCCCGGGAGCACAAGCGCTGCGGAACGAGCTTTCTGATGTACGTCATCGTCATCAGCATCATCTTTTTCATGTTCATCCGGGTCGATTCCCCGGTGCTGAAAATTGTGATCCGCCTGCTTCTCATTCCGGTGATCGCGGGCGTTTCGTATGAAATTATCCGCCTGGCGGGAAAAAGTGACAATAAACTGGTCAACCTGATCAGTAAACCGGGCCTGATGCTGCAGCGCCTGACGACGCGCGAGCCGGATGCCGAGATGGCAGAGGTTGCGATCGCCGCTGTGGAGGCTGTGTTTGACTGGAGAGCGTACCTGAACGAAAACTTTGGTTATACGTACCCGGCCAAAACCGAAAAGAAAGAACATGAGGAGCCGTGACCGATGAGTGTGCACGATAGAAAAAACTTGAAATCTGCACTGGAATCCGCTATTCTGTACTTACAAAAGCAGGGGGTGGAGGAAGCCCGGCAGGACGCATGGCTTTTACTGGAGCATGTCTGCGGGATCAGCCACAGCACCTACTTTGTACACAGTGAAGATGAAATGCCAAAAGAACAGCAGGAGCAGTACGAAGCGCTGGTCAGAAAGCGCGGCGAACACATTCCGCTGCAGCAGCTGACCGGAGAGGCGTGGTTCTACGGAATCCCTTTTTTTGTGAATGAGCATGTACTGATTCCGCGGCAGGACACCGAGATTCTTGTGGAGGAAGCGCTCCGCGGCCTTCCAAAAGATGCACGGATTCTCGATCTCTGCACCGGTTCGGGATGCATTCTCATATCGCTTCTTGTAACGAGAGAGGACTGCACGGGAATCGGCGCGGATCTCTCCGAGAAAGCCTTACAGGTTGCGGAAAAGAACGGCGCACAGGCGGGCGGACGGGCATCGTTCGTAAAGAGCAACTTATTTGAAAACATCGAGGGAACCTTCGATGTGATCGCAAGCAATCCGCCGTATATCCGCACGGATGTGATTGAAACGCTGATGCCGGAGGTGCGCGACCATGAGCCGCGGATGGCACTCGACGGCAGTGCGGACGGTCTTGTCTTTTACCGGAAGATTACAGAGCAGGCAGGAAGCTATTTAAAAGAGGGCGGAAAGCTCTGTTTTGAAATTGGATATGATCAGGGAGATGAAGTGCGGGAGCTGATGGAAACCCACGGCTTTGCCGATGTACAGGTTCTGAAAGATCTGGCAGGCCTGGACCGCGTGGTGACCGGTATCTGGCACAAAAAACCCTGACAGAAATGAATTTTAATTTTGACACCATAATGACATCATAAACAGACGAAAACAGCAAAAAGGAGCAGTCATTTTATGTTTGATAAACTTGATGATATCCTCATGCGTCTCGAGGAGGTACTGAATCAGTTAAGCGAGCCGGACGTCGCTGCCGATGCGGCGAAGTTCCAGAAGCTGATGAAGGAGCAGGCAGAACTCCAGCCGATCGCAGACGCATATAAGGACTATAAAACACAGAAACAGACCATTGAAGAGAGCCTGATGCTTCTCGAGGAGGAATCCGACGAAGAGATGCGCGAAATGCTGAAAGAAGAGCTCTCCGATGCGAAAAAACGCGTAGAGGAGCTGGAGCAGGAACTCAAAGTCCTGCTTCTGCCGAAAGACCCGAACGATGACAAGAACGTTATCGTAGAGTTCCGCGCAGGTGCCGGCGGAGACGAGGCGGCACTCTTTACCGCAGAAATCTGCCGTATGTACATCAAATACGCAGAGAGCCGCGGCTGGAAAACAGAGCTGACCAGCGCCGATGAAAACGGAATCGGCGGCTTTAAAGACGCAACACTTCTGATCAACGGAGCAGGCGCGTACTCCCGGATGAAGTACGAGAGCGGCACGCACCGCGTACAGCGTGTGCCGGAAACCGAGTCCGGCGGAAGAATCCATACCTCAACCATGACCGTAGCGATCATGCCGGAGGTGGACGACGTCGAAGTACAGATCGACCCGAAAGATTACAAATTCGATGTATTCCGTGCTTCCGGAAACGGCGGCCAGTGTGTCAATACGACCGACTCAGCAGTCCGTCTGACCCACTTCCCGAGCGGCATCGTCATTTCCTGCCAGGATGAGAAATCACAGTTAAAGAATAAGGACAAGGCACTGAAGATTCTGCGTGCCCGTCTGTACGACTTAGAGCAGCAGAAACAGCACGATGAGATGGCCGAGCTTCGAAAGAGCCAGGTCGGAACGGGAGACCGCTCCGAGAAGATCCGTACGTACAACTTCCCGCAGGGACGTGTGACGGATCACAGAATCAAACTGACCTTATACAAACTGGACGCCATCATGAACGGCGATCTGGATGAAATCATCGACAGTCTGATTGCAGCCGATCAGGCCGCAAAGCTGAGCAGCATGCAGGAAGAAGCATAATAATAAACGCTGCGAATCACGATTGGTCTACAGGATCGATTGCTGATAGAATAAACAAGAGAAAAAAGGGGAAAAGAGAAAGGGAAAACGCTATGAAGAAAACAGCACTTGTGATCATGGCAGCCGGAATCGGCAGCAGATTTGGAAAGGGAATCAAACAGCTTGAGCCAGTAGGACCAAACGGGGAGATCATCATGGATTATTCCATCCACGATGCACTGGAAGCCGGCTTCAACAAAGTAGTCTTCATCATCCGCAAGGATCTGGAGAAAGATTTCAAGGAAGTCATCGGCAACCGCATCAGCAAAATCACAGAGGTGGAATATGCATTCCAGGAGCTCGATGATCTGCCGGCAGGCTTTGCAAAACCGGAAGGCCGTACCAAACCGTGGGGAACCGGCCAGGCCGTTCTTGCCTGCAAAGGTCTTGTAAAAGAGCCGTTTGCTGTTATCAATGCTGATGACTATTACGGAAAAGATCCGTTCGTAAAACTGCACGACTACCTCGTACAGGAGCATGATGTGGATGAAGTTATGCCGATCTCCATGGCAGGATTCGTGCTTGGAAACACCTTAAGTGACAACGGCGGTGTTACAAGAGGTGTCTGCGTCGTTGATGAAAACGGAAACCTGACCGGTGTCAACGAGACGAAAAACATCGTAAAGACCGCAGAGGGCGCAGGCGTTGAAAAAGAAGACGGAACGGTTGATCCGATCGACAAAAACTCCCTTGTTTCCATGAACATGTGGGGACTGCAGCCGGAGTTCATTGATCTTCTGGAGAAAGGCTTTGTTGAATTCCTTTCTGCACAGAAAGAGGGAGATGTAAAAGGCGAGTACCTCCTTCCGATCTACATCGACGAGCTGCTGCACGCAGGAAAAGCAGAAGTAAAAGTTCTTCCGACCGACGCAGAGTGGTTCGGCGTAACGTATCAGGAAGACAAAGCTTCCGTAACAGAAGCATTCCGCAAACTGATTGCGGACGGCGTATACAGCGAGAAGCTGTACGACTAATTACGATATTTTGTTATTTGAGTGAATAACCAGAAAAAGCGTGTTTGAATGATTGCAAAAAATTTCAGACACGCTTTCTGCCCGAAAGGGGAAAGGAGCATACCATGGGTAAATATTTTGGAACAGATGGATTTCGCGGAGAAGCAAACATTGATCTGACGGTTGAGCATGCATATAAAGTGGGAAGATTCCTCGGATGGTATTTCGGAAAAGACCGCAAAGCACAGATCGTCATTGGAAAAGACACCAGACGCTCCAGCTACATGTTCGAATATTCGCTGGTAGCAGGACTGACCGCATCGGGAGCAGACGCTTATCTGCTGCACGTAACGACCACCCCGAGCGTTTCCTATGTTGTCCGTACCGAAAACTTTGACTGCGGAATTATGATCTCCGCCAGTCACAACCCGTTCTATGACAACGGAATCAAAGTCATCAACGGCCTGGGACAGAAACTGGAAGCCGACATCGAAGCGCAGATCGAAGCCTACATCGACGACGGAACACCGAAGATCCCGTTCGCAACGAGAGAAGACATCGGACGCACCGTGGATTTTGCAGCCGGAAGGAACCGCTACATTGGACACCTGATCTCGATTCCGACAAAATCCTTTAAAAACATGAGAGTCGGACTCGACTGCTCCAACGGAAGTGCCTCTTCCGTAGCCAAGAGCGTGTTTGATGCCATCGGCGCCAAGACATATGTGATCCACAACGAGCCGGACGGAACAAACATCAACTGCGGCTGTGGTTCCACCCACATCGAAGAGCTTCAGAAATATGTAAGAGAGAAACACCTCGATGTCGGATTTGCCTACGACGGAGACGCAGACCGCTGCATCGCTGTCGATGAGCTGGGAAATGTGGTAGACGGAGACCTGATCATGTATGTCTGCGGTAAATACTTAAAAGAAAAAGGCCAGTTAAACGGAGATACGATCGTGACCACGATCATGTCAAACCTCGGTCTTTACAAAGCGTGTGACCGCGCCGGTATCCGGTATGAGAAGACGGCAGTCGGCGACAAATACGTGTGCGAGAACATGATGGCAAACGGCTATTCTCTCGGCGGAGAGCAGTCCGGCCACATCATTTTCAGCAAGCACGCGACGACCGGTGACGGAATCCTGACCTCCCTGATGGTGATGGAAGTGCTGATAGATAAGAAACTCCCGCTCAGCACCCTGACAGCCGAGGTAGTGATTTACCCGCAGCTCTTAAAGAATGTCCGCGTGGCAAACAAAGCAGCTGCAAAGGCCAACCCGGCAGTACAGAAAGCAGTAGAAGACGTAGCAGAGGCCCTGGGCGATGACGGACGCATCCTCGTAAGAGAGAGCGGCACCGAGCCGGTGATCCGTGTCATGGTGGAAGCACCGGACGACGCAACGTGTGCAAAATACGTAGACCAGGTTGTTTCTGTGATGCATAAAGAAGGACTTGTGACAGAATGAAAAAAAGACTGGTAATCTTTTTTCTGGCGGCGGCAATGGTGCTTGGCGGCTGTGAAAATAAAAATTCAAAGCTTTATAAAAAGGGCATCGAGGCGCTCGAACAGAAGGACTACGTAACGTCGATTGCGATGCTGGAGGGAGCCGTAAAGGCAGGCGACCGACTGGCGGAGAGCTACCGGTCGCTCGGCATCGCTTATCTGAAAAGCCAGGAGTATGACAAGGCAAAAGAGGCTTTCAAGAGCAGTCTTTCGAGCATGAAGCACAAAGACGCGGAGTTTTCGCGCGATGTCATGTATTACGAGGCGGAAACCTGCGTACAGGCCGGAGATCTGGATGGAGCCATTGAGATCTGCACCAATATTCAGGAAGAAAAGGCCGATGCCGATGCGCTGTTCCTTAGGGGACGCGCGTACTTCCTGCAGAAGAATTACGAGCAGGCGAAGGTGGATTTTGATGCGGCAGTGGAGACGAAGGAGAGCTATCAGCTCTGCCTTGACATTTACGAGCTGTATCAGGAGAGCAGCATGAAGGCGGACGGAGACCGTTACCTCGAAGCGGCAGTGAAGATTGAGCCGAAAACGACCGAGGATTATTATAACATCGGCTGCGCATACTACTATCTGGAGGAGCAGGACGAGGCGGTCAAAGCGTTCTCGAAGGCAATGAAGGACGGCAGCAGCGCGGCGATGGAAATGCTCGGCGAGGTTTACCTTTCCAATGGTCAGAACGACGAGGCGAAAGCACTGTTTTCTTCGTATCTTTCGACAGATGGCTTTGCGGCGGCAGCAAACAACGGGCTGGCGCTCTGCGCACTTGCGGAAAACGACACGGACAGTGCACTCTCGTATATCGAGGAAGGACTCAAAACGGCAGAGGATTCCGACCGGGAAAATCTGCTGTTCAACCAGATTGTATCCTATGAAAAACGGGCGGATTTTGATACCGCGAAGTCGCTGATGGCGGATTTTCTGGCAGCATATCCAGAAAACACCGCGGCGCAGCGGGAAAATACGTTTCTCCAGAACCGATAACAGACGGAGGAAGTTGGATTGTTTGATTTAAGAGAAGAACAGGAGCGCGTGATTCTGGTCGGCGTACAGGAAAACGGCGGCGCAAAAGCAGAAGAATCGCTCGACGAGCTGGCGGAACTGGCCAGCACCGCCGGTGCGAAGGTGGAGGGCCGCCTGGTGCAGGTGCGGGAGGCCATTCATCCGGGAACGTACATCGGAAAAGGAAAATTAGAGGAATTGAAAATTCTGGTGCGCGCCTGCGATGCGACGGGCATCATCTGCGACGATGAGCTCTCCTCGATCCAGTTAAAAGGGCTGGAGGAAGCACTGGAATGCAAGATCATGGACCGTACGCTTTTGATCCTGGATATCTTTGCGGCGCGCGCCGTGAGCAGCGAGGGTAAAATCCAGGTTGAGCTGGCCCAGTTAAAGTACCGTGCGTCCCGACTTTCCGGCCTTGGCACATCGCTTTCCCGTCTTGGCGGCGGAATCGGTACGAGAGGACCGGGAGAGAAAAAGCTGGAAACCGACCGGCGCCTGATCCGCACGCGTATTACGCAGTTAAAACGTGAGCTTGAGGAAGTACGCCAGCACAGAGAGCTCCTTCGTGAAGGCAGAAAACGTTCCAAAATCCCGGTAGCGGCGCTCGTAGGCTATACGTCAGCGGGAAAGAGCAGTCTTTTAAATGCACTGACAGGATCGGAAATTCTGGCAGATGCAATGCTGTTTTCCACGCTGGATACGACGACGCGGTCACTGACCCTTCCGGATGGACAGGAAATCCTGCTGACCGATACGGTTGGATTTATCAATAAGCTGCCACATCATCTGATCGATGCATTCCGCAGTACGCTGGAGGAAGCACGGTATGCCGACTATATTCTCCACGTTGTGGATACGTCAAATCCGCAGATGGAGCTGCAGATGCAGGTCGTGTACGATACGCTGCGGGAACTGAAAGTTGAGGACAAAAAGATCGTCACCCTGCTGAACAAGCAGGATAAGCTTCTCGCCCCGATGGTTGTAAAAGATTTCCGGGCAGACGCGAGCCTTGCGGTCTCTGCCAAAACAGGACAGGGACTCGAAGACCTCAAAAATTTACTCTCCTCGTGGATGATGGAGGGAAAAATCTATATCGAGCGCCTCTATCCGTACGATAAGGCGGGAACGATTTCACTGATCCGCGGATACGGAATTCTGCTCGAAGAAGAATATCTGCCGGAAGGCATCCGCGTAAAAGCCTATGTACCGAAGGATATCTATCCGAGGGTATAGAGGTATGGCAAGCGGGCTTAAAAACGGCAGTACATCCCTTTAAGCGCCGTACAGCGCCGAAAAATGGAAGGGACAGAACACAAGTAAAAGTACCATATCTAGTGATGTTAGAAAATTTCACACTAGATATGGTACTTTTTACTATTGACGGGAGAAACATGCTCTGCTATCATATGGTTCAGACACTGCAAAGAGTGGAACCTTAAAAAGGCCTTGCAGAAACGGTTGAATTAACAGGAGGGATTCCATGTTTCAGGTAGAAAAGAGAGACGGAACGATTGCAGAGTTCCAGATGAAAAAGATTACCGATGCGATTGGAAAAGCATTCGGCGCAAAAGATATGCAGTTCAGCGATGACATGCTTCAGATGCTGGCATTGCGCGTAACAGCGGACTTTCAGTCCAAGATCAAAGACGGAAAAATTTCAGTGGAGGCAATTCAGGACAGCGTGGAGAACGTGCTGATCCAGTGCGGCTACGCAGAAGTGGCAAAAGCTTACATTCTGTACCGCAAGCAGAGGGAAAAAATCCGCAACATGAAATCGACGATCGTAGACTACAAAGAGATCGTGGACAGCTACGTAAAAGTAGAGGACTGGCGTGTCAAAGAGAATTCGACCGTAACGTATTCTGTCGGCGGTCTGATCTTAAGCAATTCCGGCGCGATCACAGCCAACTACTGGTTATCAGAGATTTATGATGACGAGATCGCCGAGGCACACCGCAACGCGGATATTCACATCCACGACCTGTCGATGCTGACCGGCTACTGTGCAGGATGGTCGTTAAAACAGCTCATCAAAGAAGGACTTGGCGGCATCAACGGAAAGATTACTTCTTCTCCGGCAAGACATCTTTCGGTTCTGTGCAACCAGATGGTCAACTTCCTCGGCATTATGCAGAACGAGTGGGCAGGTGCGCAGGCATTTTCTTCGTTTGATACGTATCTGGCGCCGTTCGTCAAAGTGGACAACTTAAGCTACGGCGAAGTGAAGAAGTGCATCGAGGCGTTTATCTACGGCGTCAACACACCGAGCCGCTGGGGAAGCCAGGCACCGTTCTCCAACATCACACTCGACTGGACCGTACCGGATGACCTCGCGGAGCTTCCGGCGATCGTCGGCGGCAAGGAGATGGACTTCAAGTACAAAGACTGTAAAAAAGAGATGGATATGGTCAACAAAGCGTTCATCGAGACGATGATCGAGGGAGATGCCAACGGAAGAGGCTTCCAGTACCCGATCCCGACCTACTCCATCACATCCGATTTTGACTGGTCCGATACGGAGAATAACCGTCTGCTGTTCGAAATGACTGCAAAATACGGTACCCCGTACTTCTCCAACTACATCAACAGCGATATGAAACCAAGCGACGTGCGCTCCATGTGCTGCCGTCTCCGCCTGGATCTGCGTGAGCTTCGAAAGAAAACCGGCGGATTCTTCGGTTCCGGCGAGAGCACCGGATCGGTCGGCGTTGTCACCATCAATATGCCGCGTATCGCATATCAGTCCAAAGATGAGAAAGAGTTCTACCGCCGTCTCGATCATATGATGGATATTGCCGCACGTTCGTTAAAGACGAAACGTGAGGTCATTACCCGCCTCCTGGACGAGGGACTGTATCCATATACGAAACGGTACCTTGGAACGTTTGAGAACCACTTCTCAACCATCGGTCTGATCGGTATGAACGAGGCCGGCTTAAATGCCGCATGGCTCGGAAAGGGTCTGGAGGATCCGAAGACACAGCAGTTTACGAAAGAAGTTCTGAACCATATGAGAGAGCGTCTTTCTGATTACCAGGAGGAGTACGGCGATCTGTACAACCTTGAGGCAACTCCGGCGGAGTCGACCGCATACCGTCTGGCAAAACACGACCGTGCAAAATGGCCGGATATCAAGACCGCAGGCCATGAGGGAGATACCCCGTACTACACCAACAGCTCCCATCTGCCGGTGGACTATACCGAGGATATTTTCTCTGCGCTTGATATTCAGGATGATCTGCAGACGCTGTACACCTCGGGAACTGTATTCCATGCGTTCCTTGGCGAAAAACTGCCGGACTGGAAAGCAGCAGCTTCCCTTGTGCGGAAGATTGCAGAGAACTACAAACTGCCGTACTACACGCTGTCCCCGACGTATTCTGTCTGTGCGAACGACGGCTATCTCGCCGGCGAGCATTTTACATGTCCGATCTGTGGAAAAGAGGCAGAGGTTTACAGCCGTATCACGGGATATTACCGTCCGGTCAAGAACTGGAACGACGGAAAACGCCAGGAGTACAAGAACAGAACTGTATATGATATCATCCACTCCAAATCGCCGGAGCAGAAAATGAAATCGTACGGCGCAGCAGAGAAACTGGCAGAGCAGGCCGCTGGAAAAGAAGAGCCGAAAGCCGCTGCAGCAGCAGATAAAATCGAGGAAGACGGCATGTACCTGTTCACGACAAGCACCTGCCCGAACTGCAAAATGGCAAAAGAAATGCTCGCCGAGGAGCAGTATGAGGTGATCGACGCAGAGCGTCACCCGGATCTTGCCGCACAGTACGGCATCATGCAGGCACCGACTCTTCTCGTTGTGGAGGACGGCCAGGCGCAGAAGATTGTGAATGCTTCCAATATCCAGAAATATGTGGATGAATATCTCTCCTAAATCTGTGCGCATATAGTTGCAGGAAAGAACAAACAGAGTTATAATAGGAAAAAGTGATACCCTCGCCCGGGCATCCCGGGTGGGGGTATTATTATGGCGCTGAGCACAGCAGAAATCGGCCCGGTGGACCGGTTTCACTTACAGAAGGGAGAAAAATTATGGGATACAGCCAGGACACAATCTGTGTACAGGGAGGATGGCAGCCGAAAAACGGTGAGCCGCGTGTATTTCCGATTTACCAGAGCACAACATTCAAATATGCAACCAGCGAGGAAATGGGAAAACTGTTCGATCTGGAGGAAGAGGGATATTTCTATTCCCGTCTGCAGAACCCGACGAACGACGTCGTAGCACAGAAAATCTGCGATCTGGAGGGCGGCGTGGCAGCCATGCTCACATCTTCCGGCCAGGCGGCAACGATGCTTGCTGTTACCAACATCTGTGAGGCAGGCGACCACGTTGTCTGCGCGGCAAAGGTTTATGGAGGAACCTCCAACCTGCTCGCCGTTACCTTAAAACGATTCGGCATCGAGACTACCCTCGTGGACCAGGATGCGCCGGCAGAGGAGCTGGAAAAAGCATTCCAGCCGAACACCAAAGCTGTCTTTGCCGAGACGATTTCCAACCCGGCAGGTGTTGTACTTGACATTGACAAGTTTGTTAAACTTGCACATGAGCACGGCGTTCCGATGATCTGCGACAACACCTTTGCAACCCCGATCAACTGCCGTCCGTTCGAGTTCGGTGTAGATATTGTCACCCATTCCACCACAAAATACATGGACGGCCATGCAATGGCGCTCGGCGGAGCGATTGTCGATTCCGGAAACTTCGACTGGGATGCGCATGCAGACAAATTCCCGGGCCTTACTACACCGGACGAATCGTACCACGGCGTGATTTATACGCAGAAATTCGGTAAAAAAGCGTATATCACAAAAGCAACCGCACAGCTGATGCGTGATATGGGAGCGTGCCAGTCCCCGCAGAATGCATTCCTGACGAATGTCGGTCTGGAGACCCTGCACCTGCGCGTGGAGCGCCACTGCAGAAATGCCGAGAAAGTGGCAGAGTTCCTGAAAAATCATCCGAAGGTAGCGTGGGTTGAGTACGCAGGCCTTGCAGACAGCAAATACCATGCACTGGCAGAAAAATATATGCCGAACGGAACGTGCGGCGTTCTCTGCTTCGGACCGAAGGGCGGAAGAGACGGTGCGATGCGTTTTACGAACGGCCTGAAAATGGTAGCAATTGTAACACACGTTGCCGATGCAAGAAGCTGCGTTCTGCACCCGGCAAGCCATACCCACCGCCAGCTGAACGATCAGCAGCTCATCGAAGCCGGTGTTCTGCCGGATCTGATCCGTCTGTCGGTCGGCATTGAGGATGTGAACGATATCATTGCAGACCTTGATCAGGCGCTTGCGAACGTATAAAGATACAAAAAACAGGATGTGAAAAGGAGCGTATTGGTAAAATGGAAGAAATGGCAAAGAAACGCGTAAAAGATTCTGAGACAGAGCAGTCGTATCTTCTGATGCACCGCCATATCAACGGCTATGGCCGTCTGTTCGGCGGCCAGCTGGTCGCGTGGATCGATGAGCTTGCCGGTCTGGTGGGACGCCGCCACTGCGGCCACGAAATCACCACCGCGTGCATCGACAATCTGAACTTCAAGCATCCTGCTTTTCTGAACGACACCGTCGTACTGGTCGGAAGAGTGACGTATGTCGGACGCACCTCAATGGAGGTGCGCGTCGACACGTACGTGGAAGAGCTTGCGACCGGCATTCGGAAAATGATCAACCGTGCCTACGTGGTGATGGTGGCCATCGACGAGAACGGCCGCGCACTTCCCGTCCCGGGCCTGATTCTGGAATCCCCGGAGCAGGAGGCCGAGTGGGAGGGCGGAAAACGCCGCTATGAACTGCGAAAAGAGCGTCACAGAGAGGGGTTCTAAGTTGACGTTCACCCGCACATTTGCAGAATCCACCGGAGCTGTCTTCGTGCATTCTGAAAATTTTATTTTAAGAAAATCCCGCCGTGTCCCTTGACAGGCGGGATTTTCCATGTTAAGGTAAAGGCAGTTATACGACTGACGGAAGTGGAAATGACCACAGGGAGTATAGCGTGAGAAGAGGCCGACCGTCTGGGCAGAAGAATGCTTGGGGGAGTGGGTCTGTTTTTTTATCCAAAAACAGAAAATCCCATTCCAGCCACCTTGAAAAGGAGATCAGAAGATGAAAAAAGTATCACTGGAACAGGAATTAAAAGGAAATGCATATCCAGGAAGAGGAATTGTGATCGGCAGATCCAAAGACGGCACAAAAGCCGTTGCCGGATACTTTATTATGGGCAGAAGCCAGAACAGCCGCAACCGTGTCTTTGTTGAGGAGGGTGAGGGAATCCGCACACAGGCGTTTGATCCGTCGAAGCTGGAAGATCCGAGCCTGATCATCTACGCACCGGTACGCGTTCTGAGAAATGATACGATCGTAACAAACGGAGACCAGACCGATACCGTATATGAAGGACTGGAGCAGGGAAAAACGTTTGAGGTATCCCTTAGAAGCAGAGAGTTTGAGCCGGATGCACCGAACTACACTCCTCGTATTTCCGGTGTGATGCACGTAGAGAACGGAACGTACGGCTACCAGATGTCGATCTTAAAGAGCAACAACGGCGATCCGTCCCAGTGCAACCGCTACACCTTCTCCTATGATAACTGTGTAGCAGGGGAAGGTCATTTCATCCACACCTACATGCACGACGGCAATCCGCTGCCAAGCTTTGAGGGTGAGCCAAAACTGGTCGAGATTCCGGATGACATCGATGCTTTCACCGAACTGCTCTGGAGCAGCTTAAACGAGGACAACAAGGTGTCCCTCTTCACACGCTATATCGACATTGCAACCGGCAAGTATGAGACAAGAATCGTGAATAAAAATAAATAAGAAATCGAGTGTTTTGCGAAAGGAGAAAATCATGAAAGAATTAGCGTTAAAATACGGATGCAACCCGAACCAGAAACCTTCCAGAATTTACATGGATGATGACAGAGATCTTCCGATCGAAGTATTAAGCGGCCGTCCGGGCTATATCAATTTTCTGGATGCCTTCAATGGCTGGCAGCTGGTACGTGAGCTGAAAGCAGCCACCGGTCTTCCGGCAGCAACTTCCTTCAAGCATGTTTCCCCGGCAGGTGCAGCCGTAGGTCTTCCGCTGGACGAGACCCTGCGTAAAATTTACTGGGTAGACGATATGGGAGAGCTTTCTCCGTTAGCATGTGCTTATGCAAGAGCCAGAGGCGCAGACCGTATGTCTTCTTTCGGCGACTTTATCGCACTTTCTGATGTCTGCGACAAAGACACCGCATCCCTGATCAAACGCGAGGTTTCTGACGGTGTCATCGCTCCGGGATTTACCGATGAAGCACTGGAAATCCTGAAAGCAAAGAAAAAAGGTAACTACTGCGTCATCAAAATCGACGAGAATTACCGTCCGGCTCCGCTCGAGCACAAACAGGTCTTCGGCATTACCTTTGAGCAGGGCCGCCAGGAGCTGCCGATCGACGATGAGCTGCTCTCCAACGTGGTAACCGAGAACAAAGAGATTCCGGAAGCAGCAAAACGCGATCTGAAGATTGCACTGATTACCTTAAAATATACCCAGTCCAACTCCGTATGCTTCGTCAAAGACGGTCAGGCCATCGGTGTCGGTGCAGGCCAGCAGTCCCGTGTGCACTGCACCCGTCTTGCCGGACAGAAAGCCGACAACTGGTTCCTGCGTCAGTGCCCGAAGGTGCTGGATCTGCAGTTTGTAGACGGCATCCGCCGCGCAGACCGTGACAATGCGATCGACGTTTACATCGGCGAGGAGTACATGGATGTTCTCGCAGACGGCGCATGGGAGAAGATCTTCAAAGTAAAACCGGAAGTCTTCACAAGAGAAGAGAAACGTGCATGGCTCGACCAGATGAAGGGCGTAACCTTAGGTTCCGATGCCTTCTTCCCGTTCAGCGACAACATCGAGCGCGCACACAAGAGCGGCGTCCAGTACATCGCAGAGCCGGGCGGATCAGTCCGTGATGATGCTGTGATCGAGTGCTGCAACAAGTACAACATGGCAATGGCGTTTACGGGAATCCGTCTGTTCCATCACTAAGAAGAAAAAAACATATAATAAAAAGAATCCGGCTCCGGCAGCCGGGTTCTTTCTATTATATGGCAGAGAAATTTTAGAACAGGGGGAATTTCGGGAAAATCCCCTGTTCTTTTTGGAGAAAGTATGATAAAATACCCCATGGGCGTATTTTTTGGCGCCGCTACAAAAAGGAGGATGAGGAATATGCGGCAGATGGAATTTAAAATGGAGCGACAGGGACTTCTCGAGGAAGGCCAGGAAGTCAACGTGACAGAAAGCGCACTGCCTACCTCCTATTATTATACGATTACCCCGGCAGTGGCCATGAGCAGGAATTATCAGGCGTATGAGAGGCTGCAGTCCCGGAAGGGAATCGTAAAAGAAGTAAAAGAGACACCGAGAGGATTCTATACGGTAGTGGAGTTTGATGAAGATGAGCCGACCTGACGAGAACAAAAATGAGCACCCGGTGGTGCATCCGATTCCGCCGGTTTACAGCGCCGATTCCCGGATTCTGATTCTCGGCAGTTTTCCGTCCGTAAAATCCAGGGAGACCGGATTTTTTTACGGCCATCCGCAGAACCGTTTCTGGAAAGTGACGGCAGCCGTGTGCGGGGAAGAGGTGCCGCAGACCGTGGAAGAGAAGAAGGCGTTTCTGCTCCGGAATCATATCGCTGTCTGGGATGTGATCGCGTCCTGCGTCATCACAGGCTCGAGCGATGCGAGCATCCGCGATGTTGTGCCGAATCCGCTGCAGGACATTCTGGAATGCGCCGATATTCGGCAGATTTACTGCAACGGGGCGACCGCGTGGAAGTATTACCGGAAGTACCAGGAGAAGCAGCTGGGACGGGAAGCGGTTCGCCTTCCGTCGACGAGTCCCGCGAACGCCGCATGGTCTGTGGAGCGGCTGCTTGGCGAGTGGAGCCAGTGCGGAGAAGTCTTACGAAACGGAGAGTGACAGGATGAAAAAAGAGTACGAGACCGTCTGGGAGATTTTTAATGAGTGTGCCAATAATCAGATGCGGGACGTCTTTTTCGACGAGATCGAGACGGATGACCCGGAGGCGTATATCCGTCAGAAATTTCCGGACAAAAACTTAAAATATGAAAAAACGGTGGAAGCGGACGGATCTCTGGTCTTTGACATTGAGACCTCCGGCATCCGCCAGCGGTTTACGTTTACAGAAATCTGAATCGCGCAGAAAATACCAGAAAAGCGGAGAAAAAAACGATGAGTGAAGAAAAACACACGCATGTGCATGTGCTGGAAGACGGCACCGTGATCGAGCATTCCCACGATCACGCCCACGGGCACCATCATACAAATACAAAAGCAGTCTTAAACCGCCTCTCCCGCGCGATCGGACACATGGAGTCGATCAAGCGGATGGTAGAGGAAGGCCGGGACTGCGCTGAGGTTCTGATCCAGCTGTCTGCCGTGAAGGCGGCCATCAACAACACAGGAAAAATTATCCTGGAGGATCACATTGAACATTGCATCGTCGATGCAGTCGAGCATGGGGACACAAAAGCGATTGAGGAGCTGAATAAGGCGATCGACCGCTTTGTCAAATAAGCAAGAAAAACAAGAAAAGAGGAAAGAAACATGGCAAAAGAATGCAGCAATTCGAGCTGTTCCAAAGAAAGCTGCGAAGGATGTCCAAGCAAAGCAGGACAGGGCAAACCGGATTTTCATATTGATCTGAATGCCGATTCTTCGATCAAACATGTCATTGGCGTTGTCAGCGGCAAGGGCGGTGTTGGTAAATCCATGGTAACCGCATCTCTGGCAAACCAGAAAGCAAAAGAGGGCTACAAGGTTGGTATCCTCGATGCCGATATCACAGGACCGTCCATCCCGAAAATGTATGGCCTGAAAGGACCTGCAAACGTAGATGACAAGGGCGTTTACCCGGCAGTTGCAGCAAACGGCGTAAAGGTAATGTCCATCAACCTCCTGCTTCCGGGCGAGGAAGAGCCGGTCATCTGGAGAGGACCTGTCATCGCAGGAACCGTAAAACAGTTCTGGACCGACGTCATCTGGGGCGACCTGGACTATCTCTTCGTCGATATGCCGCCAGGAACCGGTGATGTTCCGCTGACCGTTTTCCAGTCTCTTCCGGTAGACGGCGTAGTGATCGTATCTTCCCCGCAGGATCTGGTGCGCATGATCGTCATGAAAGCCTACAAGATGGCACAGATGATGAGCGTTCCGGTGCTCGGTATCGTAGAGAACTACAGCTACCTCGTATGTCCGGACTGCGGCAAAAAGCTGTCCATTTTCGGTGAAAGCCACATCGACGAGATCGCAGCCGAGATCGGCGTGCCGGTTCTCGGCAAAATGCCGATTCATCCGGAGTTTGCCGAGCTGGTGGACGAAGGAAGATTTGCAGAAGTGGATAACACCGATATTGCAAAGATCAACATCTAATCATTAAATATAGAAGCAAGTAATGGCATGAAAAACTCGTTTTTCCTTGATTTTACAAGGAAAAGCGGGTTTTTTTGACAAGATTTTTACGTTTCTTTTGGCAAAAACTATTTTATTTTAAACGGATTTTGTGTAACCGGTTACACACGACTGCGCAAATGAGACAAAAAGCGACAAATATGAAGGGTTAATGAGAAAAACTTGCATAAAAAACATGCATAATATGGCAAAAACAAGGAAATAAATTCAATATTGACATTTAAAGAGAAAAAGTGCATAATCTACCTCAACGATAGGAAAACAAACAGCTATTGATTAAGAAAGAGGTGAATCGTATGTCACACTGCGTAGTAAGACTCAATGGAACTGAGGAAGTAGAGGAGTTTGTAAAAGCAGCTTCCAAATGTGATTTTGATATTGACATTTTTTACAACCGCGTTATTATTGATGCCAAATCCATTCTTGGCATCCTCAGCATGGATCTGAACCGTGATCTCACCGTACACTGCTATGGTGACAGCCCGGCATTCAATAAAACCCTGCAGAAATTTGCTGTAGCATAAATTTTATTAAGGGAAACGAAAAAAATTCAGCCTGCGCCGCCAGCGAGAGTAGAGACAGAATTTGCGCAGGGGACTTTCTGAAGAAAAACTAATCACACGAGACACATAACTTCAGAGAGAAAAAAGGAGACTGTTGCGGCAGTCTCCTTTTTTCTGTATAATGATAACTATTCAGAGCCATGCGAAATTCCAGAAAAGGACACGAATCATGCTTGCATGAATGAGCGTTCTTTTCTGGAATTTCATATGGCGAGAAGCCACATCGAGATGCAGCGCAGCGGAATCGAGATGGGGCTCTGAATAGTCTGGTTAGAAAAGGAGCGGGCTAGTGGAAGAGAAGAAGAAAGAGATCCGGATTTCCGTGCGGAATCTGGTGGAGTTTATTCTGCGCAGCGGGGATCTGGACAACTCGTCGGGCGGTTTTGGCGAGCGGGATGCCATGCAGGCGGGAACGCGGGTGCATCAGCAGATTCAGAAAAAACGGGGCGCCGATTACCGTGCGGAGGTTCCGCTGGTTCACGAAAAAGAATATGAGCATTTCATCCTGCGCGTCGAGGGAAGAGCAGACGGCATGTACGAGGACGGAACCACGACCGTGATCGAGGAGATCAAGGGAACGTACCGTGACCTCGAAACGATGGAAGAGCCGGTTCCGGTACATCTGGCACAGGCGAAGTGCTACGCTTACATCTACGGCCTTCAGAACCGCAAAGAGGAGATGGGCGTGCTGATGACGTACACCCTGCTCGCCTCCGAGGAGGAAGGCCTTCTGCGCCCGCTCACCAAAGAAGAGGTAAAGCCGGAGCACTCCAACTGGCGCATCCGCCATTTTCTGCAGATGTACAAGCTCCCGGAACTGGAGCAGTGGTTCGATGAGCTACTCGACGCCTGGTTTATCTGGGCGGAATTCCAGTACCAGTGGCAGAAAGCGCGAGATGCCTCAATGCAGCACCTCGAATTCCCCTTCCCGTACCGGAAAGGCCAGCGGGAACTGGTGAGCGGCGTCTACCGTACCATTCTGCGGAAAAAAGAACTCTTCGTCCAGGCGCCGACCGGCATCGGAAAAACAATGTCCACGGTCTTTCCGGCTATCCGCGCGATCGGAGAGGGCTGCGGCGACCGTCTTTTTTATCTGACTGCGAAAACCATCACCCGTACCGTGGCAGAGGAGGCGGTCTCCATTCTAAAAGAGAAGGGACTGCAGTTCAAAGCAATCACGCTGACCGCAAAAGAAAAAATGTGCATCCTCGATGAGCCCGAATGCGATCCGATCCACTGCCCGCGCGCGAAAGGTCATTTTGACCGGATCAACGCGGCGGTGTACGAGATGCTGACGGAATGCGATTCCTACACAAGAGAGGAAGTCCTGCGCCAGGCGGAAAAATGGAACGTCTGCCCGCACGAGTTCCAGTTTGATGTGGCTTCGTGGGTGGACGGCGTGATCTGCGATTACAACTATGCGTTTGATCCGACCTCGAAATTAAAACGCTTTTTCGCAGAAGGAACGAAGGGTGACTACATCTTTCTGATCGACGAGGCGCACAACCTGGTCGAGCGGGGCCGCGATATGTTCAGTGCCACGCTCGTCAAAGAGGAGATTTTAAAGGTCCGCCAGCTCCTCCGCCCGTATGCACCGGGCAAAAAGCTCGAGAAGGCGCTGAATCGCTGCAATCACCAGATGCTCGTCTACAAAAGAGAGTGCGATTCCTGCACGGAGCTGGAAAGCGTATCGACGTTTCTTATGATGGTCAATCAGCTGCTGGAAGAACTGGCGGGCTGGCTGGAAGCGCATAAGACAAGCGAAATCCGGAAGCAGGTTCTGGATTTTTACTTTAACTTGCGAAATTTTTCCGAGATTTACAATTTAGTGGATGAAAATTATCTGATCTACACGAGTTATCTCGATAACGGCGATTTTGCACTGCGCCTGTTCTGCGTCAACCCGGCGGAGAATCTGCAGCAGTGTATCAACCAGGGGCGGTCGGCCGTCTTCTTTTCCGCGACGCTGCTGCCGGTGCAGTATTATAAGAAGATGTTCAGCACGAATACGGACGATTACGCGATTTACGTGGAGTCCCCGTTTGATCCCACGAAGCGGTGTCTGGCGATCGGAAGCGAGGTCAGCACGAAGTATCAGCGGAGAAACCGCGCAGAGTTTGAGAAGATCGCTGCCTATCTGAACGAGATGATCCAGAGCCGGAAGGGCAACTATATGGCGTTCTTCCCGTCATACCGCCTGATGCAGGATGTCTATGCGGTCTATGAGGAACTGTATGCAGATGAAAACGTGACCTGCCTGATCCAGGAGTCGGCGATGCGGGAGCAGGAGAGAGAAGCGTTTCTGGAAGCGTTTGCGAAAGACAACGAGAAAACGCTGGTGGGATTCTGTATCATGGGAGGCATTTTCTCGGAGGGAATTGATCTGGACGGGGAAAAGCTGATCGGCGCGGCCGTTGTGGGAGCCGGAATCCCGCAGGTGGGGCCGGAGAGAGAACTTTTAAAGCAATATTTTGACCGCAGCGGAGAGAACGGTTTCGACTACGCGTACCGCTATCCCGGCATGAATAAAGTATTGCAGGCGGCAGGGCGCGTGATCCGTACGACGGAGGACACGGGTGTGATTCTGTTGCTCGATGAGCGGTTCCGAAACCGGGAGTACCGCGAGCTGTTCCCAAGAGAATGGGAGGACTGCCGGATTGTGCAGCGCAGCAGCCTCCCGGAGGTAATCCATTCGTTTTGGGAGAGGGTGGATTGTGAGAGCGGATCAAAAGCCGGGCAGCAGGAAATGAAATCTCGGTGCAGCGCTGAACGTTACGTGTGATCCGCGCGGTTCCGGTATTCGCTCGGCGAGCAGCCCATCTGCTGCCGGAAAATTTTAGAAAAATAGGCAGGACTGGAAAATCCTGTCTGTTCCGCTACGGAAGTGATACTGGCCTGGCGCTCGAGAAGGAGCGGCAGGCTTTTTTCAATACGGTAATCGAGAAGATAGTCAAACAGGGATTCGTTCATGCATTTCTTGAAAAAACGGCAGCATTCACTGCGGCAGATGTGGATCTGTGCGGCGAGATCCTCGAGCGTCAGATGCTCCATATAATGGCGGTGGATGTAGTCGAGCAGAATGCGGAGCCGCTCAACATCACGCGCTGCCGCCGTGTTCTGGGATTCACCGGAAAACGATGCGTGGCGGTAAATCTCAATCCAGATCGACAGCAGAAGCTCCTGGATTTCCATCTCAAACGCGGACGGCTGTGAAAGCGAGAGGTCGTAGATGCGGTGCATACAGGCAAGTACCTGGTTCTGCCAGTCGATCTCCGGCGAAAAGACGATGGAGGCGAGCTGCATATCCGTCAGCACCGGTTCGACGTAGCGCGTCTGGATCACACTGTTTGAAAAACCATAGAGAAAGCGCGGGGCGAACGTGGTTGAAATATAGACGCAGTCCATCCCGTCGATCATGTGGCCGCTGTGAAGCGCATTCGTGTTGCAGAAAATGCCGTCCCCTTCTTTTAAGACATACGATTTGCCGTTGACCTGATATCCGATCTGCCCCGAGAGGACAAACGTCAGCTCAATTTCCGGGTGCCAGTGCCAGGAAAAGGAGCCGCGCTCGTAGCGGGAGAGCTGTTCGTAACTGATGTTGACAGGAAATTCATAGCTGCCGTGGGCCTTCAGTTCACGGTTTTCTTTATCCATGCGGATCTGCATGAAACGTACCTCCAATCCATAAAATCCATTAAAAATCATACGATAAGTAAAGTATGCGGCAAAAAGGGAAAAAAAACAAGAAAAAATCGAAGATCATCTCAATATAATTATCGTTTGCCCAAATATTGTTGTTGCAGATGGGCGTATGGCTCACTATAATGATACTTAAGAAGATAAGAAAAAACACACAAACACACAACACACACAACACACAAAACGAAACCACGAAAACAACACACCAAAAAGAAAAGGAGACAACAAAATGAAACAGCAGGTACTGGATTGTTTTGCAAAACTGTTCGGGGGAGAGGGCGACATCCGCACCTACTTCGCACCTGGACGTGTGAACCTGATCGGTGAGCACACGGATTACAACGGAGGCCACGTGTTTCCATGCGCACTGACCATCGGAACCTACATGGCAGCAAGAAAACGTGACGACAGAAAGCTTCGTTTTTACTCTATGAACTTTGAAAAACTCGGCGTGGTAGAATCTTCTCTCGATGAATTCCTGATGGGAAAAGAAGGCAACTGGACCGCATATCCGAAGGGAATGATGTGGGCATTTTGCCAGAAGGGCTTCCCGGTAGAGCAGGGCTTCGATATCGTGCTCTACGGAAACATTCCGAACGGCTCCGGCCTTTCCTCTTCCGCATCCGTTGAGACCGTAACCGGCGTAATGCTGCGTGACATGTTCGGCTACGACACCATCTCCATGATCGACATCGCTCTGTACGGCCAGTTCTCCGAGAACAACTACAACGGCGTCAACTGCGGTATCATGGATCAGTTCGCCATCGCCATGGGCAAAAAGGACTGTGCGATCTTCCTTGACACCAGCGATCTGAAATATGAGTACGCACCGGTTAAACTGGAAGGCGCAAGAATTGTCATCTCCTGCAGCAACAAGAAACGCGGCCTTGGCGACTCCAAATACAACGAGCGCCGCAGCGAGTGCGAGACTGCTCTGGCTGAGATTCAGAAAGTCAAAGACATCAAGAGCCTTGGCGAGCTGACCGAGGAAGAGTTTGAGGCAGTGAAAGATGCCATCAAAGATCCGGTCCGCCAGAAACGTGCAAAACATGCTGTTTACGAGAACCAGAGAACCGTTCAGGCCGTTGCAGCTTTAAAGGCAAACGACATCGCAAAATTCGGCGAGCTGATGAACGCATCCCACGTTTCCCTGCGTGATGACTATGAGGTAACCGGCATCGAGCTGGATACTCTTGTGGAAGAAGCATGGAACTGCCCGGGTGTCATCGGATCCCGTATGACAGGCGCAGGCTTCGGCGGATGCACCGTCAGCATCGTAAAAACAGAAGATATTGACAACTTCATCGCAAAAGTAGGCGCAGCTTACAAAGAAAAAATCGGCTATGCCGCAGACTTCTATGTCGTAGACATCGGAGACGGCGCAGGCGTATTAAAATAAGAAATAAAAAAGCTGGATCGGCAGCAGGGAGGAAGCTACAGTGATTAACGAGAGTATTGCAAAACTGGTAAAATATGGAGAAAATGCCGGTCTTGTTTCGGGACTGGATAAAATCTATGCGACAAACCGGATTCTGGAAGTCATGCAGATTTCCGATTACGAAGAGCCGGAGCAGATTCCGGAGACCCCGGATCTGGAAGAGACTTTAAATGAACTGCTTGATGATGCAGCTAAGCGCGGTCTTCTCGAACACAACAGCGTCGTTTACCGCGATCTGTTTGATACGAAACTGATGGACTGCCTGATGCCGCGCCCGGGAGAGGTGGTAAAGAAGTTTGAGGAACTCTATGCGAAGAGCCCGCAGGAGGCAACCGATTACTTCTACAAACTGAGCCAGGATTCCAACTACATCCGCAGATACCGCATCGCAAAGGATATCCGCTGGAGCGTACCGAGTGCCTACGGCGATATCGATATCTCGATCAACCTCTCCAAACCGGAGAAGGACCCGAAGGCGATCGCGGCTGCAAAACTGGCAAAACAGAGCGGTTATCCGAAATGCCTGCTCTGCAAGGAGAATGTGGGCTATGCGGGACGCGTCAACCACCCGGCGCGCCAGAACCACCGCATCATTCCGCTGACGATCAATCAGACGGAGTGGGGATTCCAGTACTCGCCATATGTGTATTACAATGAGCACTGCATCGTGTTCAATTTCCAGCATAACCCGATGAAGATCGAGCGCGCGACCTTTGTGAAGCTGTTTGACTTTATCAAGCTGTTTCCGCACTACTTCATCGGTTCCAATGCGGATCTGCCGATCGTGGGAGGCTCCATTTTAAGCCACGATCATTATCAGGGCGGTCACTATACCTTCGCAATGGCGAAAGCGCCGATCGAGCGCCATTTTACCATCAAAGGATACGAGGATGTGGAAACCGGCATCGTCAAATGGCCGCTGTCCGTCATCCGGATCCGCCACAAAGATGAGAAACGGCTGATCGATCTGGCAGAGCATATCCTGAACTGCTGGAGAGGTTACACGGATGAGGATGCGTTTGTATTCGCCGAGACTGACGGAGAGCCGCACAACACGATCACGCCGATCGCAAGAAAAGTGGGCGATACGTTCGAACTCGATCTGGCACTGCGCAACAACATCACGACGGACGAATGCCCGCTCGGTGTTTACCATCCGCATGCACAGTATCATCACATCAAAAAAGAGAACATCGGCCTTATTGAGGTTATGGGACTTGCGATTCTGCCGGCGCGCTTAAAAGATGAGCTGGAAGAGCTTTCCAAATGCCTTGTAGAGGGAAAAGATGTCCGCGCTGTCGCAGAGCTGGAGAAACATGCCGACTGGGTAGACGAATTCCTGCCGCGCCATCCGGAGCTGAACAGCGAAAATGTGATGGATATCCTGAAAGAGGAAGTCGGAAAAGTCTTTGTCGGCGTACTCGAGGATGCCGGCGTTTACAAGTGCACCGAGGAAGGCAGAAGTGCATTTGCAAAATTCATGGAAACGTTGTAGAATAAACTAAATGCTTCAATTAACCCGCTGCGGCAAAAAAGCAGCAGCGAAGGAAAACATGGAGGATACCAAAATGAAAATCTTAGTTACTGGCGGTGCAGGCTATATTGGAAGCCACACCTGTGTGGAACTGCTGAACGCAGGCTATGACGTTGTTGTCATGGACAACCTTTACAATGCAAGCGAGAAAGCCATCGAGCGTGTAGAACAGATTACCGGAAAGAAAGTAACCTTCTACAAAACCGATATGCTGGACCGCGAAGGCGTAAAGAAAATTTTCGACAACGAGAAAATTGACGCTGTCATCCATTTCGCAGGCTTAAAAGCAGTCGGCGAGTCCGTACATAAACCGATTGAATATTATCACAACAACATGACCGGAACCCTGATTCTCTGCGATGAGATGAGAAACCACGGCGTAAAGAACATCATCTTCAGTTCTTCTGCAACCGTATACGGCAATCCGGCACAGATTCCGATCACCGAGGAGTGCCCGAAGGGAACCCCGACCAACCCATACGGCTGGACAAAAAGTATGCTCGAGCAGGTTCTGACCGACATCCACACTGCAGATCCGGAATGGAATGTTATCCTGCTTCGTTACTTCAACCCGATCGGAGCGCATAAGAGCGGCCTTATCGGAGAGGATCCGAAGGGCATCCCGAACAACCTGCTTCCGTATGTCGCACAGGTTGCCATCGGAAAACTCGAGTGCATCGGCGTTTTCGGTGATGACTACGATACTCCGGACGGAACTGGTGTCCGCGATTACATCCATGTTGTTGACCTGGCACGCGGCCATGTAAAAGCCATCCAGAAACTGGCTGACAACGACGGCGTTTCCATTTACAACCTCGGAACCGGCAAAGGCTACAGCGTACTCGATGTGATCCACGCATTCGAGAAAGCATGCGGCCATCCGCTGAAATACGAAATCAAACCGCGCCGTGACGGTGATATCGCAACCTGCTACTCCAAATGCGACAAAGCAAAAGAGGAGCTTGGCTGGGAGGCTGAGTACGGCATCGAGGAGATGTGTGCCGATTCCTGGAACTGGCAGCAGAAGAATCCGAACGGATATAACGACTAATGTAATGTGAGTGTTATCTGGCGGCCCGCCGATACTTGAAAGAGTGTCGGCGGGCCGTTTTTGTATAGATAAATTCAGTCTTTTTTCACAAAGTCCGGCTTGCTAATTAAGAGGGAATCCGATATAATGTAAGAGTTAAAGTGTCCGTAAAAAAGAGGGGCGGTTTGACATACAAGGAGGAAAAGCATGGACGATAGAAAAAATCAGAACCGGGAACCAGAAAAAGGCTCCGGGGGAGGACCGAAAAACAGACAGACGATACTCATTATCCTGATCTGCCTCCTCGTCAGCCTGATGGTGATGGGACTTCTGAACAATGCCCTTGGGGGAATTACTTCCGAGGATCTTGACTATAGCAAATTCCTGGACATGGTAAACAACGATGGAGTGCAGGAAGTTGTCTTGAAATCGGGAACACTGACCGTAACGCCGAAAGACCAGAAATCGGAGGGAATCACCTATCAGGTAACGATGATGGGAGATGAGCAGGAGCTGGTCGATCTGTTACAGGAGAAAGGCATTACGTACCACAAAGATCCGCCGGATTCTACCGGAACGATCATTTACACATTGCTGACCGTCATTCTGCCGGTTGTGATGCTTGTCGCTGTCATGGTATGGGTGATGCGCAGCATGAACAAAGGCGGCGGAGTCATGGGCGTAGGAAAGAGCAGAGCAAAGGCCTACGTACAGAAAGAAACCGGCGTGACATTCCGCGATGTTGCGGGACAGGACGAGGCAAAAGAATCGCTCCAGGAGGTTGTGGATTTTCTGCATAACCCTGGAAAATACACGACAATCGGTGCAAAACTTCCGAAAGGAGCGCTTCTTGTAGGCCCTCCTGGAACCGGAAAAACACTGCTTGCCAAAGCCGTAGCCGGTGAGGCGCACGTACCGTTTTTCTCGATGTCCGCTTCGGAATTTGTCGAGATGTTCGTCGGTGTCGGTGCATCGCGTGTGCGTGACCTGTTTGAGGAAGCAAAGAAAAACGCACCGTGCATCATCTTTATCGATGAGATCGATGCGATCGGAAAGAGCCGTGACAACAGCTACAACAGCAACGACGAGCGGGAGCAGACGTTAAACCAGCTCCTCGCCGAGATGGACGGATTCGACAGCTCCAAGGGTATTCTGATCCTTGCGGCCACAAACCGCCCGGAGGTTCTTGACCCGGCGCTGCTGCGTCCAGGCCGTTTTGACCGCCGGATTATCGTAGAAAGACCGGACCTGAAAGGCCGTGTGGAAATCCTGAAAGTACACGCCAAGAACGTATCGCTCGATGAGACGGTTGATCTCGACGGCATCGCACTTGCGACATCGGGAGCCGTTGGTTCTGATCTTGCAAATATGATCAACGAGGCAGCGATTCTTGCGGTCAAGAACGGAAGAAAAGCCGTTTCCCAGAAGGATCTTCTCGAGGCAGTCGAGGTTGTCCTCGTCGGAAAAGAGAAGAAGGACCGCATCTTAAGCCAGGAAGAGCGAAAGATCGTTTCCTACCACGAGGTAGGCCACGCACTTGTTACTGCACTGCAGAAGGATTCCGAGCCGGTACAGAAAATCACGATTGTGCCGCGTACGATGGGTGCGCTCGGCTACGTCATGCAGGTGCCGGAGGAGGAGAAATACCTCAACACGAAGAGCGAACTCGAGGCGATGATCGTCGAGTGCCTCGGTGGAAGAGCGGCAGAGGAGATCGTATTCGGCAACGTGACAACGGGAGCTTCGAATGATATCGAGAAAGCGACGAAGATTGTCCGCGCGATGATCACGCAGTACGGTATGTCGGAGAAATTCGGTCTGATCGGTCTTGCGACCCAGCAGAATCAGTACCTCGACGGAAGAATGGTCTTAAACTGCGGCGATGCCACAGCAACCGAAATCGACCACGAGGTCATGAAGATCCTGAAAGAGTCGTATGAGCAGGCAAAAGAACTTCTGGCAGCTAACCGCGATGCGATGGATGAAATCGCAGCTTACCTGATCCAGAAAGAGACGATCACCGGAAAAGAATTTATGGAGATTTTTCATCAGGTGATTGCAAAACGGAATGGAAACGCGGAAGAAGCGGTTGAAAATCCAGAAATATAAAAAGAAAGCAAAAAGGCCCGGCGGGAGCAGAGAAAACGATCTCTGCACGCTGGGCATTTTCAACATTACAGTCCCAAAAAGAGGAGGGTCATATGGCGTTTGATATCCAGGAAGAACTGAAAAAACTGCCGGGGAAACCCGGCGTCTATCTGATGCACGACGCGGACGATACAATTATCTACGTAGGAAAGGCGATTTCGCTGAAAAACCGTGTCCGCCAGTATTTCCAGACGAGCCGCAACAAAGGGCCGAAGATTGAGCGGATGGTCACGCATATCGCCCGTTTTGAGTATATTGTGACGGATTCCGAACTGGAGGCGCTCGTGCTGGAGTGCAACCTTATCAAAGAGCACCGTCCGAAATACAATACGATGCTGAAAGATGACAAGGCGTACCCGTACATTAAGGTGACCGTGAACGAGGATTTTCCACGCATTCTGTTTTCCCATCAGATGAAGAAGGACAAGGCGAA
This sequence comes from Fusicatenibacter saccharivorans, assembly GCF_027667425.1. Taxonomy (NCBI): domain Bacteria; kingdom Bacillati; phylum Bacillota; class Clostridia; order Lachnospirales; family Lachnospiraceae; genus Fusicatenibacter; species Fusicatenibacter saccharivorans. Next base: position 78,069 of record NZ_JAQEGR010000008.1, read on the forward strand.
ATATTTCGGCCCGTACACGAGCGCCGGAGCTGTGAAAGATACGATCGAACTGTTGCGGAAGCTGTACGATATCCGTTCCTGCAATAAGAGCCTGCCAAAGGAGATCGGCAAGGACCGCCCGTGTCTTTACTATCACATCCACCAGTGTAAGGCACCGTGCCAGGGATACATTTCCAAAGAAGAGTACGGCGAGCAGATCAAAAAGGCGATCAGTTTTCTGAATGGAAATTACAATGACATGATCAAAGAGCTGACTGGAAAAATGACGGAGGCGGCTGAGGAGATGCGGTTCGAGCAGGCGGCGGAGTACCGTGATCTGATCGACAGCGTGCGCAGGATCGGCGAGCGGCAGAAGATTACGAACAGTGACGGCGAGGACAAGGATGTCATTGCGCTTGCGATGGACAAAGAGGATGCGGTGGCGCAGGTCTTCTTTATCCGGAACGGAAAGCTGATCGGGCGGGAGCATTATTATCTGCGGATCGGCGAGGAGGAGCAGAAAAGCGAGGTGCTGCTCACGTTTATGAAACAGTTCTATTCCGGCACGCCGTTCATCCCGCGGGAAATCATGATTTCCGAGGAGATTGCCGAGCAGGAGCTGATGGAAGAGTATTTAAGCAGCAAACGGGGCCAGAAGGTCCGCATCCGCGTGCCGAAAAAGGGCAGCAAGGAAAAAATGGTGGAACTGGCAGAGCGGAACGCACAGATCGTTCTCGACCAGGACCGCGAGCGGATCAAGCGGGAAGAGGGTCGGACGGTCGGTGCCGTAAAAGAGATCGCCAGATGGCTGAACCTGCCGTCGATCGACCGCATCGAGGCGTACGATATCTCCAATATCAGCGGTTTCCAGTCGGTCGGCTCGATGATCGTCTACGAGAAAGGAAAGCCAAAGCGCGCCGATTACCGAAAATTCAAGATCAAATCCGTCGAGGGACCGAACGATTACGCCAGTATGAAAGAGGTCTTAAGCCGCCGTTTTCTGCGCGGCATCCAGGAGGACAGCGGTTTCGAGCGGCTGCCGGACCTGATCATGATGGACGGCGGACGCGGCCAGGTTAACATTGCGCTTGAGGTGCTTGAAGAAATGGATCTTGCGATTCCGGTCTGCGGTATGGTAAAGGACGACAAGCACCGCACGAGGGGTCTGTATTTCCGAAACGTGGAAATTCCGATCGACCGGAACAGCGAGGGCTTCAAACTGATCACACGCGTGCAGGACGAGGCACACCGCTTTGCAATCGAATACCACCGCCTGCTGCGGAGCAAGGGCCAGGTCCACTCGATTCTCGACGACATCCCGGGCATCGGGCCGACAAGAAGGAAAGAACTGATGCGCCACTTTCAGGGAATTGATGATATCAAGGCGGCAACCGTGGAAGAACTTTCCGGACTTCCGGGCATGAATAAAAAGGCGGCGGAGCAGGTTTACACATTCTTTCACGCACCTGCACAGGAGGAAAATGAGGATTCGTCAAAATAGTTAAATTTCTAGGTTGCCCGTGATGCTTTATTGTGCTAAAATCATAGAAGAGACGGATTTAAAAAGACGTCGAATGAAGTCGGAGGACAGGAAAATGAAAGAAATTGAAATGACCAAAATGGTGGAGGAAATGGATCTCCGCAACCTGACACCAGAGGTTGATATGACAGATCTTGTCATTGCCACACCGGATATCAACCGTCCTGCACTGCAGCTGACCGGTTACTATGAGCATTTTGCCAATGAGCGTGTGCAGATCATCGGTTATGTAGAGTTCACGTATCTGCAGCATCTTGAAGAGAGCGAGCGCGTCCGCGCGTTTGAAGAGTTTGTAAGCCGCAAGATCCCATGTGTCATTTTCACCACGAAGATGATTCCGGGACCGGAAATTCTGGAGCTGTGCAATCGTTATCAGGTACCGGCCTTTGCGGTAGACAAATCGACTTCCGTTTTCATGGCTGAAATCATCCGCTGGCTGAATGTCCAGCTTGCCCCGATGATCTCCATCCACGGCGTGCTGGTCGATGTATTCGGCGAGGGCGTTCTGATCATGGGCGAGAGCGGAATCGGAAAGAGCGAGGCTGCACTGGAGCTGATCAAACGAGGCCATCGTCTCGTCAGCGATGATGTGGTTGAAATCAGCCGTGTCAGCGACATTACGCTGGTCGGAACGGCACCGGATATCACGCGTCACTTTATCGAGCTGCGCGGTATCGGTATCATCGACGTCAAGACGCTGTTTGGTGTCGAGAGCGTAAAGGATACCCAGTCTATCGACCTTGTTATCAAGCTTGAAGAGTGGGACAAAGAGAAAGAATACGACCGTCTGGGCCTGGAAGAAGAGTATATTGAGTTCCTTGGAAACAAGGTTGTCTGCCATTCCCTTCCGATCCGTCCGGGCCGTAACCTGGCGATCATCGTAGAAACCGCTGCTGTCAACCACAGACAGAAGAAGATGGGCTACAATGCCGCACAGGAGCTGTACCGCCGTGTACAGGCTAACTTAGTGAAAAAAAGAGAGGAGAAGTAAGAAAATGGCAAACTATGTATTTGGAATCGATGTTGGGGGTACTTCAGTGAAATGCGGAATGTTCCAGACAGACGGAACTCTGTTGGAAAAATGGGAAATCCCGACCCGCACCGAAAACGGCGGAAGCGAAATTCTGCCGGATATCGCAAAAAGCGTAAAAGCAAAAATGGCTGAGAAGGGTATCGCAGCAGATGATGTTGCCGGTGTCGGCATTGACGTACCTGGCCCGGTTAATGACAAAGGTGAGCTTTCCATCGCAGTCAACCTGAACTGGGGATATAAAAATATCGTAAAAGAGCTTTCCGACGAACTCGGCGGAATGGCAGTAAAAGCAGCAAACGACGCAAACGCAGCAGCTCTCGGTGAGATGTGGGCAGGCGGCGGAAAGGGAAGCAAGAACCTGGTTATGGTTACCCTTGGAACCGGTGTCGGCGGCGGAATCATCGTGGACGGCAAGATCGTAGCAGGTGCTCACGGCGCAGGCGGCGAGGTTGGTCATGCATGTGTTGAGCCGGAAGAAGAAGCGGTCTGCAACTGCGGAAACCACGGATGCCTCGAGCAGATGACATCTGCAACCGGTATCGTTCGTCTGGCAAAGAAATATCTGGCATCCCATGATACTCCGTCTTCTTTAAGAGAAAGAGGAGAGTCCATCAGTGCAAAAGCTGTCTTTGATGCATTAAAAGAAGGCGATGCAGCAGCAGAAGCAATCGTTCAGGAGTTCTCCGAGTACCTCGGAAGAGCACTTGCAGTATTCGCATGCGTTGTTGACCCGGAAGTTATCGTAGTCGGCGGCGGTGTATCCAAAGCAGGCCAGATCCTGATCGACGGCGTAGCTAAATACTACCGTGAAGCAGCATTCATCGCATGCAAAGATACCCCGATCGTACTCGCTTCCCTTGGAAACGATGCTGGTATCTACGGCGCAGCAAAAATGCTGATTGACTAATTGATTCAGATGGAAAAAGAAGTATAGAAAAACCGGTCCTGCTGGCATATGCCAGAGGGCCGGTTTTTTGTGTATAGACTGACTGAAAAAGTTATTCGGAAGAGCCGCTCTCTTCGGACTGCGGCTGTACTTCCGATATCTCCGCCGGGGTATCCGGTTCTGACGGTGCATCAGGGGTCTCCGGTGTGTCAGGAGTCTCCGGTGTGTCAGGAGTCTCCGGTGTATTAGAAGGCGGATCGGCAGGTGTTTCGGGCGGAGCCGGAGTTTCCTGCGGTGCCTCCGTCGGTGTCGGGGTTGCCTGCGGAGTTGATGCTGCAGAAGGGGTTCTGGTCGGCGTCGGTGTTGAGGCCGGCGCGGTGTAGTGGCCCTTGCAACGCTCGGTCGGCAGATCGGATACCGCAAAGTATTCGGTGATGGACGGGCAGCTTGAGCGGGCGAGCAGGCCGGTCTTCGTACAGATCGTTGCCTCCTGTACTGTTGCGGAAGTTTCGAAATCCATATCGGCAAGGCCTTCGTGGATTTCATTCATGACCTTTGCCCAGAGACGTTTGTGGAATTCACGGTCGCTCTCCGGAAACTCCGCGTGTGTATCATACGTTGCCCAGATGGCAGCGGTATAATATGGTGTAAAGCCTGCAAAGACGAGATCCTTGGCCTCATTCGTCGTACCGGTTTTTCCGGCTGCGTGCATATTGTCGAGGCGGGCGGCAACACCGGTACCTTTTTCCAGAACATCCTCCATGACATTGGTGAGGAGGGAGGCAGTGCTTGCCTTGAAGACCTGCGTTGCCTTGTTTTCTGTGTTGTCAATTAAAACATTTCCCTTGCTGTCGGTAACCTTTGTGTAGAACACCGGCTTGCGGTACTGGCCGCCGTCTGCGATTGCCGCGTAGGCTGCCGTCAGTTCGAGATCACTGACACCGTAGGTGATACCGCCGAGAGCCAGCGGCTGGATCACATCGTATTCCTCGGAGAGTTTGGAAAAACCAAGCTTCTTCAGATAATCAAAGCCGACCTTCGGCGTAAGCTCGGTCAGTACCTTGACGGCCGGGATATTGATGGAATTGATGATCGCCTGGCGGACGGTAACATCACCATGGTAAGTAAGATCCGAGTTCTGCAGCGGTGTGCCGTCACTGTAGTTGAACGGCTCATCCTTAATTACCGTAGCGAGTGTAATCTTTCCAAGGTCGAGCGCCGGTCCGTACGCGGAAAGAATCTTGAACGTGGAACCCGGCTGGGAATAATTATCGGTTGCGCGGTTGAAGGTAAGACTTGCTGTTTTTTCGCCGCGTCCGCCGACGATGGCTTTCACGTAACCGGTGCGCTGGTCCATAACGGTCATGCACGCCTGCGGCTGCGGGGTGAAGCTGCTGCGCTCGGCAACAATCGTATCGCCCTCCTGCATGATAGCGGCTTTGTACTGGTCGATATAGCTCTGTGCCTCCTCCTGGGAGTCAAAGAGCAGATCGAAATTCGGATCGCTGTTGCGGAAGTAGAGCTGCAGCATCTCTTTGCTGTAGTTCTGTACCTCGCCGTCTGCCTGCTCTACGGTGAGCGCCCAGTCGAGACCGATCTGCGTGTTCGCCGGGAAGTTCTCCGGATTCTGGAATTCCGTATCGAGAATCGACTGCATGTAGGAATCCTGTGTGGTATAGATTTTGAGGCCGCCGCTGTAGACAACGTTCTTTGCCTGCACTTCGGTGTAGCCTTTCTGTACCATCAGATCGTTGATCAGGTTGGTGATGACTTCATCGATAAAGTAGGAGTACGGCGCGCTCTCCGCCTGGGACTGCGTGTGCATGGCGATGCGGTCGTAAACATTGTCGTTCATGGCAATGGTGTATTCTTCTTCGGTGATGTAGCCCTGCTCTTTCATGTTGTTCAGGATCTTGTCGCGGCGCTGCTGGTTTTTCTCCGGGTGGTTTTTCGGATTATATGCCGTCGGCGCCTTTGGAATTGCGGCAAGAACGGCGCATTCAGAGAGCGTCAGATCTTTTGCATCCTTTCCGAAATACGTCTGCGCTGCCGTCTGGACACCGTAGCAGCCGGAACCTAAGTTGATCGTATTCAGATAATTTTCCAGAATAACGTCTTTGGCGTTTTCACCCTCTGCGGTCAGTGTTTTTTCCAGCTTCAGCGCCAGGTACTGTTCCTGGATCTTCCGCTTGAAGCTCTGCATCCGCGTCTCTTCCATCCAGTCAGTGAAAACATTGTTTTTTAAGAGCTGCTGTGTGATCGTGCTGGCGCCCTCGGTAAAATGAAAGCCGTGGCTGACGCCGACAACGAAAGCACGGATGATACCGCTCGGATCGATGCCGTTGTGCTCATAAAAACGGGCATCCTCAACCGCGACGATCGCGTGCTGCATATCGAGCGGAATCTCCTCAATCGAAATCGAGACACGGTTTCCCTGAGCCCCGGTCAGCTTCTGTACCTGGTTGCCGTCAGCATCGTAGATAAACGACGCGTTGCCGAGCGGCATGATATTTGCCTCCGAGATATCAGGGGCACTGTCAATCACGCCGCGGACAGCGCCGATCACAAGCCCGGCACCGCAGACGAGAACGACAAGAAGAAGACAGAACGCGATGCGCAGCGCCGTCACGCCGGCCGTCTTTTCAATCTTTCCGTAATGGGACCGCAGATCTTCACGTTTGTCTTCCAGATGACTTTTTCCAAAGTGCATATAGAAAATCCTCCTTATGTCATGTTCCTGCAAAACTGATTCAGTTCAGTAATCAATGGTGTTCCTGCCCTGCAAAAAGCAGGGTATACTTATTTTTATTATACCAAACAAAGGGCTGGAATAAAAGTATTTCTGAAAAGAATGCTGATTTTTCAGAAATGATATGGTAAGATAGGTACATATTTGGGTGAAGGAGTAAGGACATATGATCGATCAGTTTCGGACGGTTTACCGGGGTGGAACCGGGGAAATCGTGGAGAAGAAATCACGTTTTATTGCGACGGTGCGTCTGGTGGAATCTGAGGAGGAGGCACTTTCCTGCCTGGAAGCTCTGCGGAAAAAATACTGGGATGCGCGGCATAACTGTTTTGTGTATATTATTGGAGAAAATCAGGAGACGGTGCGCTGCAGCGACGACGGGGAGCCTTCCGGCACGGCAGGGCGGCCGATGCTCGATGTGGTACAGGGAGCAGGCCTCCGCAATGTGCTTGTTGTGGTGACGCGGTATTTCGGCGGTACGCTGCTGGGAACGGGCGGCCTGGTGCGCGCGTACTCGCAGGCGGTGCAGGAGGGGCTGGCAAACAGTGTTCTGATTGACGAGATCTGCGGCGTGCGGCTGTTGATTGAGACGGATTACAACGGCATCGGTAAAATCCAGTATCTGCTCGGCCAGCGGGGGATTCCGATTCTGGAATCCGAGTACACCGATCAGGTGAAAATCCGCGTTCTCGTTCCGAAAACGGAGGTGGACCGTCTCTGCGCGGAGATTACCGAGGGGACGAACGGAAAGGCAAAACTGGAAAAAGAAGAGGAGCTGTACTTTGCGCAGAACGACGGAGAGCTGATCTTCGGGGATGAGCTGACGCAGTATAAGAATCTGGAGGCAGAAGAATTAGGATAAAGGAGGATGCGACATGAGGTTTCCGGAAAATCTGAAAAAGGGCGGAACGATCGGCTTTGTGGCACCATCGTTTGGATGCACAACAGAGCCATACAAGTCCGCGTTTGCAAATGCACAGAAAAAATGGAAAGAGATGGGATATCAGCTGGATCTTGGGCCAAACTGCTATGCAGAGCACGGCATCGGAATCAGCGCGGCACCGGAGGAGTGCGGAAAAGAGCTGACGGAATATTATGTCAGTGAGAAGAATGACTGTCTGATTTCCTGCGGCGGCGGAGAGCTGATGTGCGAGGATCTCGATTACGTGGATTTTGAAAAGATCAGAAAGGCACCGGCGAAATGGTATCTCGGCTATTCTGACAATACGCATTTTACGTATCTTCTGCCGACCATCTGCGATACGGCGGCTGTTTACGGTCCGTGTGCGAGTGATTTCGGCATGGAGCCGTGGCATAAATCCGTAGCGGATGCGTTTGGCGTACTGACGGGAGAAGTGCGTACCGTCCGCGGCTATGAGGGATGGGAAAGAGACGATGCGAAGGGCAGAAGCGAGGAAAATCCGTATCTGCCGTACCAGATTACAGAACCGCGCGTTCTGCGCCGCTTCCCGGATGCGGACAGTGCATTTGAGGGACGGCTCATCGGCGGCTGTCTCGACTGTCTCGTCAATATTCTTGGAACGAAGTACGACGGAACGGTTGATTTTGTGGAAAAATATAAAGAGGACGGTTTTGTCTGGTTTCTGGAAGCGTGCGATCTGAACGTCTTTGCGATCCGCCGCGCAATCTGGCAGATGGAGCACGCCGGCTGGTTCCAATATGTGAAAGGCTTTTTGATTGGCCGCCCGCTGCAGTTCGGACAGAAATTCGGGGAACTCGACCAGTACCGCGCCGTGACGGATCTGCTTGGAAAATACAACGTGCCGATCGTGATGGATCTCGACATCGGACACCTTCATCCGGCGATGCCGCTGATCGTCGGAAGTTATGCGAAGGTGGCCGTGGAAGGAAATGAGATTGAAATTAAGATGGAGTGCCGTTAGAACGCTTTTGAAAAATATTTTCTCGAGCGGCAGGGCAGAGCCTGTGGGAAAATGTCTGCGCGCGTAGAAGAACTATCGGCGCATCCGGCAGATGCCGCGGAGCTTTTTGACATCGAGAATCGTGACCGTGCCGCGGGAGAGTGCGACGATGCCGTCTTTCTCGAACGACTTTAAGGTGCGGGAAACGACCTCTCTGGCACTGCCGAGGTTCCGCGCGATCTGTTCGTGCGTGGTGGAGAGCACCGGGGAACCGGTGCGGATGCGTTCATCCTCGAGATATCCGGCAAGGCGCTGGTCAAGCCGCGTAAAGAGGAGCTGGCCCATCGCCCACATGACTTCGGAAAAATGCTCCGTTGTTTCCCGGTAAATGTAGTTTTCAACGTAAATATTCTGATTCAACAGTCTGCGGAACGTGCTGGCCGGAGTGATGAGAACTTTCGTCTCCTCCTCGGCCTCAATCAGAATATCAAAGCTGATTTCCTGCATCGCACAGGAGGCAGACAGCGTGCAGACTTCGCCGGGACCGGTGGTAAACAGGGTAATTTCCCGCTGCTCGCCGGACTGGATAAAGATGCGGAGCTTGCCGGAGAGGACAAGCAGAACGCCGAGACAGTCATCGTCACAGCTGTAGAGAAAATCGCCGCGCTGATACGTCGTCAGGACGGAAGAGAGCACGAGTGTCTGCTGTTCATCGGCGGTAAGCTTTGAATAAAATGGATAATGCTCCTGAAAACAGGATTCCAGAAAAGATGACATAAATAAAACTCCTTTCGGAAGAAGAACGTTCTTTTGTAAACTACGGCAGCAGCCGTTTCTTCCATGATAGAAAAGAACGGAAAGAAATGCAAGAAAAAACGTATCGGTTTTTGTGCCGATACGTTTTTTCTTGCATTTCCAATATTACGCTGTTTATTTTACAGAGTTAATCAGTTCTTCCAGCTCCTCATAGGAAACGGCGCCGACGTTTTTCTTTACGAGTTCGCCGTTTTTGAAGAAAGCGAGGGTCGGAACGCTCATGACTTTAAAGGATCTTGCCAGCTCCGGTGCTTCGTCAACGTCTACTTTGTAGAACTGGATCTCCGGCATATCCTCAGCTGCCTCTTCGATGACCGGGGCGAGCATTTTGCACGGTCCGCACCAGGTAGCAAAGAAATCAACAACGGCAACGCCAGGTGCTGCCTGCAGAGCTTTTTCAAAGTTTTCGGATGTAACATGAATTAATGACATAATAGAAGTCCTCCTTTTTTAAAACGGGATTTTTTATTTCCCGGTAAGTGTTTTTCTGTTGTGACTGTAGAATACCACAGCAGAACGGGAAGTTCTGTGACTAAGTCACAAAATGATTTCTTATTTTTTATTTCGGTTCTTTTCCCTGGCGGAAGCATTCGATCATTTCACCGGTCAGACTGATGAGGTTCGGCGTCTCCGGAAGAGAATCGCGGTCAAACCATTCGGCAACGGAGAGTTCCTCGCGGTCGAGGGTAATGGACGGATCGCCGTCCACATCGCAGTAAAATCCGGCGAGCAGCGAGCCGCTGAAGGACCACGGCTGACTCTTATAGTATCTCAGATTTTTGACCTTTAATCCGACTTCTTCCATGACTTCACGGTGCACCGTCTGTTCCAGCGTCTCACCGACCTCGGTATAGCCGGCCACGAGGGCGTACTGGCGGTGGCTGCTGTGGGAAGGTGCGTACTTCGTGAGCAGCAGGCGGTCACCATCAGTGATGGCGACAATGACGCTTGGGCAGATCACCGGATAGGAGAGTGCGCCGCAGGACGGGCACTGCATCGCACGTTCATTTCCGGGCGCGTGCATCTTGGTTCCGCAGCGGCCGCAGTAGGTGTGGTCTGTGTACCAGGTGTGGATCTGGTAGCCGGTGATGCCGGCGAATCCGAGCCATCCCGGAACGGCGCGGCGCAGAATCAGTGTGTTTTCATATTTCCAGATATCAAATTCCGAAAGCTGCGGGCGGCGCAGTTCATAGTAATTGGTTTCGTCGATACGGAACAGAAATTTTGCTTTTTCCCGGATTTCCGGGAAAACAGGTGCAATTTCTGCAATCGAAGGATAGCGGATCTGCGGATCTTCAAAATTGCACAGAATTGTGTGATGACCGTAGATGAAAACGAGATCGGTATCGTTCGGTGTGGAAGGGTGGTAATCTACATAATATTTATGCGGAGCGATATCCTGAATCATAAGAACTCCTTTCCTTGGTAAAAAAAGTTTTTGATAAAACAAAAAACCGAAATTCCTGTGAAGAAATTTCGGTAATAAAAAGAGCGCGAGACGGGATTCGAACCCGCGACCCCAACCTTGGCAAGGTTGTACTCCACCCCTGAGCCACTCGCGCATATACATCCTTTTGGATGAAGCGGGTGATGGGAATCGAACCCACGTATCCAGCTTGGAAGGCTGGTGTTCTACCATTGAACTACACCCGCAGATGATGGGCACTGATTTTTTTCTCTGTCTTGTTGACTGCCGTGCCTCACTGACAAAACGTATTCTACAGGAAAGCTGAGAAAAAGTCAACCCCTTTTTTGAAAAAAATTAAAAAATTTTCAAAACACTGAAAAAGGAGAAAATTCAGGGTGAAAGGGGCGTGAAAATGTCCGCAAAGATCAGCCTTGTTCCAGAACGGGAAATGTACTATAATAGAAAAACGGAAAAGCAAAAAAGGGGGAATTTCCCTATGCAGGAAAATGGAACAGAACTTCTGGTTTGCTGCACCGGTTGTCAGAGCTGTATGCCGTGCATGGTAAAAATCAACATCCCGGGTTTGTTTGCGCTTTACAACCGGACAGCGACGGAAGGCGTCGAAGCGGTTCGTGCAGAGTATGAGCGTCAGGACAAACGTGCCGATGACTGCATCAACTGTTATCGCTGTGAAAAGCAGTGCCCGCAGCACCTCGGGATCGGCATTCTGATGCAGGATATTGCAGAAACCTTCGAAGAATAGAAAAACCGGCATCTGTGCAATTTAAAGAAAAATTCTAATCTTTCTATAAAATATTTTGGGAAAAACTGGACTTATCTGAAAAATTTGATATAATAGAAAGGTAGTGACAGGGAAATTTTATGCTAAAATCTGGAAAGAAGAGCCCTGTCAATTCTTATGGGAGGAAAAATACATGGATGCCATTGATTATAAGATTCTGAAGATATTGCAGAAAAATGCCCGCGAGACGGCTTCCAATATCAGCAAAGAGATTCATTTATCGGTTTCTGCAGTCATCGAGAGAATCCGTAAAATGGAAGAAACCGGAGTGATTAAAGAATACACCATTATTGTAGACGAAAAGAAAACGGGAAATGAGATGACCGCGCTGATGGAAGTCAGCCTGGAGCATCCGAAGTTCTTTGACAGTTTTGCAGATGCGATCCAGAAACTGGAGTACATCGTATCCTGCTATTATCAGACCGGAGATTTTGATTTGATTATCCGCATTTCCTGTCACTCATCCGACGAACTCGAAGAAATCCACCGCCAGGTGATGAGCCTTCCGGGCGTCGATGCGACAAGAACGCATGTAGTGCTGAAAAATGTAAAAAATATCTATTCCGCCATCCGCAGACCGGACAAATAAAAACCGGCACAGCCGGAATCTGATACGAGAGCGTGTCTGAAAATAATCCGAAAGAGTTTTCAGGCACGTTTTGGCGTCTCAGAAAAAGTACGGAAAGAAAGAAGGAAAAAAGTGAACAGATACTTACGCTGTTATGCAGAGATTTCACTCGAAGCGATCGGGCATAACATCAGAGAAGTGAAAAAAAGACTACCGGAGGGCGTGAAACTCCTTGGCGTTGTAAAAGCGAACGCCTACGGCCACGGTGCCGTTCCGGTAGCATCCTATCTGGAAAACCAGGTTGATTATTTTGCAACCGCAACCATCGAGGAGGCTGTCGAGCTCAGAGAAAACGGCATTTCCGCGCCGATCCTGATTCTCGGCTACGTGTCCCCGTCCCAGTACGGCGACCTTGTGGAATACGACATCACTCAGACGATCGACAGCTACGCACAGGCACTTGCCCTCGAAAAAGAGGCAGCACGCCAGAACCGGAAAGCAAAAGCACACCTCGCGGTCGATACCGGCATGACGCGGATCGGCTTCCAGGTGACAGAGCACGATGCGGATGAGGCGGCAAAAATCGCGGATCTTCCGCACATCGAGCTGGAAGGTATGTTTACGCATTTCTCCTGCGCCGATCAGGAAGACAAGACGTACTGTTCGATGCAGATGGAAAAATATGATAAGATGACGGCACTTTTAGCAGAGCGCGGCGTGACGATTCCGCTTCGCCATATCTGCAACTCCGCCGGAATCATGGAATTTGATGATCACCGCTTTGAGATGGTACGTTCCGGTATCATCACCTACGGCATTTACCCATCCGAGAAGGTAAAAAAAGAGCGTCTCGATCTGATCCCGGCGCTTTCCTGGAAGAGCCATGTCATCCATGTGAAGGAAGTCGGCCCGGGCATCGGCGTCAGCTACGGTGCCACGTATGTGACCGAGAAACCGATGACACGGATCGCAACTGTTTCAGCCGGCTATGCAGACGGCTATCCGAGAGCTCTCTCGAACCAGGGCTGTGTGCTGATCCACGGGAAAAAAGCACCGATCATCGGAAGAATCTGTATGGATCAGATGATGGTGGACGTGACCGACATCCCGGATGTGCAGGTGGAGGACGTTGTAACGCTTGTCGGAACCGACGGGGATGAGACCATCACGATCGAAGAGATCGCCAACCCGGCGGCACGTTTCGATTACGAGATGCTCTGCGATATCAGCAGCCGTGTAACAAGGGTTTATAAATAGTTATCCAAAATAGAAAAATCAAAGTCTCCGAAGACGGAAAAAAGCAGAATCTGCTGACCGTTTCGGAGACTTTTTTTGTGTTGGAACAGGTTTTCTGGATTATTTAACCGGTGCGGGTTGACAGGCGGTGCCGGAGTATGGTAGGATACCAATTAGTTTAGCGTAGTACAGTGATAACATGATCACGTAGAAAAGGAGAAGATTATTATGAAAAAGAAAATGGTTAGCATTTTGACAGCAGCCTTTTGTGTATCTGCCCTGCTGGCTGGCTGCGGCTTTGCAGACACAGCAAAAACATCTGCCTCATCAGCAGGAGCAGCATCCTCTTCCGCAGACGGAACGACAACCTTTACCGTGGGCTTCGATGCAGAATACCCGCCGTACGGCTACATGGACGATGAGACCGGCGATTACACCGGATTTGACCTGGAGCTCGCCGAGGCAGTCTGCGAGATTTACGGCTGGAAGCTGGTAAAAACCCCGATCAACTGGGATGCGAAAGATACCGAGCTGAATTCTGGTGCGATTGACTGCATCTGGAACGGCTTTACCATGAACGGCAGAGAGGACGATTACACCTGGTCCGATCCGTACGTGGACAACAGCCAGGTGATGGTCGTATCTGAGAATTCCGGCATCAACAGCCTGTCCGATCTGGCAGGAAAGACGGTTGGTGTGCAGGCAGCATCCGCAGCACTCGATCTTTTACAGAGTGAGGAAGAAGGCGGTCAGAAAGAACTCGCCGATACTTTCGCCGCTCTGCAGCAGTTCCCGGATTATAACAATGCGTTTGTAGAGCTTCAGGCAGGTTCCATCGATGCGGTTGCCATGGATATCGGCGTTGCCAAATATCAGCTGGAAAGCCGCGGAGAAGGATACAAAATCCTCGACGAGCACCTGAACTCTGAGAAATATGCGATCGGATTCAAAAAAGGAAATACCGAGCTCTGCGATAAAGTAAACGAAGGCCTGCAGCAGGTTCTGGCCGACGGAACATTCGACAAACTCGCAGAAAAATACGGAATCGCAGACATGGTGTGTCTGGAGAAAAAAGGAGAGTAAAGCAGCATGAAGTTGTCCATGATTCTATCACAGCTTAGTACCGGAATGGCGGGAACGATCTCGATATTTGTCCTGACGCTCGTATTTTCCCTGCCGCTCGGTCTGCTGATCGCCTTCGGGCGTATGTCGAAAAACCGGATTGTGAGCGGAATTTTCCGGCTCTATATCTCCCTGATGCGCGGCACGCCTCTGATGCTGCAGCTCATGGTGGTTTACTTCGGACCGTTCTATCTGTTCGGTATGAACATCGGAAAATGGCGCTTTCCGGCGATTATCACCGGATTTGCCTTAAACTACGGCGCCTATTTTGCAGAAATCTACCGCTCCGGCATCGTTTCGATGGATCGTGGACAGTACGAGGCAGCAAAGCTTCTTGGTTATTCGAAGGGACAGACGTTTGTCCGCATTATTCTGCCGCAGGTTGTGAAACGGATTCTGCCGGCGATCACCAATGAGGTGATTACGCTGGTCAAGGATACGTCGCTGGCCTTTTCCATTTCCTATGTGGAAATGTTCACGATCGCAAAACAGATCGCGGCGGCCAAGACCACGATGGTTCCGTTCGTCGCCGCCGGTATTTTCTACTACATCTTCAATTTTGTCGTGGCGTGGGTGATGGAACTTTTGGAAAAGAAATTTTCTTATTATCATTAACTATAGAAGAGAGCGGAAAACGATATGATTTATCTGGAAATGAACCATGTAAGAAAGAGCTTTGGGGATCTCGAAGTGTTAAAAGATATTTCCCTCAAAGTAGAAGAGGGCGAGGTGCTCTCGATCATCGGCCCGTCGGGATCGGGAAAATCGACACTGCTGCGGTGCGCGGCAATGCTTGAAACGATGGACGGCGGTGATCTGGCGTACCTTGGCAAGCAGGCAGTTACAATGGAAAACGGAAAATCCGTCTATGCGAAGCCTGCCGTACTACGGAAAATACAGGAGAATTTTGGAATGGTATTCCAGAGTTTCCATCTGTTTCCTCATTATAATGTTATGAAAAATCTCTGCGATGCGCCGATCCATGTACAGAAGCGGAACCGCGCGGAGGTGGAAGCACAGGCGGAAGAGCTGCTTGGAAAAATGGGTCTGACCGGAAAGGAAAAGGCGTATCCGTGTCAGCTTTCCGGCGGCCAGTGTCAGAGAGTTGCGATTGCGCGCGCGCTGATGCTGAAACCGAAGGTGCTCTTTTTCGATGAGCCGACATCGGCACTCGATCCGGAGCTGACAGGCGAAGTTTTAAAGGTCATCAAATCTCTTGCGGAGATGAACATGACGATGGTGATCGTTACCCACGAGATGAATTTTGCCCGGGAAATTTCCGACCGCGTCATCTTTATGGACCAGGGTGTGATCGCCGTGGAGGGAACACCGGACGAAGTTTTCGATTCCGAAAATGCCAGAATGCAGGGCTTTTTGGGAAAATTTCGTGAGAAGTAACGACGTTGCACTTGCCTAAAAAAACAACATGCGTTATACTAGAGCGTGGTTGAAACGTATTTCAAACACGCTCTTTATACGTCCCATTCTGTTTTTGGGAATGAAAAAGAGCGGGGATAAAAGAGAAACCGAATACACATTTTGACAAGAAAAGGAGAATCGTGTCTATGAGCGGAACTGACAGATATGTAAGCCCTCTTTCCGAACGTTATGCAAGCAAGGAGATGCAGTACATCTTCTCCCCGGATATGAAATTCCGTACCTGGAGAAAGTTATGGATTGCACTGGCTGAGACAGAAAAAGAACTGGGACTTTCTATTACTGATGAGCAGATCGAAGAACTGAAAGCAAATGCCGAGAACATCAACTACGATGTGGCAAAAGAAAGAGAGAAAGTCTGCCGTCATGACGTAATGTCCCATGTGTATGCCTACGGCGTACAGTGTCCGAAAGCAAAAGGAATCATCCATCTGGGAGCAACCAGCTGCTACGTAGGCGACAATACCGATATCATTGTCATGAACGAAGCCTTAAAGCTGGTGAAGAAAAAACTGGTGAACGTTATCGCTGAGCTGGCAAAATTTGCGGATACCTACAAAGACCAGCCGACCCTTGCATTCACCCACTTCCAGCCGGCACAGCCGACCACCGTCGGAAAACGTGCAACCCTGTGGATGCAGGAGTTCTTAATGGACCTTGAAGATCTCGAGTACGTACAGAGCACCTTAAAGCTGCTCGGCTCCAAAGGAACAACAGGCACACAGGCAAGCTTTTTAGAGCTGTTCGACGGAGATCAGGAGACCATCGACAAGATTGATCCGATGATCGCTGAGAAAATGGGCTTCAAGAACTGCTATCCTGTTTCCGGACAGACGTATTCCAGAAAAGTCGATACGAGAGTATTAAACGTTCTGGCAGGCATTGCGGCAAGCGCAACAAAATTCTCCAACGACATCCGTCTTCTGCAGCACTTAAAAGAAGTTGAGGAGCCGTTCGAGAAAGGACAGATCGGATCTTCCGCCATGGCATACAAGAGAAATCCGATGAGAAGCGAGCGTATCGCATCCCTGTCCCGTTATGTGATCACCGATGCATTAAATCCGGCCATCACCTCTTCTGTACAGTGGTTTGAGAGAACCCTCGATGACTCTGCAAACAAGAGACTTTCCATTCCGGAAGGCTTCCTTGCCATCGACGGTATCCTGGATCTGTGCATGAACGTCGTAGACGGACTTGTGGTTTATCCAAAGGTTATCTTAAAACACATGATGGCAGAGCTTCCGTTTATGGCAACTGAGAATATCATGATGGATGCGGTAAAAGCAGGCGGCGACCGTCAGGAGCTGCATGAGAGAATCCGCGAGCTGTCCATGATCGCCGGAAAACATGTCAAAGAGGAAGGCCGCGACAACGATCTTCTGGATCTGATCGCAGCGGATGAGATGTTCCATCTGACCAAAGAAGAGCTGGAAAAGACGATGGATCCGTCCAAATACACAGGCCGCGCATCCGTACAGGTTGACGCATTCCTGAAGAACGTAGTTAATCCGGTGCTTGAGGCAAACAAAGAGGCACTTGGCATGACTGCGGAAATCAACGTCTGATGCGTTTGATAAACAGAAATAATAAAAAAACAAATTTTATAAGTAATAATAAGTTTTACTTATGAAGAAAACATGGTATACTATGCATGAACGGCCGAAACAAAGAGGCCGCAAGTATACGTTGAATTAGGAGGATGTCACATGATTAAGGCAGTAGTAGGAGCAAACTGGGGAGACGAGGGAAAAGGTAAGATTACCGATATGCTCGCAAAAGAGGCAGACATTATTGTCCGTTTCCAGGGTGGTGCGAATGCAGGCCATACCATTGTAAACAACTATGGAAAGTTTGCACTTCATACCCTTCCATCCGGCGTATTTTACAGCCACACAACAAGCGTAATCGGAAACGGTGTTGCACTCAATATTCCGGTTCTGATCAAAGAGTTAAATGAGATCGTTTCGAAGGGAGTGCCGGCACCGAAGATCAAAATTTCCGACCGTGCACAGATGGTAATGCCGTACCACATCCTGTTCGATCAGTATGAGGAAGAGCGTCTGGGCGGAAAATCCTTTGGTTCCACCAAATCCGGTATCGCTCCGTTCTACTCAGATAAATATGCAAAAATCGGTTTCCAGGTAAACGAGTTGTTCGACGATGAGCACCTGAAAGAGAAACTGAAATCCGTATGCGAAACCAAGAACATTCTGCTCGAGCATCTGTATCACAAACCGCAGTTAAATCCGGATGAGATCTATGCAGAGCTGATGGAATACAAAAAAATGGTTGAGCCATACGTATGCGATACTTCCGCATTCCTGTGGAACGCGATTCAGGAAGGCAAGGAGATCCTGCTTGAGGGTCAGCTTGGTTCCTTAAAAGACCCGGATCACGGAATTTACCCGATGGTAACTTCTTCTTCCACACTGGCCGGCTACGGCGCAGTAGGAGCAGGTGTTCCGCCATATGAAATCAAGAAAATCGTAACCGTATGCAAAGCTTACTCCAGCGCAGTAGGAGCAGGTGCTTTCGTTTCCGAGATCTTCGGCGATGAGGCAGATGAGCTCAGAAGACGCGGCGGAGACGGCGGAGAGTTCGGTGCAACCACAGGCCGCCCGAGACGTATGGGATGGTTCGACTGTGTTGCTTCCCGTTACGGCTGCAGAATGCAGGGTACCACCGATGTAGCATTTACCGTACTTGACGTTCTCGGATATCTGGACGAGATTCCGGTTTGCGTAGCATACGAAGTAGACGGAAAAGAAATCCACGATTTCCCGAACACCAGCATTCTTGAGAAAGCAAAACCGGTTCTGAAAACCCTTCCGGGATGGAAATGCGATATCCGCGGCATCAAGAAATACGAGGAGCTGCCGGAGAACTGCAGAAACTACATCGAGTTTGTAGAGAAAGAAATCGGATTCCCGATCACCATGATCTCCAACGGGCCGGGAAGAGACGATATCATTTACCGCAACAAATAATTCAGGCGGTTTTTAGAGGATTTTTATGAAAAAAGCAGGACAGCTTCTCGCAGTTCTGACAGCGGCTTCCGTGCTGCTGTCGGGCTGTGAGAAGTTAAAAGATGTGACAACGACATCTGTCTATGTGAGCAAAAATGGTGTTGTGACAGAAGCCATTGTGGAAGATTACAGCAAAGACGATGATTACACGGAAGACGAACTGAAGGTCTTTGTGGAGGATGACATCAAAAAATTCACAGAGGAGCGCGGCGATGCGGATTCCGTGAAGCTGGAAAAATGCCAGATCAAAGAGGACAAGGTGGAGATCCGGATGGAATACGGAGATTACCAGTCCTACGCGGATTATCACGGAGCAGAATTTTTCGCAGGCACGCTGGATGAGGCAGAAGAAGCGGGATATGATTTTTCCGCTTCCTTTGTCGATTCTAAAGGCAATGAGGTTTCAGTCGAAGATGCGGTCAAAGGCGTTAAGCATGTACGCGTGATTGTCTGCGAGGAGCCGCTGGAAATCGTAACGGAAGATCCGGTGCTCTGCGTTTCCGGTACAGCCGTGATCAAAGGAAAAAACACGGTGGATACGGCCGGCGAGTGGACCACAAAGTCCACAGAGAGTGCTTCTGCGTCATCATCAGAGCAGACTAAGACAGAAGAAACAGAGCAGGAATATGAGCAGGACGTTCTTCTTGCCAGTCCTGTTATTGTTGTTTATGGTAAGTAAACAAATAAAATAGAGGAGTAACTAACTATGGAAAAGACAATGGACAAAATTGTGGCAGTAGCAAAATCCAGAGGTTTTGTATATCCGGGTTCCGAAATCTACGGCGGCCTGGCAAATACCTGGGATTACGGCCCGCTCGGTGTTGAGCTGAAAAACAACGTGAAAAAAGCATGGTGGCAGAAATTCGTGATGGAGAGCCCGCACAACGTAGGTGTTGACTGCGCGATCCTGATGAACCCGCAGACATGGGTAGCTTCCGGTCATCTCGGCGGATTTTCCGATCCTCTGATGGACTGTAAAGAGTGCCACGAGCGTTTCCGTGCAGACAAGCTGATCGAAGACTTCTGCGAGGAAAAAGGCATTGAAATCGAAGGCGGCAGTGTAGACGCATGGTCCCAGGAAGAGATGAAGAACTTCATCGAGGAGCATCAGATTCCGTGTCCGTCCTGCGGAAAACATAACTTTACCGATATCCGTCAGTTCAACCTGATGTTCAAAACCTTCCAGGGTGTTACAGAGGATGCGAAGAACACCGTATATCTTCGTCCTGAGACTGCACAGGGTATCTTCGTAAACTTCAAAAACGTACAGCGTACTTCCAGAAAGAAAATTCCGTTCGGAATCGGCCAGATCGGTAAATCTTTCCGTAACGAGATTACACCGGGTAACTTCACCTTCCGTACCCGTGAGTTCGAGCAGATGGAGCTGGAGTTCTTCTGCGAGCCTGGCACCGATCTTGACTGGTTCCAGTACTGGAGAGGCTTCTGCATCAACTGGCTGAAGAGCCTCGGCATGAAAGACGAAGAGATGCGTGCAAGAGACCATTCTCCGGAAGCGCTGTGCTTCTACAGCAAGGGAACAACCGATATCGAGTTCCTGTTCCCGTTCGGATGGGGCGAGCTGTGGGGAATCGCAGACCGTACCGATTACGACCTGACCCAGCATCAGAATGTATCCGGACAGGATATGACCTATTTCGATCCAGAGAAGAACGAGAAATACATCCCGTATGTTATCGAGCCGTCTCTTGGTGCTGACCGTGTCGTTCTGGCATTCCTGTGCAGCGCTTATGACGAGGAAGTTCTCGACGCAGAGAAGAATGATGTTCGTACCGTGATGCATTTCCATCCGGCACTGGCACCGGTAAAAATCGGTGTGCTTCCGCTTTCCAAGAAGCTGAACGAGGGCGCTGAGAAAGTCTTTGCAGAGCTGTCCAAGAAATACAACTGCGAGTTTGATGACCGTGGAAATATCGGAAAACGGTATCGCCGTCAGGATGAGATCGGTACTCCGTACTGCATCACCTACGACTTCGATTCCGAGACCGATGGTGCTGTTACCGTCCGTGACCGTGACACCATGGAGCAGGAGAGAATTAAAATTGAGGATCTCGATGCTTACTTTGCAGATAAATTTACTTTCTAATCTGGCTTTTTAGTCCGGAAAAAGAGTAGAAAAAAAGGATTCCCACTCGCGGGAATCCTTTTTTGTATACTTTGTATTACTCGATAATCGTACCTGTTTTTCCCTGGAATCCGGCGAGTGCAGAATCAATGGAAGTGATGACTGCGGTACGGCCGATGCCTTTCTCGAGGAAAGAAACAGCTGCTTCCATCTTCGGCAGCATGGAGTTTTCTCCGAACTGGCCTTCTGCGATGTATTTCTTCGCGTCAGCAACGGTGATGTGCTCCAGCGGTTTTTCGTCCGGGGTACCGTAGTTGATGGAAACGTTTTCCACGCTGGTCAGGATCATCAGCATGTCTGCGTTCAGCATTTCTGCCATCAGGCCGCTGGTGAGGTCTTTTTCGATGACTGCGGATGCACCCTTTAACTCTTCATTCTGCGGGAGAACCGGGATTCCGCCGCCGCCTGCTGCGATGACAACCTGTCCGGCATCGAGAAGAAGACGGATGGAGTCGATCTCTACGATATCCTGCGGCTTCGGAGCAGCAACGATTCGGCGGTAGCCGTCCTCGGTTTTCGTTACGTAGTTTCCTTTTTCTTCCTCTGCGTCAGCCTCCTCTTTGGTAAGCGTACGGCCGATCAGTTTGACCGGATTGTTGAAGGCATCGTCGTACGGATCTACTTCAACCTGTGTAAGAATCGTGGATGTGGTTTTGAAGATTCCTCTGCGGAGAAGCTCAGCACGGATGGCGTTCTGCAGGTCGTAGCCGATGTAGCCTTCGCTCATAGCGGAGCAGACAGACATCGGGGCTGCGCTGTAGTCGGTGTGCATTTTGCCGAATTCATTCATCGCCATGTGGATCATGCCGACCTGCGGCGCATTGCTGTGGGTGATGACAACATCAGCACCGGCAGCAACGAGATCTGCGATTACTTTTGCGGAACGTTTTACGGCTGCTTTCTGTTCCGGCAGCGTCGTTCCAAGAGCTTTGTGTCCTAGTGCAACAACTATTTTTTTTCTTTTCATTGGAAGATACCTCTCTTTGCAGTTCATAGATTTTGATACGAAAAAACCAGGCATCAATATAGAACTATTATAAAGTTTATGGGGGCAAAAATCAAGAAGAAACCGACATTGCGCACATTGAAATGTTTTTCGGACTATGGTATTCTATAAAAGTATCTGAGTCGTAGGGATTTGAAACGTGAAAGGGAGGTCCCGGCATGAAAAACATGCGCACGTTACAAAAACGGATCGCATATCAGCTCCAGCAGGGCAGTCTGGATGCGGAAGTTACAGGAATCACATGCGACAGCAGAAAAGTACAGCCGCAGAACGTGTTTGTCTGCATCCGCGGAAACAGGATGGACGGGCACGTATATGCAGAAGAAGCAGTCGAGAGGGGCGCTGCTGTCCTGGTTGCGGAGCGGGAACTGGAAGGGATTCCGGAAAAGGTAACCGTACTCGTAGTAAAGGACAGCAGAGAAGCACTCGCACAGCTTTCCTGTGCCTGGGAGGACGATCCGGCGCAGCACCTTGTGACAATCGGAGTGACCGGCACGAAGGGAAAGACGACGACTGCATATATGATTTACGAAATCCTGCGAAAAGCAGGGATCCACGCAGGACTCATCGGAACGATCGAGACGAGGATCGGGGAAAAAAGCATTCCGTCAGAAAATACAACGCCGGAGCCGGTTGTGCTGCAGAAGCTGTTTTCTGAAATGATGCGGGAGGGCTGCACCCATGTTGTGATGGAGGTTTCCTCGCAGGCGGAAAAACAGCACCGGTGTGATGGAATTACGTTTGATTACGGTGTGTTCACCAACATTGGAAACGACCACATCGGCGCCGGGGAGCATGCATCGTTTGCAGAATATCTGTCCTGCAAAAAGAAGCTGCTTCGCACCTGCAGAACCGGAATTGTAAACCGGGATGACAAAAGGTTTCCGGAGATCATAAGGCAGAGCACCTGCCGTCTGGTGACATTCGGATGCAGGGAAAAAGCTGATTTTATGGCAGCAGATGCAGCACTCGATCAGGCGCCCGGCGTGCTCGGTGTCTCATACCGGGTGCAGGGCGCAGCGGATTTTCCGGTACGGGTAGATCTGCCGGGTCTGTTTTCCGTTTCCAACTCGCTTGCCGCCATTGCGGTCTGCGCGCAGATGGGAATCCCGGAAAAGGCGATGCAGGAGGCACTTTCCGCAGTCCGCGTCCGTGGGCGGTGTGAGGCAGTTCCGGTGTATCCGGAAATGACGCTTCTCATTGACTACGCACACAATGCGATGAGCCTCGAAAGCCTGTTAAAGACACTGCGGAAGTACCATCCGAAGCGCCTGATCTGTCTCTTCGGCTGCGGCGGAAACCGCGCGCGGGACCGGAGATTCCAGATGGGAGAGGTGTCGGGGCGTCTGGCGGATCTGACCGTCATCACCTCGGACAATCCGCGGGATGAGGAACCACAGGCGATTCTGGACGATATCCGGACGGGAATCGGGAAGACAGAAGGCGCTTTCGTTGAGATTGCAGACCGTAAGGAGGCGATCCGGTATGTGATCGAAAACCGGCAGCCGGGCGATCTCGTGGTGCTCGCGGGAAAAGGCCACGAAACGTATCAGATCCGGAAGGGGAAACGGTACGAGATGGATGAGCGCGTGCTGATCCGGGAAATACTGGAAGAAAGTAAGGGGAATGTATGAGCGGCGTTTACGCTGATGTAATCGTAGACATCACAAATGAAAAACTGGACCGGACCTTTCAGTACAAGGTTCCGCCGGAACTGACAGGGGAGATCGGTCCGGGAACGGCGGTACAGATTCCGTTTGGAAATGGAAACCGCACGATCACCGGCTATGTGCTTTCCGTCGGAAACGAGCCGAAATATCCGCAGGACCGGATGAAGGCCATCCTCGCGGTACAAAAGGATGCGGCGACCGTAGAGACGAAGCTCATCGCGCTCGCCGCGTGGATGCGTCATACGTACGGATCGACGATGATCCAGGCGTTAAAGACGGTGCTTCCGGTCAAAGTAAAGGCGCGCGGGAAAGAAACCCGCGAAATTGCGCTTCTTGCAGATCCTGCGAGATGTGAGGAGCTGCTGGAAAACTACAGAAAGAAAAATTATAAAGCGAGAATCCGTCTCTTAAACGCGCTGCTGGCCCAGCCGGTTCTTCCAGGGCCGGTTGTGAGCAAGAAACTGAAAATCACGGCAGATACGCTGCACGTGATGGAAGAGCAGGGCGTGTTGGAAATCCGCCGTACGAGCACCTGGAGAAATCCGGTATCTGATGCGGCAGGAAGAACAACTGCGGGAAAACCAAACGAACAGCAGCAGGCCGTGGTGGACGGCATTCGAAAGGAATGGGAAGGACAGAACCGCCCCTGCCTGATCCGCGGTGTGACGGGAAGCGGCAAAACGCTCGTCTATATGGAGCTGATGGAGCGAGTGCTGAAGGAAGGAAAACAGGTGATCGTGCTGATCCCGGAGATTGCGCTGACGTATCAGAACGTGGAGCGGTTCTGCGCACGGTTTGGAACAAGGGTCACGGTGGTCAACTCGCGGATGACACCGTCCGAGCGCGCCGACCAGATGGAGCGCGCGCGGCGCGGGGAGGTCAGTATTATGATCGGTCCGCGTTCCGCACTCTTTGCACCGTTTCCGGATCTGGGGCTGATCGTAATCGATGAGGAGCATGAAACCTCCTATAAAAGTGAAGTGACGCCGCGCTACCATGCAAGGGAGACCGCTGTGCGCCGTGCCGGGCTGGAGCATGCCCATGTGGTGATGGGTTCGGCAACGCCGTCGGTGGATGCTTCTTACGCCTGCGAGACGGGAGCGTACGCGCTGTTCCGGATGGATGCGCGGTACGGAAATGCAGCACTTCCGTCCGTATGGATCGCGGATATGCGGGAAGAATTACAGATGGGAAACCGTTCGATTCTGTCCGGAAAACTGCGGGAAGAGATCGAAAAACGGCTTGAAAAAAAGGAACAGGTTGTACTGTTTCTGAACCGCAGAGGCTATGCGGGCTTCGTCTCATGCCGTGCATGCGGCCATGTGATGAAATGCCCGCACTGCGATGTATCACTGACAGCACACAATAACGGAAAGCTCGTCTGCCATTACTGCGGTTATGAAACACCGCAGGTACATGCGTGCCCGTCGTGCGGTTCCCCGTACATCGGCGGCTTCCGTGCCGGCACACAGCAGATCGAGCAGAACGTGAAAAAGCTGTTTCCAAAGGCACGCGTTCTTAGGATGGATGGCGACACGACAAAAACGAAAAACAGTTATGAAGAAATCCTGTCCTCATTTGCGGCGGGGGAGGCCGATATCCTGATTGGAACCCAGATGATCGTAAAAGGCCACGATTTCCCGAATGTCACGCTGGTGGGAGCGCTGGCGGCGGATCTCTCCCTGAATGCAGTCGATTACCGTGCCGGGGAGCGTACGTTTCAGCTGCTGACGCAGGCAGTCGGCCGCGCCGGAAGAGGCGAAAAGCCGGGAATGGCAGTCATTCAGACGTACCATCCCGAACATTACAGCATTCAGACGGCGGCAGAGCAGGATTACGGGACATTTTACGAGAAAGAAATGGACTACCGCCGTCTGATGGGATATCCCCCGGCGGCGGAGCTTCTGGCGATCCACGGAGCCGGGGAGGATGAAGCGCATCTGGCGCAGGCGATGGAATACATTCGCAGATATCTCATCCGCATCCGGGGAAACTGCGAAGTCCAGATCATCGGCCCGGCAAGTGAGGCAGTGTCGAAAATCAATGACCTGTACCGCATGGCCGTGTATGTACGCGCGCCGCAGGAAGAGGTGCTGGCAGAGCTGCGGGAAAAACTGGAGCGGTATATCGAGATTAACAAAGGCTTCCGTACCGTTTATTTACAGTTTGACTTCAGCAGAAAGTATTAGTTTTTTCATACTATTTACACATAGATTATTTATAATAGAAGAGCAAAAGAAAGGAAAAGAATTATGGCAATCAGAGAAATCAGAGTCGTAGGCGACCGCGTATTAACGAAAAAATGCAGACCGGTGGAGAAGATGACACCAA
The DNA here is from genome assembly GCF_027667425.1 of Fusicatenibacter saccharivorans. Classification (NCBI taxonomy): domain Bacteria; kingdom Bacillati; phylum Bacillota; class Clostridia; order Lachnospirales; family Lachnospiraceae; genus Fusicatenibacter; species Fusicatenibacter saccharivorans. Next base: position 103,704 of record NZ_JAQEGR010000008.1, read on the forward strand.
GAATCAGCGAGCTGATCGACGACATGTTTGACACCATGTATGAGGCAAACGGTGTCGGCCTTGCCGCACCGCAGGTCGGCATCTTAAAGAGAATCGTAGTCATGGATGTGGATGGAACCCCACATCTTCTGATCAATCCGGAAATCCTGGAGACTTCCGGAAGCCAGACAGGAGCAGAAGGCTGCTTAAGCCTTCCGGGAAAATCCGGTACAGTAACCCGTCCGAATTACGTAAAGGTAAGAGCGCTGGACCGCGACATGCAGCCGTTTGAACTGGAGGGAACCGAACTTCTTGCCCGCTGCATCTGCCACGAGTGCGATCACCTTGATGGACATATGTATACAGAAAAAGTAGAAGGTGAACTCTGGGACAACACGTACGATGAGTATGAGGAGTACGAGGACGAAGAGTAAGTCTTAAAATAAAGGAGATGACTTCAGATGAAAGTGGTATTTATGGGAACCCCGGATTTCTCCGTGGGAACACTTGAGGCACTCGTGGAGGCCGGTTATGAGATCACAGGCGTTGTGACCCAGCCGGACAAACCGAAGGGCCGCGGAAAACAGATGATGCCGACACCGGTGAAAGAGGCAGCCGAAAAACACGGCCTTCCGGTCTATCAGCCGCGCCGCGTGCGGGATGCAGAGGCGATCGAGGAGATCCGGAAAATGGAGCCGGATGTGATCGTTGTCGTTGCATTCGGCCAGATTATTCCAAAAGAGATTTTGGACATGCCGAAATACGGATGCATCAACGTTCATGCATCCCTGCTTCCGGCTTACCGCGGAGCAGCGCCGATCCAGTGGGCTGTCATGAACGGCGATGAAGTGAGCGGCGTAACCATTATGAAGATGGATGAAGGCCTCGACACAGGCGATATGCTGACGAAAGTGGAAGTTCCGCTTGCAGCAGATGAGACCGGCGGCAGTCTCTTTGACAAGCTCGCCGCAGCCGGAGCAAAACTTCTGGTGGAGACACTTCCAAGACTTGAAAAAGGCGAAGTGACACCGGAAAAACAGCCGGAGATAAGCACTACAGAGTATGCGCGGATGATCAAAAAAGAAGACGGAAAGATCGACTGGACGAAGAGTGCCGTTGAGATCGAACGTCAGATCCGTGCGATGAGCCCGTGGCCGAGTGCTTTTACAAAAGTAAACGGAAAGAACCTGAAAATCTGGGATGCCAAAGTCATTGCCATGTTCGGCGGCGATCTGTTTTCGAAAATTCCGGGACAGAATCCGACGAAGAGTGCCGGAAAAGTCTGGGTGGCAGATGAGACAGGTCTCCATGTAAAGACGGGAGACGGCATTCTGGTGATCGAGGAGCTGCAGCTCGAAGGAAAGAAACGGATGAAGACCGCCGATTTCCTGCGCGGCTATGCGATCGAGCCGGGTACCAGACTTGGCGAATAAAAGAGAAAAAGCAACCTGAAGTTAAGGCGGGGAACGGCACAGCGGTGTGATGGCTGCTGTGCCTGAGAAAAAAGGAGAAAAACGATATGGGACTTTTTTATGACAGTACGTATCTGCTGGTGATTCTTGCCGCACTGATTTCCATGGCGGTATCCGCCCGCATGAACACGATTTTCAGCAAATATCAGACCGTCCGCTCGTACAGCGGCATGACGGGACGCGAGGCGGCGATGCGCATTCTGCATCAGGCCGGCATCTACGATGTGACCGTCCGCCACGTATCCGGTAAACTGACCGACCACTATGATCCGCGGACAAAAACCGTGAATTTATCGGATGCGGTTTACGATTCAACCTCGGTCGCAGCGATCGGCGTCGCAGCGCATGAGTGCGGCCATGCCGTACAGCACAATACGGATTACGTGCCGCTGAAAGTAAGAAGCGCCATTGTTCCGGCAGCGAACCTTGGATCCCAGCTTTTCTGGCCGCTGTTCCTGATCGGACTGATTTTCAGCCTTCCGATGCTGGTGAAAGCCGGGATCTGGCTGTTTGTGCTGGCACTGGCATTCCAGGTGGTAACACTTCCGGTCGAGTTCGATGCGTCGAGAAGAGCATTAAAAATGCTCAGTGAGGGCGGTATGGTGACAGAGACGGAACACGACGGAGTCAAGAAAGTACTCTGGGCTGCAGCCATGACATACGTGGCAGCGGTGATCGGTTCTCTGCTGCAGCTGCTCCGGCTGCTGATTTTATCCGGAGCATTTAGGAGAAATGATGACTGATACAATCAATACAAGAGAGCTGATTATGAACATTCTGCTTGAGATGGACAGGGAGAAAACGCCCTGCCATCTTGCTGTAAGGGACGCCCTCGATAAATACCAGTTCCTGCCGCGGCAGGACCGTGCGTTTATCAAGCGGGTCTGCGAGGGAACCGTGGAATACGGCATCCAGAATGACTACATCATCAATCAGTATTCCAAAATCAAGATCAACAAATGCAAGCCGGTGATTCGTGCGATCTTACGGATGTCGGTGTACCAGATCCGTTTTCTTGACGCAGTACCGGATTCGGCAGTCGTCAATGAGGCGGTGAAACTGGCGGAAAAGAAGCATTTTTACAACTTAAAGGGCTTTGTCAACGGCGTTCTGCGCACGATCGTGCGGGAGAAAGATCATCTGCCGATGCCGAAGGAGAACAATACTACGCAGTATCTTTCCGTGAAATACTCCATGCCGGAATTTCTGGTTGAGGAGTTCGTATCCCAGTACGGAAAAGAAACGGCAGAAACGATGATGGCGGATTTCCTGAAAGAAAAACAGGTGACGATCCGTATCAACCGCTGGAACAATACGATCGAGGAGACGAAGAAAAGCCTGGAAAGCCAGGGGGCAGAGCTGGAAAAAGCGCCGTATCTTGGCGAGGCGTTCTATTTGAAAAACTTTGAGACGATCGCATCACTGAATGCCTTCCAGGAAGGCCGGTTCCAGATTCAGGATGTGAGCTCCATGATGGCGGCGCATCTGGCGGATCCAAAGCCGGGTGACCAGGTGCTGGATCTCTGCGCGGCACCGGGCGGAAAGAGCCTCCATGCAGCAGATAAAATGAGAAATCAGGGATGCGTGGAAGCGCGTGATCTCACCGAATACAAGGTCGATCTGATCCGGGAAAATGTGCAGAGAGTAGGTGTTTCCTGCGTCGTGCCGAAGGTAAAAGATGCGGAACAGCTCGATGCGGAATGGATCGGAAAAGCGGACGTTGTGATTGCAGACCTGCCGTGCACCGGATACGGCGTCATCGGCAGAAAGCCGGATATCAAATATTACGCTTCAAAAGAAAAAGAAGAGGAGCTGGTACGGATTCAGCGGGCAATCCTTGCAAATGCCGCATCGTACGTAAAGCCGGGCGGCACACTGTTGTACAGCACATGTACCGTCAACAGAAAAGAAAACGGCGAGAATGCCGCATGGTTTCTGGAACAGTTCCCGTTTGAAGCAGTCAGTCTGGATGAACTGCTGCCGGATGAGCTGAAAAGCGGAGAAACGGCCGAAGGACAGCTGCAGCTGATCCCGGGGGTACACAAGACAGACGGATTTTTCCTTGCAAAATTCCGGAAAACAGAGGAAGGACGGGCGTAACAGATGGATATTAAATCAATGACCTTAGACGAATTAAAGGACGCCTGCCAGCAGATGGGAGAAAAGCCATTCCGTTCCAAACAGTTATACGACTGGATGCATCATCGTCTGGCGGGCAGCTACGATGAGATGACGAATCTCTCGCTTGCCTTCCGGGAAAAATTAAAGGAACAGTATCCGCTTACCTGTCTCGAAAAAGTGCAGGTGCAGGAGTCTAAAATCGACGGAACGAGAAAATACCTGTTCCGCCTTAGCGACGGCAACGTGATCGAGAGCGTCTGGATGAAGTACTACCACGGAAATTCCGTCTGCATCTCATCCCAGGTCGGCTGCCGGATGGGCTGCCGCTTCTGCGCGTCCACAATCGGCGGACTGGTGCGGTGTCTGACACCGTCGGAGATGCTGGATCAGATTTACCGGATTCAGGAGGACACAGGGGAGCGGGTCTCCAATCTGGTTGTGATGGGGACGGGAGAGCCGATGGATAATTACGACAATCTGGTGCGTTTTGTGCGACTGCTTTCCAGCCCGGAGGGTCTCAATATCAGCCAGCGGAATATCACGGTTTCAACCTGTGGAATTGTACCGAATATGTATAAACTGGCGGATGAGGGACTCCAGATTACCCTGGCACTTTCCCTCCATGCACCAAACGATGAGAAGCGCCGTGAGCTGATGCCGATCGCCAATAAATATTCCATTGATGAGGTACTTGATGCGTGTCGCAATTACTTTGCAAAAACAGGACGCAGGATTACATTTGAATATTCTCTTGTTGGTGGAAAAAATGACAGCGAGGCTGATGCAAAAGAGCTTTCCTCGCGTATTTCGGATATCAACTGCCACGTAAATCTGATCCCGGTCAACCCGATCAAAGAGCGCGATTACGTGAAATCAACGAAAAAAGTCGTAGAGAATTTCAAAAATAAACTTGAAAAATACGGAATTAATGTTACTATTAGAAGGGAAATGGGCGCTGATATTGACGGAGCCTGTGGACAGTTAAGAAAAAGTTTTATTGATAAATCAAACGAACAGCCGTAAAAAAGCGGCTGTCAATACAGGAGAAAAAGCATGAAGGTATTTTCTGCAACCGATATCGGACAGAAACGGACGATGAACCAGGATTTTGTGTTTGCCTCCGCCTCTCCGGTCGGAAACCTTCCGAACCTCTTTGTCGTTGCAGACGGCATGGGAGGCCATAACGCGGGCGATTTTGCTTCGCGTTACGGTGTTTCTGTACTGGTGGAATCTGTAAAAAGGGATACGAATTTCAACCCGGTGCGGATCATTCGGCATGGAATTGAAGCAGCAAACAGCCAGATTTTTGAGCAGGCAAAACGAGATATATCCATGGAAGGCATGGGTACGACGATGGTAGTAGCTACGGTTGTCGGCAACTATGCCTACGTTGCAAACGTAGGAGACAGCAGGCTGTATCTGGCAGCAGATGGCACGTTTGACCAGGTGACGCAGGACCATTCCCTGATCGCAGAGATGGTGCGCCTTGGAGAACTCACTCCCGAGCAGGCGCGGAATCACCCGGACAAAAACATTATTACCAGAGCAGTAGGCACACAGGATACCGTAAAGATTGATTTCTTTGACATTCAGCTTGAAGAGGGCAATCAATTGGTGATGTGCTCGGACGGCCTTTCCAACATGGTAACGGATGAGGAGATTTTCGAACTCATCTGCCGAGAAGACGGTGAGGACAAGGCGAAACGTTTAATTGATAAAGCAAATGCAAATGGCGGCAGAGACAATATCGCAGTCATTGTCGTTGAACCATTTACAAACGAGGTGAAAGAATGTTAAAAGAGGGCGTTATTTTAGGAGAACGATATGAGATCATAAGCCGGATCGGTTCCGGCGGTATGGCTGATGTCTACAAAGCAAAAGACCACAAGCTGAACCGCATGGTGGCCGTCAAGGTTTTAAAACCGGAATTCCGGGAGGATAAAACCTTTATCCGCAAGTTCCGCACGGAGGCACAGGCCGCAGCAGGACTGTCCCATCCGAATATTGTAAACGTGTACGATGTCGGGGAGGACCGCGGCGTTTACTATATCGTCATGGAGCTTGTCGAGGGAATTACTCTGAAGGATTACATTGACCGCAAAGGAAAACTGAGCGTAAAAGAGGCAACCAGCATCGCCATTCAGGTTTCCCTTGGTCTTGAAGCAGCACACAACCGCAATATTGTACACCGCGATGTCAAACCGCAGAACATCATCATTTCCACAGACGGAAAAGTAAAACTTTCCGACTTTGGTATTGCAAAGGCAACTTCTTCCAATACGATCAGTTCGAACGTTATGGGAAGCGTACATTACAGCTCTCCGGAGCAGGTGCGCGGCGGATATTCGGACTATAAGAGTGATATCTATTCCCTTGGTATCACCATGTACGAGATGGTAACCGGAAGAGTGCCGTTTGACGGCGACACCACCGTTGCCATCGCAATCAAGCATCTGCAGGAGGAGATTGAATCTCCATCCAAATATACCCCGAACCTTCCGTTCGCACTGGAGCAGATTATCTTAAAATGTACCCAGAAGAGCCCGGACCGCCGTTACAATAACATGGCGGAGCTGATCGACGACTTGAAGCATTCGCTGATGGAGCCGCAGGGCAATTTCGTAAAAGTAACTCCGTTAAGCTCTCACGCCGAGACTGTTATGGTATCCGCAGAGGAGTTAAGCCAGATCCGTTCCGGCGCAGCAGCAAAGGCAAATGCGCAGACGGCAGAGGAGCCGGCCCGCAAGCGCTACAGCAAGATCGAGGATGAGGAAGAGGACGAAGATTACAGCTACGAGGACGAAGAAGACGAGGATGAGGACGAAGAAGAGGATGACCGCGATTCCTACGATGAGGATGACGACGATTCCTACTACGACGATGACGACGACGATGACAAAGCCGGAAACAAACTCGAAAAGATCATCACAATCGGCGGTTTTGCGATTGCAGCCATCATCATCTGCATGCTGATCTACTTTATTGCACAGGCAGCCGGCATTGTCGGCGGAAAAGGACCGACCGCAGCCTCTTCCAGTTCCGCATCATCTTCGAGCAGCACGGAAGTTGTTTCTTCCAGCAGCAAAGAAGAGGAAAAAGTAACCGTTCCGGATCTGACCAATAAAACCGAGGCAGATGCAACCACACTGGCAAACAGCCTGAAACTTGGTGTGGTCAACGGCGGAACCGAGGCATCGGATGTCATTGAGGCAGGAAAGATCTGCCGCCAGGATCTGAAACCGGGAACGAAAGTCGATAAAAATGCAACGATTACGTATTATGTAAGCTCCGGAAAAGAAACCGTAACGATTCCGACCGGCATTGTGGGAACACAGAAAGACGCTGCAAGCGCTGCTCTGACCCAGCTTGGACTTCAGGTTTCTACCACAGAGGATTTCAGCGATACCGTTGCCGAAGGATACGTAATTTCCGTTGATCCGGCCGAAGGAAGCCAGGTTGCACCGGAATCCACCGTTACCCTCGTTGTCAGCAAGGGATCAAAGGACGCGGAAGAAATTGCAATCCGTGATGTAATTGGTCTGGATGAGGAAACTGCAAAATCAATCCTGAGCGATTTCAATATTATTGTAAAAACAGGAACCAGCAGCAAGGTGGCCGAGGGTGAAGTCATGGAGGTTGACCCGGCAATCGGAACCAAAGTGAAGAAAGGTTCGGACGTTACGATTTATGTCAACAGCCCAAGTGCACAGCCAACGACGCCGGATGAGAATACACCGACCCCGACACCGGCCGAGCCGGGCGCAAATACCGCTACGGATGTTACCTGGTCCTGCAGCCAGACCTTAAGTGCGCCGGATCAGTATCAGGGTGGTATTGCAAAAATTGAGCTGATCCAGGATGATGGAAACGGAAACGAAACCTCCATCACCATCATGGACGGACAGGCCATTACGAGCTGGCCGTATTCTGTCAACACCAACTGGAGTGCTTCATCGTCTGCTTCTTCTACCGGAAGAATCGTCTTCTATGAGATGGATTCGAGCGGAAGTTATCAGGCAATTGCACAGTACCCATCGGTTCCGTTGAGTGAAGGGTGAGTATGACAGGAAAGATTATGAAAGGAATTGCCGGATTCTACTACGTAGACGTAGAAGAATCCGGCATTTATGAGTGCAAAGCAAAAGGAATTTTCCGAAAGGAAGGCCAGAAACCGCTCGTCGGAGATCTTGTGGAAATCGAGATTCTGGATGAAGCGGAAAAAACAGGAAATATGACCCGGATTCTGCCGCGAAAAAATGAACTGATCCGTCCGGCAGTGGCCAATATCGATCAGGCGCTTGTGATTTTTGCGCTGGAAAATCCGACCCCGAACCTGACGCTTCTGGACCGTTTTCTTGTGATGATGGAACAGCAGAACGTTCCGACGGCAATCTGTTTCAATAAAAGAGATCTTGCGGGGGAAGATTACACAGACCATCTGCGAAGCGTCTATGAGAACTGCGGTTACCGTGTCTTTACGGTGAGTGCAGCGAAAGAGCAGGGCATGCAGGAAGTGGAAGCATACCTGAAAGGGAAAACAACGGTGGTAGCCGGTCCGTCCGGCGTCGGAAAATCTTCGATCACAAACCGGATGCAGAAAGAAATCCAGATGGAGACCGGAGAGATCAGCAAAAAGCTGAAAAAAGGAAAACACACGACGCGCCATTCCCAGATGATCCCGATCGACCATGAGACGTATCTGTGCGATACGCCGGGGTTCAGCTCGCTTTATACAACCGATATGGAAAAAGAGGAGCTGAAAAACTTTTTCCCGGAATTTCATCCGTACGAAGGAAAATGCCGTTTCCTCGGCTGCATCCACGGAAAAGAGCCGGGCTGTGCCGTCAAAGAGGCACTGGAACAGGGAAATATCAGCAAAGAAAGATTTGAAAACTATACCATGTTCTATGAAGAACTGAAAGAACAGGAAAAGAGGAGATACTAGCATGAGCCGAGTATATCAGTTGGCACCTTCTATTTTATCCGCAGACTTCAACCGTCTCGGAGAACAGATCCAAAGGGTAGAGAAAGCAGAGTGCCGGTGGCTTCATATCGATATTATGGATGGAATGTTTGTACCATCCATTTCGTTTGGAATGCCGGTGGTAAAGTCGATCCGAAAAGAAAGCAGTCTGTATTTTGATGTTCATATGATGGTAAAGGACCCGGAGCGGTACGTAGAAGAATTTCAAAGCTGCGGGGCGGATATGATCACGGTTCACGCGGAGGCATGCCGCGATCTGGCAGAAACCGTGAAAAAGATTCATGAAACAGGCGCAGATGCCGGAGTTGCCGTAAATCCGGATACGCCGCTTTCTGCGGTTACGGACGTGATGGATCAGGTAGAAATGATTCTGATTATGAGCGTTTATCCTGGCTTCGGCGGCCAGAAGTATATCCCGGAGTCGACGGAGAGGATCCGTACGCTCCGCAGAATGCTGGATGAAAAGGGACTGGAGCATGTGCACATTCAGGTCGATGGCGGCATCAACCGCGCGACCATCGATGAAGTCCTTGCGGCAGGTGCCAACATCATCGTGGCAGGCTCTGCTGTATTTGGCAGCAACATCGAGCAGAACGTGCGCGAGCTGCAGGAAAAAATTTCTTTATACAGCAAAAAGGCAGAATAAGATACAAAAAGACAGAAAAAAGAGGCAGGGAAACGTGAGAACATGTATTATTTCGGGAGGGATGATCGAACCGGATTTTGCCTTCCCATATCTTCAGAAACAGCAGTTTGATATTATCCTGGCAGCAGACCGGGGACTGGAGTTCTGCTACCATTACCAGATTATGCCGACGTATATTCTGGGAGATTTTGACAGTTTATCTCCGGAGATTTTAAATTATTACAAGGAGAACCATGTCGCACCGATCCGGGAATTTAATCCCATGAAGGACAATACGGACACGGACATCGCATTTCAGCAGGCGATTGTTCTGGGAAGCAGTGAAATCACGATCCTCGGAGCAACAGGAGGAAGACTCGACCATTTCTTAAGTATTGTGCAGAACCTGAAAACGGCATGGGAGAAGAAAATTCCGGCTTACATCGTGGACAGCCGCAATCTGATTACGATTCCGGTGGAAACTTCGTTTGAAATCCGGAAAGAAGAGCAGTTCGGAAAGTACGTTTCGTTCTTCCCGCTGGAAAAGGAAGTCGCATCCATCACCCTGGAGGGCTTCGCCTACCCGCTCGACCATCACTATCTGCCGAATACTTCGGGTGGTCTGTGCGTGAGCAATGAGATTGTCGAGGAGACCGCGCATGTATCGTACGAGGGCGGCATTCTTCTGATGGTACAGTCAAGAGATTAAAATCCATTGAAATCAAAGAGCCCGTGTGCTATAATTTATAGTTGCATTGGGCTCTTTTTGTGCATAAAAAGAACCCGAACAGAAAAAGAAGCGAAAAATAAAAACAAAGGAGATATAGATTACTATGAAATTAGGTATCGTGGGCCTTCCGAACGTCGGAAAAAGTACACTTTTCAATTCCCTGACCAAAGCAGGAGCAGAGAGCGCAAACTATCCGTTCTGTACCATTGACCCGAATGTCGGCATCGTGCCGGTTCCGGACAAGCGTCTGCAGCAGCTCGGAGATTTCTATCAGTCCAAGAAAGTAACACCGGCTGTCATCGAGTTCGTTGACATCGCAGGTCTTGTAAAAGGTGCATCCAAAGGAGAGGGACTTGGAAACCAGTTCCTTGCCAATATCCGTGAGGTAGACGCTATCGTTCACGTTGTCAGATGCTTCGAGGATCCGAACGTTATCCACGTAGACGGCAGCATTGATCCGCTCCGTGATATCGAGACCATCGACCTTGAGCTGATCTTCGCCGACCTTGAGGTACTCGAGCGCCGTATTTCCAAAACTGCAAAATCTGCAAGAATGGACAAAGAGGCAGCAAAAGAGCTCGAATTCCAGGAGCGTCTGAAAAAACTGCTCGAGGACGGAAAAGATGCCATCCTGATGGAGCTGCAGAACGAGGACGAGGAGAAATGGATCGCAGAGTACAACCTGCTGACCAGTAAACCGGTCATCTACGCAGCAAACGTAGCAGAGGATGATCTCGCTGACGACGGTGCAAACAACTCCTATGTACAGTCCGTCCGCGAATATGCAAAAGAGCACAACAGCGAAGTATTCGTCATCTGCGCCGAGATCGAGGCAGAAATCTCCGAACTCGAAGAGGATGAGAAAAAAATGTTCCTCGAGGATCTTGGTCTTACCGAGTCCGGCCTGGAAAAACTGATCGCAGCAAGCTACCGTCTGCTCGGCCTCATGAGCTTCCTTACAGCAGGAGAGGATGAGACCCGTGCATGGACCATCAAAGTCGGAACAAAAGCACCGCAGGCAGCCGGAAAAATCCACACCGATTTCGAGCGCGGATTCATCAAAGCCGAGGTTGTCAATTATCAGGATCTGCTCGACTGCGGTTCCTACGCAGGAGCAAGAGAGAAAGGCCTTGTGCGTATGGAAGGAAAAGATTACATTGTCCGCGACGGCGATGTCATCCTGTTCCGTTTCAACGTTTGATAAGTAATAATAAGAGAGAATATAAGTTATGGATATGGAAATTAATTTTCCCAATCTCGGGATCTATCTCGACCATGTGGGAAAAAACATCAGTATTTTCGGATTTTCCATTGCCTATTACGGCATCGTGATCGTAACCGGTATGATGATTGCGATCTGGATTGCCCAAAGAGAGGCAAAGCGGACAGGGCAGAACCCGGAGCAGTACCTCGATCTTGCGATGATCGGCATCGCAGCCGGTATTCTCGGGGCGCGGATTTACTACGTTATATTTGCCTGGGACTATTATAAGGATGATCTTTTGAGTATTTTCAACATCCGCCAAGGCGGACTTGCCATCTACGGCGGCATCATCGGTGCCTGCATTGCGGTGGTGATTTACAGCAGAAAGAAGAAACAGAACTTCAGCCTTCTGATGGATACCGCGAGCATGAGCATCGTGTTCGGTCAGATTATGGGACGGTGGGGAAACTTCTTTAACCGTGAGGCATTCGGTGACTACACTAACAACCTGTTTGCAATGCAGCTTCCGGTTTCCGCGGTCCGTGCCAATGAAATCACACAGAAAATGTGGGATCATGTGGTGACGGTAAACGGCGTCGAGTATATTCAGGTGCATCCCACCTTTTTATATGAAAGTTTATGGAATGTGGGTGTCCTGCTTTTTCTTTTCTGGTTTCGGAAAAGAAAAAAATTTAACGGCGAAGTGTTCCTGATGTATCTGATAGGATACGGCCTTGGAAGAATCTGGATCGAGGGACTCCGCACCGACCAGCTTCTGCTTCCGGTGGTGGGACTTCCGGTTTCCCAGCTCCTTTCGGGGTGCCTTGTGGTGGGATGTACCATCCTGGTGGTATGGAAACGAAAAAAATTATCATCCGGTGGGGAGACAGCCCATTCTTAAGGATAAAACCAGTGAAAAAAACAGAATAAAAATACAGAAAAGGGGAAAACCGGCAAAAAAGGTTTTCTCTTTTTTGATACAAAATTGGTATAAAAAAGGCGGAAAATGCGCATAAAAATGTTGCATTTTGGGGAAAATCTTAAAAATGAAATAGAAAAAAGACCTTGCTATTTTCCCTGAGTTGATATAGAATAAAAATATAAGTGGTAGAAAGTGGTGAAAAGTGGTGCGTTGTGGAGCGGATGTGGCAGTCTGGCTGCGGCGCAATACATGAAGTGGTGCGTGGGGAGACCGCCATTTCAGGTGATAAGAGGGTTTTCATTATGTTCATGGGAGAGTACAGTCATACGATTGACGCGAAGGGAAGATTGATCATACCGTCCAAGTTCAGAGAACAGCTGGGAGAAGAGTTTGTACTGACGAAGGGATTGGACGGATGCCTTTCCATTTACCCAAACGACGAATGGGCTGCCTTTGAAGAGAAGCTGAGAGCCTTACCACTTACAAACAAAAACGCCAGAACTTTTTCCCGTTTCTTTGTAGCAGGTGCTACGTCATGTGAACTGGACAAGCAGGGGAGGATTCTCGTACCGGCAACGCTGCGGGAATTTGCTGGTCTGGAAAAAGATGTAGTCCTTACCGGAAATATCAACCGGATTGAAATCTGGAGCAAGGAAAAATGGAACGAAAACAGCAATTATGATGATATGGATGCCATCGCCGAATCAATGGAAGAGATGGGCATTGTGATCTGATCTGTTTCGTTGGGATACAGGAGATGACCATGGAATTTTCGCATACATCAGTATTACTGAATGAAACCATTGAAAACCTTAAGATAAAACCGGACGGAATCTACGTGGACGGGACGTTGGGAGGCGCTGGACATTCCAGTCATATATGTGAGCGCTTATCTGCCACGGGGAGATTAATAGGCATAGATCAGGACGAAGCTGCGATAGCTGCTGCGGGTAAACGCCTGGAACCATTTCAGAACCAGGTCACGATTATCCGCAGCAATTATTGCGATATGGTTCCGCGTCTTGCCGAAATCGGAGTCACCGGGGTAGACGGAATCCTGCTGGATCTTGGAGTTTCATCCTATCAGCTGGATAATGCAGAGCGTGGATTCACATACCGTGAGGATGTTCCGCTGGATATGCGGATGGATCAGAGAAATGCTCTTTCCGCGTACGAAGTCGTGAACGATTACAGTGAAGAGAATCTTTCGCGTATTCTCCATGAATATGGAGAAGAGCGTTTTGCAAGAAAAATTGCACACAATATATGCGTAAGCCGGCAGCAGGCGCCGATTCGAACAACTGGGGAGTTAATCGAAATCATCAAGCGCTCGATTCCGGCAAAAATAAGGGCGACGGGCGGCCATCCGGCCAAGAGAACCTTTCAGGCAATCCGTATCGAAGTGAACCAGGAACTTACCGTTCTGTCGGAGTCACTGGACGGCATGATTGATCTCTTAAATGACGGTGGAAGACTTTGTGTCATCACCTTTCATTCTCTGGAAGACCGTATCGTAAAAAACATTTTCAGAAAAAACGAGCATCCATGTACGTGTCCGCCGGAATTTCCGGTCTGTATATGCGGAAAGAAGTCCAAGGGAACCGTAGTAACTCGGAAACCGATCTTGCCGGGAGAAGAGGAAATGGAAACAAATCCCCGTTCCAAGAGCGCAAAACTGCGCGTCTTTGAACGAAAAGTGTGACGGCTCGGCACGAAGGAGACAGAGAAGTTATGGCCAGACGGGCAGATGGAAGGGTAAATTCGACAGATAGAACGAAACGTTATACGCCAGATACGTTTGAGGACGGAAGTGCGGTACGGCGTCTTGCAGCACAGCCGCAGGAAGCACCAAAAGAAGCACGGCCTCTGAAATCGGGTGTGAGCAGCCAGACAAGAAGAAACCGGGCACGGGCGACACAGATCAGCGCGGGCTACGCTGTTTTTCTTGCCATTGTCTGCACACTGTGTATCGCGGCGTGTGTTGCGTATGTCAAGTTGCAGACCGTGGTTACCACGCAGGCGGAAGACATTACCAGCAAAGAAAAAGAATTGAGCGATCTGAAGGCGGACAATGACGCCTATTACAATACAACGGTTGCCTCCGAAGATCTTGAGGCAGTCAAAGAAGCAGCACAGAACCGGCTCGGCATGAAATATGCAGATGAGTCCCAGGTAATTTATTTCGATGATTCAGAAAACAGCTATGTGAGACAGTATCAGGATGTTCCGGATGCGAAATAGGTGAAAACGTGAGTAAACAGAAAAAAAATAAAAAACGAAGCGGGGCATTCCGGAGACGGAAGACAAGTGGGCGTATGAGCAGAAAACTGGTAGCACTCTTTTTGGGAGTGATGCTGGTTTTTGTTGCTTTAGCGATTGACATTACGTATGTGAATGCCACAAAGGGAGAAAAATACGAAAGACAGGTTTTAAGCCAGACGCAGCAGTCCTACGACAGCAGGACAATTCCATTCCAGCGGGGAAGTATCACCGACCGGAACGGAACGATTCTGGCAACGAGTGAGAAGGTTTACAACGTTATTCTCGACTGTAAACTTGCCAATACGACGGTAAAAGATGAAGAAAAGAACGATACCCATCCGTACGTCGATCCGACCGTAGCAGCACTGGTTGAATACTTCGGACTCGACGAGACGGATATCCGGGATCGTCTGACCGGCGAAACGACAAAAGAAAGCCAGTACCAGGTTCTCGCCAGAGAGGTCTCGATGGACGCGAAAAAAGCGTTTGAGGCCTATGTGGACGAGTACGCGGACAAAAAGAACAAGGAGCTCGATGAGAACGAGCAGGCGGAAAAAGCATACCGTGCCAACATCCGCGGCGTCTGGTTCGAGGAATCCTACCACAGAACGTATCCGTTAAATTCACTTGCCTGCGATCTGATCGGCTTTACGTATTCAGGAGACACGGCAGACTGGGGAATCGAAGGGTATTATTCCAGTATCTTAAATGGCGTGAATGGCCGCCAGTTCGGCTATTACAACGAAGATGCGGATATGGAACAGACGATCATCGAGGCGCAGCCGGGCAAAAACGTGGTTACGACGATTGATGTAAATATTCAGAAGATCATCCGCACGGCGATCGAGAATTACAATGAGCGGATTCATGTCCAGAACGGCGCGGACGAATCGGACACTGAGACGAACCGTCAGACAAAAGCGGCAAAGAATATCGGCGTTGTCGTGATGGATCCGAACAATGGAGAGATTCTTGGTATGGATTCTTCCGACTGGTATGACCTGAACAATCCAAGAGATCTGACACCGTTCTATTCGCAGGAAGAAATTGATGCGATGAACGATAACGAGACAATGGAGGCTTTGAGTGCCATCTGGAAAAACTACTGTATTTCCGATGCATATGAGCCAGGTTCCACGGCAAAACCGATGAACGTGGCGGCGGCATATTCCCTCGATGTAATCGATGATGATACCCTGTTTGACTGTGAGGGGTTTGAGACGATTGCAGGGCAGATGATCCGCTGCGGAGCTTATCCGGGAACACATGGCGTACAGACACCGGCCGATGTACTGAAAAACTCCTGCAACGCTGGTATGATGCAGATCGGACAGAAGATGGGAGCAGCGGAATTTCTCCGCTATCAGGATATTTTCGGTTTCGGCAGTCTGACAGGAATTGACCTGCCGGGTGAGGCGTACGGCCTGGTTCACACGGAGGATACCATGGGACCGACCGAGCTTGCAACGAGTACATTCGGACAGGGCTATACCGTGACGATGGTACAGCAGGCAGCTGCGTTTTCCTCTCTGATCAACGGAGGCAATTATTACCAGCCGCATGTGATGAAGACGATCACGGACAGCACAGGAGCTGTTGTTGAGAGCAATGAGCCGAATCTGGTGCGTCAGACGGTTTCCGCGGAAATCAGCGATAAAATGAGAAGTTTCCTCCAGGGAGTCGTGACCGATGGAAGCGGCCAGAGTGCAAAGGTTGCCGGTTACACGATGGGAGGAAAAACAGGTACTGCACAGAAGTATCCGCGAGGCAATGGAAAATATCTCGTTTCCTTTATCGGATTTGCACCGGTAGAAAACCCGAAAGCTGTTGTTTACGCGATTGTGGACGAGCCGGATGTAGAAAATCAGGCGAACAGTGTGCTGGCACAGGAGATCGTAAAAGAGATCTACACAGAACTGCTGCCGTATTTGAACGTATTCCCGGATGATACGGACGGTGTGACGGGCGAAGGCTCCGAGACCGGAACGGATGATCCAAACGTAGCGGCACCGGTACAGGAAGACGATACGGAAAACAGTGCTGAAAACAGCAATATCGAGAACGGCGGTCTGACAAACGCCGAGCTGGATCTCATCAATGAAGAGTAAAAAAACATAAAAAACAAAAGACATAACCCCATAGCAGTTTCCATATAGTGTTATCATAATGGATTCGGCTATGGGGTATTCTATGCGTAAAAACAAAACGTATCACCGGAAAAAGACGGTTCTTCTGTGGGTACTCTGCATGGGAATGATGGTCGGACTTGCCGGGCGGCTGGTGTATCTGTGTGTGTTCCGGTCCGTCTATTATTCCGAGAAGGCGGATGATCTGCACGAGCGGGAGCGCGGGATCAAGGCGGCGCGCGGCCGGATTCTTGATGCAAACGGGGAAGTTCTCGCGGCAAACCGCACGGTCTGTACGATTTCCGTGATCCACAGCCAGATCGAGGAGCCGGAGGCGGTGATTGCGATGCTGGTAAAAGAGCTTGGAATTTCGGAGGAGACGGCGCGGAAACGCGTGGAGAAGCGGTCTTCAATCGAGCGTGTCAAGACGAATGTGGACAAGAAGACGGGTGATACCATCCGGTCGTACGGATACGCGGGGGTAAAAGTGGATGAGGATTTCAAGCGGTATTACCCCAAAGGGAAGCTGGCGTCGCGCGTTATCGGCTTCACCGGAGGCGATAATCAGGGCATCATCGGGCTGGAGGTGGAATATGAGGAAATTTTAAAAGGAATCAACGGAAAAATCCTGACGACAACGGATGCGCGCGGGATTGAGCAGAACGGCATCGGGGAGAGCCGCCAGGAGCCGGTGGCGGGAAGGGACTTAAAGGTCAGCCTGGATGTCAATATCCAGGCGTACTGCCAGCAGGCAGCGGAAAAGGCGATGGCAGAAAAACAGGCGGACAGCGTCTCGATTCTTCTTATGAATCCGCAGAACGGAGAAATCTATGCCTGTGTCAATGTGCCGGAGTTCGACCTCAACGATCCGTTCACGCTGCAGCAGGATACAACGGGACTTTCGGAAAAAGAAATTCAGGATCTGCTGAACCAGATGTGGCGGAATGCCTGCATCAACGATACGTACGAGCCGGGATCTACCTTTAAGATCATCACGATGTCGGCGGGACTTTCGGAGGGCGTTGTGTCGCCGAACGATTCGTTTTTCTGTCCCGGCTACAAAATCG
This sequence comes from Fusicatenibacter saccharivorans, assembly GCF_027667425.1. Lineage (NCBI taxonomy): Bacteria > Bacillati > Bacillota > Clostridia > Lachnospirales > Lachnospiraceae > Fusicatenibacter > Fusicatenibacter saccharivorans. Next base: position 121,196 of record NZ_JAQEGR010000008.1, read on the forward strand.
TGGAGGACCGCCGGATCCACTGCCACAAGCGGACGGGACACGGAGCCGAAAACTTCGTGCAGGGCGCGCAGAACTCGTGCAACCCGGTGTTCATTGAAGTGGGGCTGCGGCTCGGTGTGGAAAAGTTCTGTGATTACTTCCGGAAATTCGGCCTGATGGAAAAGACAGGGATCGATCTGCCGGGCGAGGCATCGACGATTATGCACAAGGAGGAAAACATCGGAGAGGTTGAGCTTGCGACGATGGCATTCGGCCAGTCCTTCCAGATCACGCCGATCCGCTTGGCGGCGACGGTCTCTGCGCTCGTCAACGGCGGAAAAATGGTGACGCCGCATGTCGCAACGGATGTGCTCAATGAAGAAGGAAATGTTGTAAAGCATCTGAATTTTCCGGAAAAAGAAGGGGTTCTTTCGGAAGAAACTTCCAGGACGGTGCGCGAAATTCTGGAAAGCGTCGTTTCAGAAGGGTCTGGAAAGAATGCGTACCTCGAGGGATATTCCATCGGCGGAAAGACGGCAACTTCGCAGACACTTCCGCGGAGCGCCAACCGCTATATTTCCTCATTCCTCGGCTTCACCCCGGCGGAGCATCCGACGGTGCTGGGGCTTTGCATTATCCGCAATCCGCAGGGCGTCTACTACGGCGGAACGATCTGCGCGCCGGTGATCCGCGATATCTTTTCCAATGTACTTCCGTATCTCGGTATTGGACACAATTCTCAGGAAACCTGAGAATTGTGTCCTTCGCAGCCCTCATTTAAAGTTTTGCTTCGCAAAAGGAGGGCTGCTCACACCTGAATCACTTTCTTACGCAGCGAAACAGCAAGTGTTTCACTGCTGAGCGAACCGTAACTTGGATTATAAAAGAAGGTTGCGAAACAGAACAAAAAGCTATATACTGAATAGGCTGGAGAAAATATTTTGACATGCCTGTTCCGTACACAATCCGTACAAAAAGGAAGAGGTGCGTCTATGAAAAGAGAAATGATCCTGCCGGTTCTTCTTTCCTTTGGCATCAGCCTGGCGCTGGGGCCGGTTCTGATCCCGTTTCTGCGAAAAGTCAAAGCGGGGCAGAAGGAGCGGGAAGAGGGTGTGCCGAGCCACCAGAAAAAAGCGGGAACCCCGACGATGGGCGGCGTGATGTTTCTGGCGGCGTTTACCGCAGTTTCCCTCCTTTTCCGGAAAGAGGGAGCGGAAGTGGTTCCGGTGCTGTTTCTGACGCTTGGTTTTGGCCTGATCGGCTTTCTCGATGACTATCTGAAAGTCGTGCTGCACCGCAGCGACGGGCTGTACCCGAAGCAGAAAATGGCACTGCAGGCAGTGATTACAGCAGTCTTTCTGTGGTATTTGGCGCGTTTTTCCGGAATTTCCCTCCGGATGCGCATTCCGTTCCTTCCAGGCAAAGAGCTGGACGCAGGGATTTTTACGATTCCGTTTCTCGCCTTTGTGATTCTTGGAACGGTCAACGGTGTCAACTTTACCGACGGCCTTGACGGACTGGCGGCGAGTGTGACGATTTTAAATGCTGTTTTCTTTTCCGTGGCATCGATCGGCCTCGGAAACGGTGTTTCCCCGTCCCCGCTTGCGGTTATCGGGAGTCTGCTGGGGTTTCTGGTATTCAATGTATTTCCTGCCCGCGTCTTTATGGGCGATACCGGAAGTCTGGCACTCGGCGGTTTCGTCTCGGGAATGGCGTGTTTCTTACGTCTCCCCTTATTTCTGCCGCTTGTGGGATTCATTTATATGATGGAGATTCTCTCTGTGATCCTGCAGGTGTCATTCTTCAAACTGACGAAGGGAAAACGGATCTTCAAGATGACGCCGATCCATCACCATTTCGAGCTGATGGGCTGGTCGGAGACACAGATTGTGACGGTGTTTGCTACAATCACAGCGATACTATGCCTGATCGCATTGATGGGGCTTTAAAATATGGAGGTAATCAAACATGATTTTCGCAGGAAAAAAAGTACTGGTTTTCGGAACCGGAAAGAGTGGAATTGCAGCGGAGGAGCTGCTGCACAAGAAAGGTGCTTCTGTCGTTCTTTACGATGGAAATGACAAACTCGAAAAAGAAGAAATCTTAAAAAAATTAGAGAGCCGTGACAGCGTGGAAGTTGTCTTAGGCGAGCTCCCGGAGGAGATGCTCGACAGCCTTGATCTTGTCGTTTTAAGCCCGGGCGTTCCGACGGATCTGCCGGTTGTCCTTAAAATGAAAGAAAAAGAGATCCCGGTCATCGGTGAAGTGGAGCTGGCGTATCAGGTAAGCCGCGGAAAAGTGCTTGCGATTACCGGTACTAACGGAAAGACCACCACAACATCGCTGCTCGGCGAGATCATGAAAGCATATCAGCCGGAAGTAAAAGTGGTCGGAAACATCGGAACCCCGTACACATCCGCAGCACTCGACACGACAGATGATACCGTAACGGTTGCCGAGATCAGCAGCTTCCAGCTGGAAACCATCAAAGAGTTCCATCCGGCGGCAAGTGCGATCACAAACATTACCGAGGATCATCTGAACCGCCATCACACGATGGAAGAGTATATCCGCGTGAAAGAGTGTATCACCGAAAATCAGACGATGGATGATCTCTGTGTGCTGAATTATGAGGACGAAATCCTGCGCCCGTTCGGCGAAAAACTGATGGCAGAGAAGAAAGTACAGGTGATGTACTTCTCGAGTCTGCGTGCGTTAAAGGACGGCATCTATTATCAGGACGGCGAAATCCGCATTGCAAAGAACGGCGAGACGGAGCTTCTGACCAGAACCGACGACTTAAAACTGCTCGGCCTACATAATTTTGAAAACGTCATGGTTGCTTCTGCGATGGCACTTCATGCAGGCGTGCCGATGGAAACTGTCCGCAAAGTCATTCAGGAGTTTGCAGGGGTAGAGCACCGCATCGAGTATGTCTGCGAGAAGGACGGCGTGGCATATTACAACGATTCCAAGGGAACGAATCCGGATGCGGCCATCAAAGGCATCCAGGCGATGAACCGCCCGACTCTGCTGATCGGCGGCGGCTACGACAAGCAGTCCACCTACGAAGAGTGGATTCAGGCATTCGATGGAAAGGTACGCTTCCTGGTTTTGATCGGAGATACGAAAGAGAAGATCGCAAAAGCGGCAAGAAGCGTCGGATTCAACGACATTATCATGGCAGACAACTTAAAAGAAGCCGTACAGATCTGCCACGACAAGGCAAATGCAGGGGATGCGGTTCTTCTTTCCCCGGCCTGCGCAAGCTGGGATCAGTTTAAGAGCTACGAGCAGCGCGGTGAGCTGTTTAAGGAGTACGTAAGAGCACTGTAAAAACGTCATATCAGGAAACTATCCCGCATAAGCTGAAAAAGAGCGAACGGCGGGTGTGGCGCGGATGCGGAAGGAAAAAGAGAAAAAAATAGATGGGACGCTGCTAGTGACGGTATGGATTCTGCTTGGCCTTGGCCTTGTGATTCTGTACAGCGCCAGCGCGTATAACGGCCGGGTCAGATTCCATGACCCGGCTTATTATTTCAAGAAGCAGCTCTTTGCAAGTGCGCTCGGTGTGATCGGTATGTATGCGGTTGCAAAAATAGATTACCGGCGGCTGTTTGCACTGGCACCGTGGTTTTATGCGGCTTCCCTTGCGCTCTCGACGGCGGTGCTCTTTTTCGGAAGTGAGTACAACGGCTCGAAGCGGTGGTTAAAGCTTGGCCCCTTATCGTTCCAGCCCTCGGAATTTGCCAAGATGGCGGTGATTCTCTTCCTGCCCTGGGTGATGGAGCACACGAAAGGCCGGTCCGACAGTCTCTGGTTTATGACAAAGGCGGTGCTGTGCACCCTGCCGATTGCAGCGCTTGTCGGAAGCAATAACTTAAGTACGGCGATTATTTTGCTCGGAATCTGTGCATTTCTGATCTTTATTTCACATCCGGGCTACCTGCCGTTTCTCGGAATCGGAGGCGCCGGCATCGGGTTTATTGCCGTTTTTCTGATGATGGAGAGCTACCGCCTCGAACGCCTTGCCATCTGGCGCAACCCGGAGGCGTACGAGAAGGGGTTCCAGACCATTCAGGGACTCTATGCGATCGGCAGCGGGAGAATCTTTGGCTGCGGGCTTGGAAAAGGCCTGCAGAAGCTTGGCTTTGTGCCGGAAGCGCAGAATGATATGATCTTTTCGATTATCTGTGAGGAGGGCGGACTGTTCGGCGCCTGCCTGGTGATCGCCGTGTTTGCGGTGCTGATCTGGCGCTTGATGGTCATTTCGATCCATGCGCGGGATCTTGGCGGAGCACTGATTGCGGGCGGAATTATGGGGCATATTGCGCTTCAGGTGATCCTGAACATCGCGGTTGTGACAAATACGATTCCGAATACCGGCATTACGCTGCCTTTTATCAGTTACGGCGGCACCTCCGTGCTGTTTCTGCTCGGCGAGATGGGGCTTGCCCTGTCGGTCTCGAGGGACACCGATTAAAAAGGCGGAAAAGCGCTGCAGAACGGGAACAAAACGGGAGTGTAATGCATACCGTAAAAAGAGAGGCCGGATGGGAGAGAACAGGTGGGAGTATATCAGATTCTCGGCGGAAGGCGGCTTTGCGGAACGGTAACAGTCCAGGGTTCCAAAAATGCCGTTCTTCCCATGATCGCGGCGGCGGTTCTGACAAAAGAGGAGGTCGTGCTGGAAGGCTGCCCGAAGATTTCCGATGTGGAGGATATGGCGGAGATTGTAAGAAGCCTTGGCGGAACAGTCTGGTGGGAGAGGAATGCGCTCCACCTGAACTGTGAAAAGATCGAAAAAAGCCGTGTGGAGGGAGCGCTTTCGAAGAGACTGCGCGCCTCTCTTTTGTTTCTGGGAAGTCTTCTTGCAAGGACAGGGGAGGCATACCTTGCAGGGGCCGGCGGCTGCCGGATCGGAAAGCGGCCGACGGACCTGCATCAGAGGGCAATGGAGCTTCTGGGAGCCGAGGTCTTCGAGGAGGACGGCACCATTCGGGCAAAGGCAGATCATCCGAAAGGAGCCGTGCTCTGCTTTCCGAAAAAGAGCGTCGGGGCGACGGAAAATGCGGTTCTTTTTGCTGTCGGAGCGGAAGGTGCAACAAGGCTGGAGCACTGTGCGCGGGAGCCGGAAGTGGTTCATCTCTGCCGGTTTCTTAAGGCCATGGGAGCGGAGATTACCGGCGAGGGGACGGAGCAGATTACCGTTTACGGAAGGCGAGGAAAGAGACTGCTGTCCGGCTGCCGGTATCGTGTTCCGGGTGACCGGATCGCGGCAGGGACGTATCTTCTGATGGGCGCGGCGACGCGGGGGCACCTGACGCTTTCCGGCGCGCCGCTGGACGAAATGGGGGCGGTTCTGTCCCTCTATCAGAAAATAGGTGGACAATATACAAGGAAGAGTGGTACACTGGTAGCAGACAGCAAAAACGTGCAGCATGCTGTTCCGTACGTGGAGACAGAGGAATATCCCGGTTTTCCGACGGATCTGCAGTCGCTGTATCTGGCGGCAGCGATGACGCTGGAAGGAAAGAGCTGTATCTGTGAAAATGTATTTGAGGACCGCCTCCGGACGGCAGAGGAGCTGCAGAAAATGGGCGGTACGCTGCAGATCTGCGGAAAATGGCTGACGGCCGAAAAAAGCCGTCTGCACGGTGCAGAAGTTGTTTCCCAGGATCTTCGGGGCGGCGCGGCACTCGTATCGGCGGCGCTTGCCGCAGAAGGATTTTCCACAATCCGGCAGACAGAACTGATTGAGCGGGGGTATGAACGGTTTCCAGAAACGCTCCGGGAACTCGGAGCCAAGATTATCGTAGAAAAAGAAATATGAGACAGAAAAAAAACAGAAAAAAGAAGAAAAACAGAAAAATACGGATTCTGACCGGGGTGGTGCTTGGCGTCGGCCTTGCAGGTGCCTTGTTTTTTAATGTGTTCAAAATCCGCAATATCCAGGTGGCGGGGAACACCCGGTATACAAAAGATGAAATCAAAGAGATGGTCGCGGACGACAAGTGGATGAAAAACACGGTGCTTCTTACGACGTTTCATTCGAAGGTTGATATGAGCGATATTCCTTTTATGAACTCCGTGGAGTTTACGTTTGTAAGCTATGACACCATCTGCATCCAGGTAAATGAGAAAAAAGTGGTCGGTTATGTCGAGTACGAAGGCCAGAAGGTCTATTTTGACAAGAACGGCATCGTGCTGGAGTGCGTGGACGAGGAGCAGGAAACACCTGCGGAGGGTGAGCCTTCCGACGGAACCGCCTCCGATGGAACGAGTGCGGATGGATCCCTTACGAGTGAGTCGCTTGCATCCGAAAGCGTATCATCCGATGGCACAGCATCCGAAAGCAGTACGTCCGACGGTGCGCTCTCGGCGGATACGATTAAAAGTGCACGTGTGACAACGACAGACTTTCAGCCGACCCTTTCCGATGTTCCGCTTGTAACAGGACTTACGTTTGACTATGTGACCGTGAACAAGCAGCTCCCGGTTGAAAAACCGGCAGTTTTCCGCACCATGCTCGCACTTACGAGAATGACGGAGAAATACAATATCACGCCGGACAGTGTGGAATTTAATGAGAACAGCGAAATTATTCTGCATTACTATGATACCGTGCGGATTCTGCTTGGAACCGATACGGCGTTAGAAGAAAAGATGACGCGCGTAGCAGCAATCCTGCCGAGCCTTTCCGGTCTTTCCGGAGAACTCCATATGGAGGATTACAAGGACGGCGACAGCAGCTTTGTCTTCTCGAAAGATGTATAAGAGGAAAGGAAAGCCGTCAAAAAAACGCAATAATCCTGAATTTTTTATGAAATACGAAAAAAACAGTTGATTATTTTCCGAAGAAATTATATTATATCTTTATGTATGACCATCAGAATATCAGACTATTTTGAGATAGACAGCAGTTCATAATCAAAAGGAGGAAGTTGAAATTGTTAGAGATCATGACAAATGAGGCAGAATCATCTGCAAAGATTATCGTAATCGGTGTAGGTGGTGCAGGAAATAATGCTGTAAATAGAATGGTGGAGGAATCCATCGGCGGCGTTGAATTCGTTGGAATCAACACCGATAAACAGGCGCTGACCCTCTGTAAGGCACCTACCATTCTCCAGATCGGCGAGAAGCTGACCAAGGGACTGGGCGCAGGAGCAAAACCTGAGGTTGGAGAGAAAGCAGCCGAGGAGAGCATCGAAGAGCTCAAACAGATCATGGAAGGCGCTGATATGGTATTCGTCACCTGCGGTATGGGCGGCGGAACCGGAACAGGTGCAGCACCGGTTGTAGCAGGCGTTGCAAAAGAAATGGGCATTCTGACTGTCGGCGTTGTAACAAAACCGTTCAAATTCGAGGCAAGAACCCGTATGAGCAATGCGCTGATGGGAATCGAAAAACTCGAGGAAAACGTAGATACCCTGATCGTGATCCCGAACGACAAACTTCTTGAAATCGTAGACCGCCGGACAACCATGCCGGAGGCATTAAAGAAAGCAGACGAGGTTCTGCAGCAGGCCGTACAGGGCATCACAGACCTGATCAACCTGCCGGCACTCATCAACCTCGACTTCGCAGATGTTCAGACCGTTATGACCGACAAGGGTATCGCCCACATCGGTATCGGCGAGGCAAAGGGCGACGACAAAGCGCTCGAGGCTGTACAGCAGGCTGTTTCCAGTCCGCTGCTTGAGACCACCATCGAGGGTGCAAGCCACGTTATCATCAACATTTCCGGAGATATCTCCCTTATGGATGCAAACGATGCTGCAAGTTACGTACAGAATCTGGCTGGAGAGGATGCAAACATCATCTTCGGTGCTATGTATGATGATTCTGTTACCGATACAGCGAAGATCACCGTTATCGCAACAGGCCTCAACGATGCAACGGCGAAACAGGCAAGCGTATCCCGCAAAGAGCCGGCAGATGCAAGAAAGAGCGCATTTTCCAGCAGCAGCTTCTCTGCACAGGCAGCCGCTCCGGTACACACTGCTCCGAAAGCTTCCGCTCCGGTACAGCCGCAGCCACAGGTTCAGGTGCAGCCGCAGGTACAGGCTCAGCAGACCATGACAAGCAATGTTCCGAAAAAGGACATCCAGATCCCGGATTTCTTAAGAAACCGCAGATAAGCAAAGAATAATAAGCAAATAACGAATTTACCTCGACACGCCGCAGACCGAAAATGTTGCGGCGTGTCGAAGTTTGTTGATCAAAAAAGAAGGTCATTCTTCCGAAAACGACAAAAAATTCACCCCCTTCCGTCTATAATAGGGTCTGTTAGAAATTCAGACCATGCAAAAGGCGCAGGGGGTGTTTTTTTGCACTATGAGATCTTTCTGGATCTTCTCTTTGCAGAGAATCTTCTGCTGAATTATACTATTCTGCGCCTTTCCTCCTTTCTTCTGAAACGATCTGCCACGCGAAGAAGGAGTTTTGCGGCAGCCGCGCTCGGCGCCGGTTATGCGGTGCTGTATGCCGTGTTTGCACGGTATCTGCCGGGTGCGCTGCTCGCCCTGGTCGGAATCGGAATTACAACAGGGATGGTGAAATCTGGCTGCAGAATCACGACAGTACGGGATCTTGTGGTGGGAATGGCAGGCTATATACTGTCCGGTTTTCTGATCGGCAGTGCATACCGCCTGTTCCGGGAGCTGATGCCGGGAAGGGGAATTTTTCTTTTTCTTCTTTCCGGGAGTGCCGCATATGCGGGAACACTCCTCCTGCTGAAGATCCGAAAGGAGATACTCCTGGAACACGCCAGGCAGGTTACGGTACAGCTTGTGCAGAATGGGAAATGGAAAAAAGTAAAAGGACTGTACGACACGGGCAATACTTTGCGGGATGCCACAACCAAAAAGCCGGTCTCGGTCGTACCGTACACTGTGATACTCGAATTGTTCCCGGACGAAATGCGGACAGGGATTGCGGCGCTTGCAAGGCACGAGACGGTGCCGGAGCCGGAACGGCTTCTTGCGCTGCAGCCCCGTTACATACCGTTTCGCGGACTGGAAGGCCGGGGCTTTCTGCCGGTGATCCGGATCTCGGAAATGATTCTTGTGACAGAACATACAGCCAGGCACATAAGCGGACCGCTGATTGCGCTTGGCGGAGAAAATAGTTCATCTCCCAGGGGCTATGAAATAATTTTGCATCCAGATCTCATGGAAGGACAGGAGGAATGAAGTATGCTGCAGGCTGCACTGCCAAACGGATTCCGGCTTCGTATGCTGCCGCGGTCCGTGCCGGCTGTATTTCGTCAGACAGGGGAAATTTTTTATATCGGGGGCACAGATGTTCTCCCGGCGCCTTTGGAAGGACAGGAGGAGGCCGATGCGATTGCGGGGCTTTCCGATCCGGAAAACGAGACGGCAAGGAGCGAGCTGATCGAACACAACCTGCGTCTCGTCGTCTACATTGCACAGAAATTTGATAATACAGGAGTTGGTGTGGAGGATCTGATTTCGATTGGAACCATCGGCCTCATCAAGGCAATTAACACGTTCAATCCGGAAAAAAAGATCAAGCTTGCCACGTACGCGTCCCGGTGCATTGAGAACGAGATTCTGATGTATCTGCGGAGAAATAACAAGACACGGATGGAGGTCTCGATCGATGAGCCGCTCAATGTAGACTGGGATGGAAATGAGCTTCTTTTGTCGGATATCCTCGGAACGGAGGAGGATGTGATCTATCAGGGGCTCGAGCAGGAGGCGGAACATCGCGTGCTGGGAAGCGCAATCAGCAAGCTCTCTGAGCGGGAGCAGGTGATTGTGAAGCTCCGGTTCGGCATCAATATGCCGGAGGGACGGGAGAAAACGCAGAAAGAAGTCGCGGATCTTCTCGGGATTTCCCAGTCGTATATCTCGCGGCTGGAAAAACGGATTATGAAGCGGCTGCGAAAAGAGATTGCGCGGTATGAATAGAGCATAAAAATGCCCTGCCCGGAGGAAAAACCATTGTTTTGGTCCCGGGCAGGACATGATTTGCTGCTTGTTTTAAGAAATGATCGTTTTATCGTGTTTCAAAACGGCATACGCTGCAGGCGTGCGGAGCAAGAGAAGCAGAAAAACCGCCGTTTAAAGAAAGTGCTTTACCGCTCCAGAGTTCTTTCGCCGCAACAGACTCCAGTGGGCAGTCTGCATCGGCAAGTGTGGAAGAAACCGTCTGCGGTGCATCCGAAAGATTAAAAAGTGCAACGTAGGTTGTTCCGGTTGTGTCATCCTTTGCATACCACACAGCTTCATTGTCTGTACGCGTGATCTGATGCGGACGAACGGACGGAGGCAGCATCGCGAGAATATCCGTGTTCGTAAGAAGTGCCAGTGTATCGTCATCGAGAAGCGTCATTTCGGCACCGAGCATCAGTGGAGAGCCGAAGAGACACCAGAGTGTCATCATCGTTTTCTGCTCATCCGGGGTAAAATACGTATGATGTTCTGTAGCAAAACCTTTTCCGAGTTCGCCAAGCGGCAGCATATCACAGTCCGGATAACAGCCGGCAGAGACGTGGCTCTGCCAGAGCTCGCAACGCTGGAACATATCCTTTAACTGTGCCCAGTTGTCCCAGAAATCATCGGTGATGCGCCAGAGATTCGCGTGCTTTTCATAGAACCATGCTTTCTCTATGAGCGCAGGTCCCGGAGACAGAGAGAGGACGATCGGCCGTCCGCATTTTTGGATGGCATTCGAGAGCATCTCGATCTCATGCGCAGCTGCAAACGGATTTTTGTGCATGTTGGTATTACAGATATCATCGCATTTAATGTAATCAACACCCCAGGAAGCGTAGAGCTCCAGCAGGGAATCATAGTAAAGCTGTCCTTCCGGAAGATCGCGTACACCGTACATATCCGGATTCCAGCCGCAGATGACCGTAGGATCGGCAACGTGTTCAGCACCAAGAGAACTGTTCTTGATCTTTCCGTGATGATGTGCAGCGATTCGCGGAATACCGCGCATGATGTGAATTCCGAATTTCAGCCCCAGACTGTGTACATAGTCGGCAAGTGGTTTAAAGCCGGAACCGTCTGCAGAAGATGGAAAACGTTCGGGATCCGGCAGCAGACGGGAGTATTCGTCCATTTCCAGTTCAGAGAATGGAATATACTGATACCGGTCGCGCATGGAACCGGCCTTTTTTGCATACCACTGGATATCCACTACAATATACTCCCAGCCATATGCTTTTAAGTGCTTTGCCATATAGTCGGCATTTGCCTTTACCGCAGCCTCGTCCACGGTTGTATCATAGTAATCGTAGCTGTTCCAGCCCATCGGTGGGGTTGGTGCACATGTATTTTTGTTTGTCAGATGCATAAGAAAAAACTCCTTTCTAAAGCAATGCTTGTTTTTTTCTGATAAGAAAAGTATAATAAAGGACATAGTGCAAAACAAGAAGACAAACCGGATAAAAGAGGTAATTTTTTGATGGAAGATCTGATCGGAGTATATGGAATCCTGGATCTGGATCACTGGCCGAACGCTCCGTTTTTGCTGCTGGACGGCGGGGTGGAAAAGAGATGGAAGGAACCGTATGCATTTCATAATACAGACCGCGGAACATATTCCGGATGGCTGATGCAGTATACGCTTTCGGGAACAGGATGGTTTGAAAAAAACGGAAAAACGTATGAAATGCGTCCCGGGAGAGGATTTTTGTGTCAGATTCCGGAGAATAGCAGATATTATCTGCATCCGGAATCCGAAGAACCATGGATTTTTCTGTATTTTCATTTTCGTGGAAGTGCAGTGTCCTATGCGGCAGAACGACTGTTTGAAAAAACAGGAGATGTTTTTTATGCGGATGCAGATAGCGAGCCAATTCGGACTGCACTGCAGATGCATCGAAAACTGAAAAACGGTTACCGGTCGGAACCGTATGAATGCGGTGTGTTTTTGTATCAGTTTTTTTGTTCTCTTCTGCGGGAGGTACAGCGTCCGGAGCGGAAGCAGACACATTTTTTTGTTCGGGAAGCGATACGGCAGATGGATACCGACTGCGCATCTGTGCAGGGGATTGAACAGCTGGCAGAACAGAGCCGGGTTTCCTTTGCCCATTTTACGAGATGCTTCCGGGAGGAAACAGGCGTTTCTCCCATGCAGTATCTTCAGGAAGCGAGAATTCGCAAAGCGATGACGCTGCTCTTGAATACCGGAAAGAGTGTGGAAGAGATTGCAGCAGAAACCGGATTTTCCAGTGGAAACTATTTTGGAAAAGTATTCCGTCACCATATGGGAATCTCGCCGTCGGCATACCGGAAAGAACGGCAGAACGGTGCTGTCTGAAGTCTTGGTTTTGTACGAAGATGTACTTGCGGAGAAATTCCGGGAGTATGGAAGAAAAAAGGGAGGAACAAAAAGAAATGGAACGAGAAACATTCCAATCGCGCCTTGGCTTTCTTCTGCTTTCGGCAGGATGTGCCATCGGCATCGGAAATGTATGGAAATTTCCGTATATGGTAGGAAACAACGGAGGCGGCATTTTCGTGCTGTTTTACCTGCTGTTCCTTGCCATCATGGGAGTTCCGATTCTGTCGATGGAGCTTGCCATCGGAAGAGGAAGCAAAAAGAGTACCGTGCGCGCGTATGGGGAACTGGAAAAGAAAGGGCAGAAGTGGCATATCCACGGATACGTTGCCCTCATCGGAAACTATCTGCTGATGATGTTCTACACCGTCGTTGCAGGCTGGATGCTGTACTATTTCTACAGCTTTTTAATCGGAAAATTCAGCGGCCTGACAGGCGACGCCGTAACCGGAAAATTCAACGAGATGCTTTCATCTCCGTCGATTCTTGTCATTACCATGCTGATTATTACAATTGCAGGCTTTCTGATCTGTTCGGTGGGTCTGCAGAACGGCGTGGAGCGTGTTACAAAGGTGATGATGATCGTGTTGATGGTCATCATGATTTTCCTTGCGGTTTACAGCTTTACGATGCCGGGTGCCAAAGAGGGACTGAAATTCTATCTGGTGCCGGATATGCAGCAGATCGAACAGGTGGGACTGTTCCACATTATCACAAACGCGATGAGCCAGGCATTTTTTACGCTGAGCCTTGGTATCGGCGCGATGCTGATTTTCGGCAGCTACTTAAACGGCGGAAAATCCCTGCTCGGCGAGGCAGTCAGCATTGCAGCGCTCGATACGTTTGTAGCGATTACCGCAGGCCTCATCATTTTCCCGGCGTGCTTCTCCTACAACGTACAGCCGGACAGCGGCCCGAAGCTGATCTTTATGACGCTGCCGCACATTTTCACCTCGATGAAGGGCGGACGGATTTTCGGAAGCTTCTTCTTCCTGTTCCTGTTCTTTGCGGCGCTGTCTACCATCATCGCTGTATTTGAGAATATCATGTGCTGTTTTTCTGAGATTTTCGGCGTTTCCAGAAAACAGTCAGCCATCATCAACTGCATTCTGGTGATCTTAGGATCCCTGCCGTGTGCACTCGGCTACAATGTGTGGTCCGGATTCCAGCCGCTCGGCGCAGGAAGCACCGTTCTTGATCTTGAGGACTTTATCGTCAGCAACCTTCTGCTGCCGGTCGGCTCTCTGATTTACCTTCTGTTCTGTACTTCAAAATGGGGCTGGGGCTTCAAAAACTACCAGGCAGAGGCAAATAAGGGCGGGGGCCTGAAAGTGCCGGACTGGGTACGGGTTTATCTTTCTTATATTCTGCCGTTGCTGCTTCTGGTATTAATTGTCCAGGGACTGATCGGATAAGACAGGAACAAAAAGGTCAATATCAGACGAAAAAAAGATAAGAAAAGAACTGGAAAAAAAGCCAGGAATACGAGATAATAAAAGACAAGAGACCAGAACAGGTGCCGGGACCCGGAAGTATCAGGTGTCCCGGCACTTGTCGGATCAGAAAGGATACAGGAGAAAGGGGAACAAAATGGGAAAATTTACACCACTGGATTTCAACAAATATGCAGCACTGGCCCGTCAGGCAGCGGCAGAAGGCTGTGTACTTCTGAAAAACGAAAATGAGGCACTCCCGCTTCGAAAAGGAGACAAAGTGGCTGTTTTCGGAAGAATTGCATTCCACTATTATAAGAGCGGACTTGGCTCCGGCGGTCTTGTCAATACGAAATACGTTGTCGGTATTCTGGATGCCTTAAAAGAAGAAAAAGACATTACACTCGACGAGAATCTTCTTGGAACATACGAAAAATGGATCGAGAAAAATCCGTACGACGAAGGACAGGGCTGGGGCAAGGTGCCGTGGTCCCAAAAAGAGATGGAGCTGACCGACGAGATCGTGGAGAGTGCAAAAGGCGCCGATGCAGCCATCGTTGTTGTAGGCCGTACCGCAGGTGAGGATCAGGACAACAAAAATGAGGCAGGCAGCTATCTCTTAACCGATACTGAAAAAGAGATGGTAGAAAAAGTCAGCAAAGCATTTGCAAGAACAATCGTTGTGCTGAACGTCGGAAACATTATCGACATGAAATGGGTGAAAGAGTGCAATCCGGCAGCTGTTCTCTATGTATGGCAGGGTGGTCAGGAAGGCGGAAACGGTGTTGCCGATGTACTGATGGGAAGAGTCAATCCGTGCGGTAAGCTGACCGACACGATTGCAGAGAATATCGAGGACTATCCGTCCCAAAGCTGCTTCGGCGATCTGACCCGCAATGAGTACAAAGAGGATATCTACGTCGGATACCGCTACTTTGAGACCTTTGCAAAAGAGAAAGTATTGTATCCGTTCGGTTTTGGTCTTTCCTATACGACATTTGCCGTGACCGCAGAGGCAGAAGAGAAAGATGTTGACAATGTAACCGTGACGGCAACCGTTGAAAATACCGGCAAAACGGATGGTAAAGAGGTTGTTCAGGTTTATGTAAAAGCTCCGCAGGGTGTTCTTGGAAAACCATCCCGCGCACTCGTCGGTTTTGCAAAGACCGGTGTTCTTGCACCAGGCGCAAAAGAGACGCTGACGATCGATGTGACCAAAGAGAGCTTTGCATCCTACGATGACAGCGGTGCAACCGGCCACAAATCCTGCTACGTACTCGAAGAGGGCAGTTATGAGTTCTACGTCGGAAGCGATGTCAGAAGCGCAGCCTTTGCCGGTGCATACGAGCAGCCGTTCAAAGTGGTTGAGATCCTGACCGAGGCTATGGCTCCGGTAGAAGCATTTGAGCGCATGAAAGCTGTTCCGGGCGAAGACGGAACGTTAAAACCGGGATATGAGGCAGCTCCTCTGCGCACCGTAGATCCGATCGAGCGCATGAAAGAAAACCGCATGGAGCCGATCACCTATACCGGTGACAAAGGCTACAAGCTCGGTGATGTCCTGGATAAGAAAGTAACGATGGAAGAGTTCGTGGCACAGCTTTCCGATGAAGATCTGATCTGCATCTTCCGCGGCGAGGGCATGTGCAGCCCGAAGGTTACTCCGGGAACCGCAGCAGCATTCGGCGGCCTGACACCGGAACTGCAGGAATTCGGTATTCCGGCAGCCTGCTGTACCGACGGCCCGTCCGGACTCCGCTTTGACTGCGGAACGAGAGCCTTCTCCATGCCGAACGGAACCCTGCTTGGCTGTACGTTTGACCTTCCGCTGGTAGAAGATCTGTACGAGATGGCAGGACGCGAGATGAGACAGAACCGTGTCGATGCCTTGCTCGGACCTGGTATGAATATTCACAGAAACCCGCTGAACGGCCGTAACTTTGAGTATATCTCCGAGGATCCGTACCTGACCGGATGGATCAGTGCCGTACAGATTCTTGGTATGGAAAAATCCGATGTAACCGGAACCATCAAACATTTCTGTGCAAATAACCAGGAGTCCAACCGACATCATGTGGACGCCGTTGTTTCCGAGCGTGCCCTGCGTGAAATCTATCTGAAGGGATATGAAATCGCAGTCAAAGAAGGCGGCGCAAGATCCATCATGAGCACTTACGGACCGGTCAACGGCATCTGGACTGCAGGAAATTACGATCTTCTGACCACGATTCTGCGCGGCGAGTGGAACTACGACGGCTTCGTTATGACTGACTGGTGGGCAATGTCAAACCGTGAGGGATATGAAGCAACCAAAACAACCCATGCACCGATGGTATCTGCCGGAAACGATGTCTTCATGGTATGCACCGACTGCTCCGATATGGGACAGGACGATGTGAAAGAGGCACTGGAAAACGGCGAGATCACAAGAGGCGACCTGCAGAGAAATGCGATGAATGTCCTGCATTTCATCCTTGGAACTCCAAGCATCTTACGGTTCCTGGACCGCATCAGCGAGGAAGAGAAAGAAGCACAGGAGCAGATGGGCGACAACGATTTCGTTGCAGCAGATCTTGTAACATACGAGGCAGATCCGGCAACGGGAGATGTTGTGATTGACGCATCCGCATGGAACACGAAAAAAGGAAACAGTGAAGTATGCGGTGTTACGATTCTGGCTGACAAGATGGGAACGTACGATATCGAAATCGAGATGAAATCCGATCTGGAAGACCTCGCACAGCTGCCGGTAACCGTGTACATCGACAATATCGTAAAAACTATGATCAGCATCCGCGGAACAAAAGGTGAGTGGATCAAAGAGACGAGAGACCTTGGCTTCTTCTTCGGCCCGAACCACTACCTGAAGCTGTACTTCGGCGCAAATGGTCTGGAGCTTGGAAAGATCCGCCTGAAGTTAAGAGAAGGCATGGAAGTACTGAGCAAACACGAGGAATAAATAAAAAAAGAAATACAGAGAAAAACCGGAACCCGGGAGCCGCTGTTTGAAAGCGGTGCCGGGTTCCGGTTTTTCGTATGAAAGAAGATTTTTATGGAAGAAGCTGTTTTTTAGTGAAGCTCGTCCTCATCCACATCAATCACATTGTCATCGTGCAGGATTTTCTGCTGGTTGATCTCGGTCTGGATGACGTTTTTGATCCGGCGTTTTGCGCGGCCCATGTAGTAGGTGGTGACAAGATCGGAAATGCCGCTGTAGACAAGGCAGATACCGATGAAAATGTTTGTGGTTGCAACGGCATCAAACGGATTGGTACAGATGATGATGCCGAGAACGCTGGTTAAAAGAGCCAGCAGGAACTCAAGCCACCATTTTTCCAGCCCTGTTTTTTTGAGGTTGAACGCCTTCTGAATGCTGAGCAGTCCGTTTGCCAGAAGGATGATACCGATGACAACCGGGATGAATGCGATTACAAGGTCACTTTCAAAGATAACGAAGCAGCCGAACAGAATCAGTACCAGGGCAACGAACAGATCGTAGCGGAAGAAAAACGGCTCGCCGCGGCTTGCAATGTAGCGGATCAACGCAACAACGCCGCCAAACAGGAGCAGTGCTCCGGCGATATAACAGATCAGCAAACTCGTTTTTACGGGGTAGACGATCAGCACGATACCTAGTATAATAGAGACAGCGGCTGAAAGCAGGAAACTGTTTTTCACATCCTGAAAAAATTGTTTCATAAGGATTCTCCTTTCCACTTGAATGTGGTTTTTCGTTTGCTTTTATAGTAGCTTTTCAAAGCAGAAAAAGCAATGGACAAATTGAAAAAAATGTACGAAGAAATGGAATCGTGAAACGGAAGAAAGAGAGGGTAAAAAAGATGCAGGACGAACAGAAAAAGTTCCAGGAGAAGCTCTCCGAATTGCTGTCATACGCCAGAGACCATGAAAATAAAGTAACGATGAAAGAAGTCAGAGACTTTTTTGAAGACTTTGCACTGGATGAGCAGAAAGTCACCTTTGTCTGCGAATATCTGACGATGGAGCAGGTCGATGTGGCAGATTATGAGCCGGGCGTCGTGCCGGAGGAGACCGAAAAAGAAAAGAAAAAACCGGAGTTTTCCGAGGAGGAGCTGCGTGCCTTACAGCAGTATCTTGACGAACTGCCGGAGACAGAAACACCGTCGGAGGAAGAAACGGCAGAGCTTTACCGGAAAGCGGCAGAGGGCGATTCCCTTGCAAAGAGCATGCTCGTGCAGCTCTGGCTTCCGAAAGTTATTGAGACCGCAAAAGAAATGCACACCCGCGATTTCTTCCTGATGGATCTGGTGCAGGAGGGAAATGTCGGACTTTTAGTAGCGCTGGAGTCCGTTGTAAAAGCTGAGACGGCGGAGCAGGCGATTGATGCGGCTGTGCGTGAGACGATCAGCGATTTCATGGAAGAACACAGAGTTCAGAAACACAAGGACAATACTGTAGTCAATAAAGTAAACCGCTTAAAAGACGCCATCGAGGAACTCTCCGACGGCGATGACATGGATTTCAGTGTGGCAGAGCTTTCCGCGTATCTTGACATGTCCGTGGAAGAGATTGAGGATATTCTGCGGATTGCAGGCGAAGAGCCGTAACAAAAGGCTGGTATTTGCACAGAAACTGTGTGAATTGGCAATAAAACAAAAGCAAAGGAGAAAAATACAATGGTACATCATATTGTTATGTGGAAATTCAAACCGGAAGTAGAGGATGCAAAGAAACCGGAGCTGAAAAAAGCGATGGCAGAGAACCTGAAAAGCCTGGTCGGCAAAGTGCCGGGACTGTTGACGGTTGACTTTGTAGAAGCACCGCTTGCATCTTCCACCCATGATATGGCACTTGTCACAACACTGGAAAAAGCAGAGGATGTAGCTGTATATGCAAAACATCCAGAGCACGTAAAAGTAGCAGACACCTATGTACGTCCGTACACAACGGAGCGTGCGGCACTCGATTACGAAGAGTAAAAACAAGCACGGACTTTAGCTCGTTGCCCGTGTAAATAAAAAAGTATCCCGCTTCCCCAAAAGGAACGGGATACTTTTTTTGTGCCGAGAAGATCAATTCCTGATCTGGTGAATACGTTTCATTTAAGTGTTTTTCTGTTCTTCCTTCTGCAGTTCGTCAATTGTAAGCAGCAGCTCATCGATGGAAACCTCTTCGTCCTTCGGATCTTCCGTAAATTCTCTGACCAGTTCTTCGTACGTTCTTCTTCTGTGTTCCAGCGCTTTCCGCGACCGCTCCCGCCGGATGCGGCGGACATACCGCAGGCGGAGGACAAAGAGCAGAATCAGAACGAGAAGGACAAACGGCATCGCCAGAAAAACAGGATCTGCCTTCCGGATACGGGCAAAAAGGGATGCACCGGCCGAGGCAAGATGGCGGAACCAGGAAGCGGCATGCACAGTGCCTTTCCAGAACGCTGCGAAATGGGAAGCCACAGATGAGAAGGAAACCGTGGATGATGCCGGTGCTTTGGAAATGGCCGGTTCCGGTGTCTGGGTTATGGCCGGTGTTTCGGTCGGCGTCGCAGTGGCAGTCGGCGTCGGTGTCGCCGTCGGAACCGGTTCAAACGTTACGGCAAGGGTATGATCCTTCTGGATATCGGAAAATGTGTAGCTGTCCGGATATTCCGTCACCGGCAGATACAAGCCGTCCACCGAGAGCTTCGCGAGCCGGAAGCCTTCGTCTGCCGTGTAGGAAACGGTTTTTTCCTCTCCGCGGGAAACTTCCCCGCCCTCGGACACCGAGCCATGCTCCGCCGCGGAAGTGGAAACCGTGAACAGATACGGCACCCGGGTGCGGTAGAACTGCACGTACCGTCCACCATCTGCCTTTGTTACGTTTACAATCGCAATAAATTCCCCAGGATTTGTCTCGCAGAGGCCCTCTGGTTCATTGATGGTGATATCGTCGGAAAAGCCAAAATCAACCGTGTCGTCCGCAAGCAGTGTTTTCTGCGAGAGCGAGTATGTCTGGATAAAGTTTCCGATTCCGAGATGCATCGTCAGCGGAAAAAGAAAAAAGAGATCGCCGGAAACACAGAGATCCTGAAAGTTTTCCATGTAAAAATCGAAGGGATACGTGCCCCAGTCATCCACCACCTGAAGTGAGGCATCGAGGAGTTTAAAGCCGTAGCCGCCGTCCGCATCGGTCTGGATCAGATAGCCGCCGGTGGAGGGAAGATAATCAATACCGAGAATATTGTAGCTTGTCGAGAGCTGGATCCGCTCTTTCTGCTCGAGAGTATCCGGGTCGAGGCGGAAGATACATCCGTAATTGGAAGCATCCGGGCTGCTGTAGCCGCTTACGAGGATTTCATGTGTGACGGGATTGTATGCCATACCGTTCGCGTGAGCAAAGTCTGCGTCCCTTACCTGATGCGCGAGGGAATACTGCGTAACGGGATTTCCGTCTGCGTCTGTATCATTTTTATAGTAGGCAGAGACTACGTCCGGCTCTGTCGTCAGATCATTAAAATTTTCGATGCAGATGATATAATCTTCCGTCGCACAGACGGACTGCACCGCGCCGTTGCTGCCGAGAATCGGATATTCCCCGACCAATTCCCAGGAGGCGCCGGTAAACGGCGTACTGGAGGCAAAACCAGCCTGACAGAGCATGGGGTGAGTCAGAAAGAGAAAAATGCCCAGAAAAAGGGCAAGAAAAAACCGGCCGGATTTCTTGCCGGTGGGAGATTTTATCGAAAAATTTGTAAATGCAAGCCGCATATGATGTGTAGGTCCTTTCTTACAGAAAAAAGGTGAACTTTTTCTGTCATCCTATCTTACCACGGAACCGGCGGAAAGTAAATGAAGGAGGGATGGAGATTTTCTTACATATCGTTTAAGAAAATGTAATAATTTTGTAGTGTTTGCCGATGCAAAGTAGTTGTAAACATTTTGCCGTCTTGGTAAAATAAACATAACAGAATTCAGAAAATTGTGAAGAAAAAGGAAAGGCAGAGAACCGATGATTAGAATCAAAGATATTGCAGACCGCGCAGGGGTCAGCCCGACGACGGTTTCGAATGTAATACACGGAAAGACAGGGCGCGTCTCAAAGGCGACGGTCGAGAAAATCAACCGGATTTTAAAGGAGATGGAGTACGTGCCGAGTATCAGCGCGCGCATGCTGGCGAATAACAGCTCCGGTCTCATTGGTGTGGCGCTTGGTTTCATGAAGAAAGGAAATGCATCTTCCTTTGAGGATCCCTTTGTGTCGGCAATGCTCGGAAATCTGGAGTATCAGATCCGGGAACACGGCTACTATATGATGCTGGTTGCGCGCCATGAGCAGGATGATCTTATGCAGCAGGCGCTCGGCTGGAATTTTGACGGCATGATTGCGATGGCTCTGAAGGAAAAGGAGATTGCAGAGCTCTCGGAACGTCTCGGAAAACCGCTGGTAACCATTGATCAGTATCTCCCGCCGGAACTTGGAGTCCGCTCCATTACGATGGATGACCGCGGCGGTGCGTACCAGATGAGTCAGTACCTGATTGGAAAGGGACATAAAAAATTTCTCTTTTTATCCGACTGCGATCTCGGTGTTGACCACTATCGGTGGCTCGGTGTGCGTCAGGCAATGGAGGAGGCGGGAATTGAGGACTTTGAAAGCCGCCATATTGTGATCCCGTGGGATCCAGAGCAGAGGGAGAAGGCATATGAGGAGATGCTTCCGTTCTTCAAAAAACAGACAGCGCTCTTTTTTTCATCGGATTACTATGCACTTGAAGCATCCAACTTTCTGCAGAACAGGGGAATAAAGGTTCCGGAGGAAATTTCAATTGCGGGCTTTGATGATGTTACTTATGCGACACTTGCGCGGCCGAAGCTGACTACCGTGCATCAGATGGTGGATGGAAAAGCACGCCGTGCCGTAGAGGTCCTGATGCACCTGATCCAGGATGAGCCGGTACAAAAAGATATTCCGCCATTGCCGACAACGCTGGTGGAGAGGGAGTCGGTAAGAGATCTGATGAAGTAAATAGTTACCAAATTTGCAGAAAAACTCTTGTAGAAACTGCTGGTTTTGCGCAAAACTATTGAAAAATCACCGTGAGGTATGGTAAACTGTGCTTGCAAACGACAGAATCAAAGAACCAGACACGTTCTGGGGATGAAATAAAGGAGGTAAAAAAATGGACAAAAAATGGTGGAAAGAAGCCGTAGTGTATCAGATTTATCCGCGCAGCTTCATGGACAGCAACGGAGACGGTATCGGCGATTTAAATGGTATCACATCCCGTCTGGATTATCTGAAGGATCTTGGCGTGGATGTTATCTGGCTGTCACCGGTGTACCAGTCACCAAACGATGACAATGGATACGATATCAGCGATTACCGGGCAATCATGCAGGAGTTCGGAACAATGGAGGATTTTGACCGCATGCTTTCGGAGATGCATAAAAGAGGCATCAGGCTGGTCATGGACCTTGTTGTCAATCATACTTCAGATGAACACAAATGGTTCGTGGAGAGCCGCAAATCGAAAGACAATCCATACCGCGATTATTATATCTGGCGTGATGCAAAAGAGGGAAAAGAGCCAAATAACTGGGGAAGCTGCTTCTCCGGCTCCGCATGGAAATACGATCCGCAGACCGAGATGTATTACCTGCATCTGTTTTCCACGAAGCAGCCTGACCTGAACTGGGAAAACCCGACCGTAAGAAAAGAAGTTTTCGATATGATGAACTGGTGGTGCGAGAAAGGCATCGACGGCTTCCGTATGGATGTCATCAGCATGATCTCCAAACCGGAAGGACTGCCGGATGGAAAGATTCCGGAAGGCGGACTCTACGGTGACTCCGGCTGCGTAAACGGACCGCATGTTCATGAGTATCTGCAGGAGATGAACAAGGAAGTCCTTTCCAAATATGATCTGATGACGGTCGGTGAGTGTGCCGGTGTCACGATCGAGGAGGCAGAAAAATATGCATCCGCAGACGGCAAAGAGCTCAGCATGGTATTCCAGTTCGAGCTGGTTGAGCTGGCAAGCGGAAAATACGGCAAATGGACGGACAAACGCGTACCGCTCAAAGATTTCAAACGCGTCATGACAGCATGGCAGACGGAGCTTGAGGGCAAGGCATGGAACAGCCTCTTCCTTGGAAACCACGACCAGCCGCGCTGCCTGTCCCGTTTCGGCGATGATTCACCGGAATATCGCGTAGTCAGTGCCAAAATGCTTGCAACCTGCCTTCATATGATGCAGGGTACCCCGTACGTATACCAGGGCGATGAGCTCGGCATGAAGAACGTTCCGTTCCACGATCTGTCCGAATTCCGCGATATTGAGAGCATCAACGCGTTTCACGAGCTGACCGGAGCCGGAAAAGTAGCGCCGGACGATATGATGCGCTACCTGAACCTGCGCGGAAGAGACAATGCAAGAACTCCGATGCAGTGGGATGATACCGCTTCGGCAGGATTTACCACAGGAACCCCGTGGATCAAAGTCGGACCGGATTACGAGACCGTCAATGCAAAAAATGAGATGGCGGATCCGGATTCTGTATACAATTATTACAAGAAACTGATTCATCTCCGGAAAGAGAAGGATATCATGGTTTACGGAACGTACGAGCTGCTCGATCCGGAAGACGAGGCACTGTATGTATATACCAGAACCTTAGGCGATCAGAAACTCCTCGTGATGTGCAATTTTACAAAAGAGGAGCAGGAGTACACGGTTCCGGAAACCTTTGCAGGAGCAGAGGTACTGATCAGCAACTATCCGCAGGACGGCGCGGCAGCAGGGACACGAAAACTGCGTGCGTATGAGGCAGTTGTTCTGGAAACCAAATAAAAAATGCAGAGGAACCTGTGGCAGAACGGATTTTTGCCACAGGTTCCCGTTCTCAAAATACGGCAAAAACCGGTAAGAGTAAGAAAGGGGAAAATAAAACATGAAATCATATCTGAAAATGGAGACACATCCGCTTGCAGATCCGAAGAATGTAGTAAAGGGCGATAAATATCGTATCACGGTGCTGACGGAGCATCTTCTTCGGCTGGAATACAGTGAGGACGGTGAATTTATCGATGCGGCATCCCAGACGGTTGTAAACCGTGATTTTCCAGCAGTGGAATTTTCCGTCAAAGACACAGGCGATGAGCTGGAGCTGCGTACAAAGTATCTGCAGCTGAATTACAACAAAAAGGCATTCTCTGCAAACGGACTTTCCTGCAAAACAACGGCAGTCGGCATCAGTTCTGTACCGGCATGGCATTACGGAGATCCGACACAGGATCTTGGAGGAACGGCCCGTACGCTTGATCAGGTCAACGGAGCATGCGAACTGGAACCTGGTATCATGTCCTGGTTTGGTTCCGCTGTTCTGGATGATTCGAAGTCGCTTCTGATGACAGAGGACGGTTGGGTGACCCCGAGAAAGAAAGGAGTGCAGGATCTGTACTTCTTCGGCTATGGCTGGAATTTCCGTTTGGCATTAAAGGATTTCTACCACCTTTGCGGCAAGACACCGATGCTTCCGAGGTTTGCGCTTGGAAACTGGTGGAGCCGTTACTGGCGTTACAGTGAAACATCCTATATGAAACTGATGGAAGACTTTGACAAAGAGAACGTTCCCTTCTCGGTTGCTGTTATCGATATGGACTGGCACCGTGTAGACGATGTGGATCCGAAATACGGCAGCGGCTGGACCGGCTACAGCTGGAATAAAAAACTCTTCCCGGATCCGGAGCGTTTTCTTGGAAAACTCCATGCACGCGGCATGAAGACAACACTGAATGTCCATCCGGCAGACGGAATTCGTGCGTATGAGGACTGCTATCCGGAAGTAGCAGAGGCTATGGGAGTGGATGCAAAAAAAGAAGAGCCGGTCAATTTTGACATTGCGGATCCGAAATTTGTTGATGTATATTTTGAAAAAGTTCATCATCCGATGGAAAAAGAGGGCGTCGATTTCTGGTGGATTGACTGGCAGCAGGGACAAAGTACCAAGATCGAGGGTCTTGATCCGCTGTGGATGCTGAATCACTATCATTTTCTTGACAGTGGAAGAGACGGAAAACGTCCGATGACCTTCTCCCGCTATGCAGGACCGGGCTCCCACCGCTATCCGGTCGGATTTTCCGGAGACACCCACATCACCTGGGAATCCCTGGATTTCCAGCCATACTTTACCAGCACAGCCTCCAACATCGGCTACGGATGGTGGAGTCATGATATCGGCGGCCATATGCTTGGCTACCGTGACGATGAGCTTGAAGCAAGATGGTATCAGTACGGAGTCTTTTCTCCGATCAACCGTCTGCACAGCTCTAACAGTGCCTTCAGTGGAAAAGAGCCTTGGAACTTCAGTATGGAAGTGCGCAGCACAATGGATGATTTCCTTCGTTTGCGTCATAAACTCGTACCGTATCTGTACACGATGAACTACCGTGCATGGAAAGAAGACACACCGATCGTTGTTCCGATGTATTATGATTACCCGGAGACGGTTTTCTGGGGCAAAAATCAGGCACCGAATCAGTACTTCTTCGGAAGCGAGCTGATGGTAACACCGGTGACAACGAAATGTATTCCGGAGCTGAAGCGTGCAAAAACAAAGGTGTGGCTGCCGGAAGGTACGTGGTTTGATTTCTTCAACGGAATGATTTACGAGGGTGGCAGAAGTATGGATCTGTACCGTACGCTCGAGGAGATCCCGGTTCTTGCTAAAGCAGGTGCGATTATCCCGATGACAGAGAAGATCAGTGCGCTGGATGTAGAATCCAACCCGGATGAGCTGACGGTACGCGTTTACGCGGGCGCGGACAATACATTTGCCCTGTACGAGGATGACAATACTACCATGGCATATGAGAAGGATGACTGTGCAAAAACATCGATGACGCTCGACTGGGGTGCGCGGAAATTTACGATTGCACCGGTTGAGGGCAATCAGAGCCTCGTTCCGGAAAGCAGAATGTACTGCGTAGAATTCGGCGGAAGTACGGCAAAAGAAGCGAAGGTCTTTGTAAACGGCGTGGAAGCGGATGCAGAAGTCAAAGAGAAAGACGGACTTCTTACGATCGCGGTAACAGATGTAAAACCGCAGGATACCGTGACCATCTGTCTGCCGGAAGATACGGAGATTGCAAAGAACGATGTCATGACACGTGCGATGGATCTGCTGCTGCACGCCGAAATCAGCTACATCACCAAAGAGCAGATCGCAAATCTTCTTCGCAAAGCAGACGGAAAGGTAGCAATTCTGGCTGCAGAGCTGCAGAGCATGGAACTTTCAAATGATCTGCGCGGTGCGCTGCTGGAGATCATTACGGCATAAATTGCTGCAGAAAAACACGATTTGATTTACAGAAAAAGAATTCTGTGATACGATACATACAAAGAAAAGGAAGAGAGCGTGGCAGTGGATTCTGTCAGGCTCTCTTCTTGAAATGTGAGACAGGAGGATTTTTAAACGTGGGAAAATACATCATGGCACTTGATGCCGGCACAACGAGCAACCGCTGTATTCTGTTTGATCAGAAAGGACAGATCGTAAGCCTTGCGCAGAAGGAGTTTACCCAGCGTTTCCCGAAACCGGGCTGGGTGGAGCACGATGCCAATGAAATCTGGTCCACGATGCTCGGTGTAGCCGTGGAGGCAATGCAGAAAGCGGGTGCGTCCTACGAGGATATCGCGGCAATCGGCATCACAAACCAGAGAGAGACGACGATCGTCTGGGACAAAAAGACGGGAGAGCCGGTCTACAATGCAATTGTATGGCAGTGCCGCAGAACATCGGAATACTGCGATTCCCTGATGGAGCGCGGACTGGTTGACCGTTTCCGGGAGAAAACAGGTCTTGTGATCGATGCGTATTTTTCAGCCACGAAGCTGAAATGGATTCTAGATGAAGTTCCGGGCGTGCGCGAGCGGGCGGAGCGAGGCGATCTCTATTTCGGAACGGTGGAGACGTGGCTGATCTGGAAGATGACAAAGGGAAAGGTACATGTCACCGATTACACCAACGCGTCCCGTACAATGCTGTTCAATATCCATACCCTGAAATGGGATGAGGATATCTTAAAAGAGCTGAACATTCCGCTCTGTATGCTGCCGGAAGTCCGCCCGTCGAGCTGTGTCTACGGGGAGACGGCATCCACATATTTCGGCGGCCCGATTCCGATTGCGGGAGCAGCGGGAGACCAGCAGGCGGCGCTGTTCGGCCAGACCTGCTATGCGCCGGGCGAAGCGAAAAATACATACGGAACAGGCTGCTTCCTGCTGATGAACACGGGAGAAAAGCCGGTTTCTTCGACACACGGTCTTGTTACCACGATTGCATGGGGCATCGGGGACAAGATTACGTATGCGCTCGAGGGATCCATTTTCGTCGGCGGAGCCGCAATCCAGTGGCTGCGCGATGAGATGAAGCTGATCGAGTCCTCGGCGGATTCCGAGTACATGGCGCAGAAGGTGAACGACACGAACGGCTGCTACGTCGTGCCGGCGTTTACCGGCCTTGGCGCACCGTACTGGGATCAGTATGCGAGAGGAACCATTCTCGGCCTGACCCGCGGCGTCAACAAATACCATGTGATCCGCGCAACACTGGAGTCGATCACGTATCAGGTGGATGATGTCTTAAAAGCGATGGAGGCAGATTCCGGCATGAAGCTCTCTGCACTGCGTGTGGACGGCGGAGCAAGCGCCAACAATTTCCTGATGCAGTGCCAGGCGGACATCAGCCAGGCGCCGGTGGAGCGGCCATGCTGCATCGAGACGACCGCGATGGGAGCAGCTTATCTTGCGGGACTCGCCGTCGGCTACTGGCCGGATCAGGAGACAGTAAAACAGAACGGAGCCATTGACCGTACGTTTGAGCCGGAGCTCTCGAAAGAGGAGCGCGATGAGAAGATGAACGGATGGCACAAAGCAGTCCGTTACGCCGAAGGATGGGCGAAATAGAAAAAGATTTTGGAAATGCAGAAAAGGAACGGCTTCGTAATGAAAACCGTTCCTTTTCGCGTAAGGTATGTACTGATGTTAAAGAATGTCGATGTGTTCGCCGTTTAAAGCTTTGTTCATGCTTCGAACGGCACAGAATTTACCGCACATCGAGCAGGTATCTTCCTGTTCCGGCGAGCGGTCAGCACGGATGGCTTTTGCAGTCTCCGGGTCCAGTGCGCAGTCCCACTGTGCTTCCCAGTCGAGCACGCGGCGGGCATCGCCCATCTTGTCGTCAATATCACGCGCATGCGGAACACCTTTGGCGATGTCGGCAGCGTGTGCGGCGATTTTGCTTGCGATGATGCCCTGTTTTACATCATCCAGGTTCGGAAGAGCCAGATGCTCTGCCGGCGTTACGTAGCAGAGGAAAGCAGCGCCGTTCATAGCGGCAATTGCGCCTCCGATGGCAGCAGTGATGTGGTCGTAGCCCGGTGCAATATCGGTCACAAGAGGGCCGAGGACATAGAACGGAGCGCCCATGCAGATGGTCTGCTGTACTTTCATATTGGCCGCAATCTGATCCATCGGAACGTGGCCCGGTCCCTCAACCATAACCTGAACGTCTTTCTCCCAGGCACGTTTGGTGAGTTCGCCGAGGCGCACCAGCTCTTCAATCTGGCAGACATCCGTTGCGTCGGCAAGGCAGCCAGGACGGCAGGCGTCACCGAGAGAAATGGTCACATCGTATTCACGGCAGATATCGAGAATCTCATCGTAATACTCGTAGAACGGATTCTCCTCGCCGGTCATGCACATCCAGGCGAACACGAGGGAGCCGCCGCGGGAAACAATATTCATTTTCCGTTTGTGTTTGCGGATCTGATCGATGGTTTTTCTGGTGATGCCGCAGTGCAGGGTGACGAAATCGACACCGTCCTCGGCATGGAGGCGGATGACGTCAATAAAATCTTTGGCGGTCAGCGTATCCAGGTCTCTCTGGTAATGGATCACACTGTCATATACCGGCACGGTGCCGATCATGGCCGGACATTCGGAGGTCAGTTTCCGCCGGAACGGCTGCGTATTGCCGTGGCTCGACAGGTCCATGATGGCTTCTGCGCCCATATTGACCGCGGAGAGTACCTTCTGCATCTCCACATCGTAATCTTTACAGTCTTTCGAAACACCGAGATTTACATTGATTTTCGTGCGCAGCATCGAGCCGATGCCCTCCGGATCGATGCAGGTGTGCAGTTTATTGGCCGGAATGGCAACCTTTCCGCTGGCAACGAGCGGCATCAGGTCTTCCACGGCCATATACTCTTTTTCTGCGACTTTTTTCAGCTCCGGTGTTACAATGCCGCGGCGTGCGGCGTCCATCTGTGTTGCGTAATTGCGTTCCATCTGTTGTTCTCCTTTATTTTCAAAATCAGATCCGGTAAGCGTGGTTCAGCGGTCCCGAGCCGTGGCCGAGATCCATCATGCTCGCGAGTGCGCCCGAAATATACTCTTTTGCGGCGGAAATGGCATCCGGAAGGGAAAGCCCCTTTGCGAGCCCCGATGCGATGGCGCTGGAGAGTGTACAGCCGGTGCCGTGTGTGTTCGGATTGTCGATGCGTTTTCCGGTGAACCAGGTAAATGTGCCGTTGTGATATAAAAGATCGTTGGCATCATTGATACTGTGGCCGCCCTTTAACAGAACGGCACAGCCGCAGGAATCCCCGATCTCTTTTGCGGCGCGTTCCATATCACTTTCCGACTGGATTTTGATGCCGGAGAGAACTTCTCCCTCTGGGATATTCGGTGTGATGACTTCGGCCAGAGGAAAGAGCAGTTTTTTCATCAGGTCAGGCACGCCGCCCGAAGCGAGCGCGGAGCCGCTTGTAGCGACGAGGACCGGGTCCACAACGATGTGTTTGGCCTGGTAGAAGCGAAGCCGTTCGGAGATGACTTCGATCAGTGCCGGGGAGGATACCATACCGATTTTGACGGCGTCCGGGAAGATGTCCGTAAAGACGGCGTCAAGCTGTGCGGCCAGAAACTCCGGTGTTACATCGAAAATACCGGAAACTCCGGTGGTGTTCTGGGCGGTGAGTGCGGTAATTGCCGACATGGCGTAAACTCCGTTTGTGATCATGGTTTTGATGTCTGCCTGAATGCCGGCGCCTCCGCTGGAATCACTTCCCGCGATTGTTAATGCTGTTTTCATGTTTTTCGCGTCCATGAGAATTACTCCTTTGCATTACTTTTCTTTTTGGACAGGCGACAAAGAAAGTGGTGCCCCCAGTCTGCCGCCTGGTGTGAGGATGAATGGTTACGTAAAATTATTTGTTTTCCAGCATGCGCAGAGTCTGTTCTTTCAGAGCCTTCGTTGCGGAAACAATGTCTTTCTGTGCAAAAATGGCACTGATGACGGCGATGCCGCAGATGCCGCTGCCGGAAAGCTCCGTCACGTTATCGCGTGTGATGCCGCCGATGGCGATGACAGGGATTTTAACGGCATTGCAGATAGCAGTCAGCGTTTCGTGGCTGACATCCTCCGCATCCGCCTTGGAACCGGTGTGGAAGACTGCGCCGACGCCGAGGTAATCTGCCCCGCGCTGCTCGGCGAGAATGGCCTGTTCCACGGTCTGTGCCGAAACGCCGATGATCTTGTCCGGGCCAAGCTTTGCACGGACATCGCCGGCCTCCATATCGCTCT
This sequence comes from Fusicatenibacter saccharivorans, assembly GCF_027667425.1. Taxonomy (NCBI): domain Bacteria; kingdom Bacillati; phylum Bacillota; class Clostridia; order Lachnospirales; family Lachnospiraceae; genus Fusicatenibacter; species Fusicatenibacter saccharivorans. Next base: position 151,533 of record NZ_JAQEGR010000008.1, read on the forward strand.
GGCCGACATGAACGCCGTCCGCATCCATCTTAGCTGCGATTTCCACGTTATCGTTGATGACGAAAGGAACATGGTATGCGGCACAGAGTTTTTTCAGTTCCAGTGCCTCTTCCATAAAGTGATCCTGGTCAAGATTTTTTTCGCGGAGCTGGATAAACGTTGCGCCGCCCTGCAGAGCCTTTTCCACCTGGCTGTACAGTGTCTCGCCGTTCAGCCAGCTGCGGTCTGTCACAGCATATAAAAGCAGGCCTTTTTTATCGCACTTCATACTTTGCACCTTTCTCCAGCGTCTCGCCGTCCATGTGGTAGATGGCGTCGATGATGCGGTTCCGGTAGGTGGAGTTGCCGTCTTCCGGTTTCATATGGCTCCAGCCGATCTCGCCGGCAAATCCCATCGCGCAGACAGCGGCAGCAGCGGCTTTTAACGGCTCGTCCGGGTTGGCAACGAGGTAAGCGGTCATCATGCCGGAGAGCTGGCAGCCTGTTCCGGTGATGCTTCCCATCTCGGCGCGTCCGTTGCGGATCACGTAGCAGGTGTCAGCATCGGCAACGAGGTCGATCGCTCCTGTGATGGCGACAACACAGTTGTGGTCTTTCGCAAAGTTTTTTGCAAAAGCAACGGCGCTGTCGAGGTTTTCGTCTGTTACTTTATCGGCAACGTCTGCGTCAACACCCTTTGTCGTTCCGCTTCCAAGTGCCAGTGTTTTGATTTCGGAAATATTTCCGCGGATGACGGTGAACGGGATTTTTTTCATCAGTCCGACTGCGGTCGAAGTACGTAAGTGGCTTGCGCCTGCGCCGACTGGATCGAGCAGGATTTTGTGGCCGAGCGAAGCTGCTTTTGCACCGGCACGGTACATGCCGTCGATGCTCGTTCTGTGCAGCGTTCCGATGTTGATGTTCAGACCGCCGCAGATGGAGGTGATATCCTCGACATCCTCCGGTTCATCGGACATGATCGGGCTTGCGCCGCATGCCAGCAGAATATTGGCGACATCGTTTACTGTAACGTAATTTGTGATGTTGTGTACGAGAGGGGTTGTTTTTCTGACATTGTCAAGACAAGTGCCTAACATAATTTTTTGTTCCTCCTGTGTGAGTATTTTTGCAGAAGCAAATTCCCTTGTGGTACTGGAAGAACCTGTTGATGATGTGTTCATAGAGATTAAAAAAGCAGATATACGTGGAGGTATATCTGCAGAAAATGTGCATATCGTATCTCCCTACGTTGGCATTACCCAAATCAGGTTCAGGGTCTAGGAGATGCATCCTACTCTCAGCCCGCTTCGCACGCGAGCTCCCCTTTGCTTTCTGCAGACAATTATATACGCATAAAAACAATTGTGCAAGAGAAAAACGGAAGATTTAAAAAAATTTCAGAAAAATAAAAAAGACATGCAAAATATTGGAAATGTAATGTTATTTGGGTTGACAGAGAAAATAATATCAGCGTAAAATGAAGTATAAAATATGCGTGGAAGACAGGTGAAACGATGGAAGAACAAAGAAGCTTGAACTCTACCAGGACAGCCCGGAGTACACCTTCGACCTGATCCTCGTGGACGTGCATATCGCAAAGCCGATTGATGCGGAATTACTGAAAAAGAAAATTGCAGAGTATTGCAGGTGAAAAGAAGTGCCCCTGCCCGGCATCTGATGTGTGCCGGGCAGGGGCTTTTGATGTGCGAATCTTATTTTTCTTCCTCCGGGTACGTATAGCCCCAGGTTCTGCGGAAGGAGGTCATCAGATCCATGACGTCCTTCGTGTAGTCGAGGTGCATGGCAGATGCATCTCCATTGATGGCGCGTTCCATGTCGGCGAGCTCATAGGCGAGTGCATCGGCGTTGTCACCGGCTTTGATGATTTCGGATTCGCCGGTGGAAGCGTCTGTGATTTTTGCTTCCCAGGCACGCGGGTACTCCATGATCTCGATAAATCCGTTCTCACAGGAAACCATGCCGCGTTTCGGCTGTTTGGAGTGGAGAGAGAGCATCACACTTGCCATCTGTCCTTCCTGATTGGTGAGAAGGAGGCCGGCCTGCTCGTCCACACCGGTCGGAGCGGGCTTTACCTGGGAAAGGAGCTGATCCGGCTTGGAGTCGAAGAACCAGCGGAGGAAGGAGAGTGCGTATACGCCGATATCAAGCATCGCGCCGCCTGCGAGATTCCGGTTGAAGAAGCGGTTCTTCATGTTGTACTCTTTGAAACTGCCGAAGTTCATCGTGATCAGATTGACTCTGCCGAGACGGCCGGAGTCGAGAATTTTTTTCAGCTCTTTGTAGATCGGCATATGGTAAATCGTCATTGCCTCTCCGATGATGACACCTTTTTCTTTTGCAAGCGCTATGGCCTCGTCGAGCTCGTCGCTGTTCAGCGTAATCGATTTCTCAACGAGAATGTGTTTTCCATTGGCAATCGCCTCTTTCATAAAGCCAAGATGCGTGTTGTGCGGCGTCGTGATATAAATGACACCGACCTCCGGATCGGTAAACATCTCATGGAAATCATCGTAAACTTTTCCAATTCCATATTTCTCCGCAAAAGCAGCCGCCTTCTCATGGGTCCGGTTGCCGACCGCGTAAATATTCTTTCCGTTTTTCTGCAGTGCGACCGCCATTTCATTTGCAATCACACCGCATCCGAGTACAGCCCATTTGATTTCTTTCATCGTGAGATTCTCCTATCGTATCTATTTCGCCCAGAGCGGTTCTTCGCTTCCGCTGTAGTCAAACCGTCCGTCGTTTTTCTCTTCCAGTGCTTTGATCATATGGTACGTAAATTCATTGTAAGGCGTTGGAATTCCAAGCTCTTTTCCCATGCGGATCAGCGCACCCGAGAACATATCAATTTCCGTATGGCGTCCCGCATCGAGATCCTGGAGCGTTGAGTAGCGCGCCGTCGGCGGAACCGCACTTCCGCGTCCCGAGGAGACATCCGCCTTGCTGATATCAATTCCCTTTGCCTCCGCAATCGCCATCAGTTCTGCGCGGAGTCCGTCGCTGATCGCCTTCATATGCACACTGTCGCGGTAGCAGCCGACCCCGGCACCGAGAATAGCCTGCGGCAGGTTATTGCAGACATTCAGCCGGAATTTGCTCCATATTTCCTCTAAAATACAATCGGTTGCCCGGTAATGCAGCCCTGTGCCGGAGAACAGATCAAGAACAGCCTGCACACGCTCACTGTCGTACGGCGCCGAAACTTCGCCGAAAATGATGCCGAGCGTCGCCTCAGGGTTGAAAACGTAGCCGTCATTCTCTTTATGAGAAGCTACTTTGATAACAGCATGAAGCAGATGCTCCGCACCGACTTTTTGCGCGATGATCTCCTCACTGTCCACGCCGTTCATCAGACTCATGATCACAGTATTCTCGCCGGTAACGGCAGTAATATTGTCAAGAGCCCCCGGCAGTGCGCCGTATTTGAGCGAGACGATCAGAAAATCCACGTCGTGTGCCTCTTCCGGTGTCCATACCTCCGGGTGATAAACCGTATCGTTAATTTTGCATCCTTTGTTTTTCAGACGCTTCGCCCGTTCCCCGGACGCGATAACGCCAAGCCGGATGTCCTTTTTCTCCGAAAGCCCCCAGATCACATAAGACCCAACCGCTCCGGCGCCCAGAACAGCAACTGATTTTATTTTCATAATAGCCTCCTTTGTAACTGTTTGAATTACCCTTACTATAACAAATTTTGCGGAGATCCTCAATTTGTTTTTCAAAATAGAAAATTTCGGAAAAGGAAGCCTAAATGTGTTGACGGAGCGATAAGGTAGATTGTAGAATGAAAAGAAAATGTACGAAGACAAAATCCGGACGAAAGAAGAACAGAAGGCAAAAGAAAAACAAGAGAAGAAATAAGAAACGAAGGAGAAACGAAATTCGAACATTTCTCCTTCGTTTTTTGCACGCATTTTTACCGGGAAATCATATTCTAAGGTTAGAATGAAAAAACAGGAGAATCTGTTGATGAAAGGAAAATGGCTGACAGGTGCGCTTGTACTGGCAATGGCGGCAGTGACGCTGGCGGGATGCGGGGCAAAAGATGAGACAAAAGAAAAAGTGGAGCAGGTGACATTAAATGAGGTTGCCCACTCCATTTTTTACGCCCCGCAGTACGTGGCAATTGAGGAGGGGTATTTCGCGGACGAGGGCATTGATCTGACGCTGATGACAGGATTTGGTGCAGATAAAGTGCTGACGGCGATGATTTCCGGCGAGGCGGATATCGGGTTTATGGGGGCGGAGGCAACCGTCTACGCGTACCTCGAGGGAACCGCAGACCCGGTTGTGAACTTCGCGCAGCTGACGCAGCGGGCGGGAAACTTTGTTGTGGGAAGAGAGAAAGACAATTCGTTTACCTGGGAGAAATTGAAAAACAAAGAGGTATTAGGGGGAAGAAAAGGCGGTATGCCGGAAATGGTCTTTGAGTATGTTCTGGCGCAGAAAGGGATTGATAAAAAAGACGTAAACATCAACCAGAGCATCGATTTTGGTTCCACAGCTGCCGCGTTCTCCGGCGGGCAGGGGGATTATACGATTGAATTTGAACCGTCCGCGACACTGCTCGAGCAGAAAGGCGACGGCTATGTCGTGGCATCGGTCGGAACGGAATCCGGGTATGTGCCGTATACGTCGTACAGCGTCAAACAGAGTTATCTGAAAACGCACGGCGCAACCGTAGAAAAATTCACGAAGGCACTGCAGAAGGGAATGGACTTCGTGCAGACGCACACACCGGAGGAGATTGCAGAAGTGATTGCGCCGCAGTTTGCAGAAACCGAGCTGGAAACCATCACCGCGATCGTGCGCCGCTACTATGAGCAGGATACGTGGAAAGAAAATCTGATCTTTGAGGAAGAAAGTTTTGATCTTCTGCAGGAGATTCTGGAGCAGGCGGGAGAGCTGGAGAAAAAGGCACCGTACAAGACACTCGTGACAACAAAATACGCCGAAGAGGCCGCCGCCAAAGGCTGATTCCGGCGGAATAGAAAAGCGAAAAAAGACAGAAAAAGACACTTTTCGACATTCGTCGACAAACAGCGACATTTCATTCGAAAAAAATAAAGAAAATTGTAAAAGAAAAGCAGAAAAATAGAGAAAAAGTATTGCAAAAAAGTAAATTTTGTTGCATACTATGGGTGTCGCATATATTTTTTACAACACAGGCATACGGAGGCGAACAGACATGAAAGTAGGTTTTATCGGCGGCGGCAACATGGCGAGTGCCATGATTGGCGGAATGATCCAAAAAGGAGTTGTATCTGCAGATGACATTCTGGTATCGGTCCGCACGGAGAAAAGTGTGGAACGCTTGACCAACCAGTTTGGAGTCCAGGCGACTACGGAGAACGAAGCGGTCGTAGCCGGATCCGATCTTGTATTCCTGGCAGTAAAGCCAAACCAAATAAAAAATATAATAAACCTCGTCAAAAATTTCATCTCACCCGAGAAGATTATCGTATCGATTCTTCCCGGTAAGTCTTTACAATGGCTGGGTACAGAAATCGGAAAACCAACAAAGTTAATTCGCACCATGCCAAACACACCAGCACTCGTCGGAGAAGGAATGACCGGCGTCTGTGCCAATGATCTCGTGACGGAGGAAGAGCTGCAGCTCGTTTTAACCCTCCTGAAAAGCTTTGGCCGCGCAGAAGTTGTTCCGGAGTATCTGATGGATACCGTCACAGGTGTCAGCGGAAGCTCGCCGGCGTACGTATTTCTTTTCCTGGAGGCTCTTGCAGATGCGGCCGTAGCCGAAGGAATGCCGAGAAAACAGGCATATGAATTTGCTGCACAGTCTGTCCTTGGAAGCGCCAAAATGCTTCTCGAGACAGGAATGCACCCGGGAGAATTAAAAGACATGGTCTGCTCGCCAGGCGGAACCACCATCGAAGCGGTTGCCGTACTGGAGCGGGAGAAACTGAGAAGTGCTGTTATTGATGCAACACGAGCCTGCATCCGGAAATCAAAGGGAGTGGATTAGAAGGAGCAGCACCGCCGCTTTGACAGAATGACGCTAATGTGAAAGCAGCAAAAATAAAGAATGTATGCACAAGAAAACAAACCAAAACAAGCAAAAAGCAAGCACAAAAAAGAGTAAAAAAACAAACGAGCGGAAAAATCCCGGCAGCCGTGGAAAAGGCACCGGGATTTTTTCTGGTAATTTATAGTTTTTTTCCTTTACTGAGCGTACTGTTGTGATAATCGGAAGAATAGGTTACATCCTTTCCAAACCATACCGGAGGAACAAAGGCGTTTGCGGATGCTTCGTCCGGAAACTCCACCTCTGCGAGGTAAAGGCCTTCATACGGCGCATCAAAGACATCGAGCTCGATCGTCAGATCCGTTCCGGTAAGCGGCAGCAGATAGCGTGTTTTTGAGATGAGAACGCCGTCTGCCTTTTCCCGCAGATGCAGGTAGGATTCCTTTGTGAGCGGAAGATTATACTCTTCACGCACCATCAGCCCTTTTGACTTGTAGGTCAGATAATATTCGTCGTCAGAGCGGCGGATGCGGACAACCGGTTCGGTGGAAAGATAGCCCTGCTCGATTTTTTTACATGGATAGCTTGTAAGATTTTCCGGAAGCTGATCCAGAAGGTATTTGCGTTCGATTTCCATAAAAGAGACCCCTTCTCGTGATTGCATCACTGCTTTTTTCAAGAGTTTACCATGCTTTTTCCGTGATGTTAAGCGAAATCCGGCTTTTTGCGAAAAAAGTCCTGAAATTTTTATGAAATGCAAGCATTCTGCGGAAAAATGTGGTATAATAGCGGCGGTTTGTTACAAAGAAAAGCAGAGAATATCACGTGACAAAACACACGAGACTGATCATACAACACAGGAGGACAAAACCATGGCAAAGATTTATGTATTTCTGGCAGACGGATGTGAAGAGATTGAGGCACTGACCCCGGTGGATCTGCTGCGCAGAGCCGGAGAAGACGTATGCACCGTTTCTATTATGGGAAGAAAAGAAGTAACAGGATCCCACAAAATCACCATTCTTGCAGATGAAACCATCGAAGAGGGAGAGTTTGATGACGGAGACATGCTGGTACTTCCGGGCGGAATGCCGGGTACATTAAATCTGGCCGGAAACGAGACGCTCGCAGCGCTGATCCGTTCCTATGACGATCAGGAAAAGAAACTGGCAGCCATCTGCGCAGCGCCGAGCATCCTTGGTGTGATGGGCATCTTAAAAGATAAAAACGCTGTCTGCTTCCCGGGATTTGAAGAAAAGCTGGCAGGCGCAAACGTACTCGATGTACCGGCAGTCACCGACAAAAATGTGACCACCGGCCGCGGCATGGGAGCAGCCACTGACTTCGCACTGGAGCTGATCCGTGTTCTGCAGGGAGAGGACAAAGCAAAAGAAATGGCGGAAAAAATCGTATTTCATTGCTAAAAAAAAGCCTAAAAACCACAGAAATATAAAAAAATCACTGGCGTTTTTGAAAAGAGTATGCTATACTCGATAAATGACTGTAGAATGGAGAGGTGTGCAGGTTTTCTGCCGCTTTTCAGATAAATCAAGGAGGAAATTGATAAAATGAGTGTACAGGTCGAAAATTTAGAAAAGAATATGGCCAAACTTACCATTGAGGTTCCGGCTGAAGAATTAGAGAAAGCACTGGAGAAAGCTTACCAGAAACAGAAAAAGAACATCAGCGTTCCGGGCTTCCGTAAAGGAAAAGTTCCGAGAGCTATGGTAGAAAAAATGTATGGCCCGGCAGTATTCTATGAGGATGCTGTAAACAGCCTTGTTCCGGAAGAGTATTCCAAAGCAGCAGAAGAGAGCAAACTGGACATCGTATCCCGTCCGGAGATCAACGTAGAGCAGATCGAAAAAGGCAAAGCTTTCATCTTTACCGCAACTGTAGCAGTAAAACCGGAAGTTACCCTTGGCGAGTACAAAGGTCTGGAAGTAGCAAAAGCTGACACAACCGTTACAGATGAAGAAGTAGAAGCTGAGCTGAAAAAAGAGCAGGAGAAAAATGCAAGAACCATCAATGTAGAGGATCGTCCGGCAGCAGACGGAGATACCGTTACACTTGACTTCGAAGGTTCTGTAGACGGCGTTCCGTTCGACGGCGGCGCTGGAAAAGATTATCCGCTGACCCTTGGCTCCCATTCCTTCATTCCGGGATTCGAAGAGCAGCTCGTTGGCGCAGCTCTGGAAGAAGAGAAGGAAGTAAACGTTACTTTCCCAGAGGATTATCAGGCAGAAGAGCTTGCTGGAAAAGCAGCAGTATTCAAATGCACCATCCACAAAATCGAAGCAAAAGAGCTTCCGGCACTTGATGACGACTTCGCAAAAGACGTTTCCGAGTTCGATACTCTGGATGAGTACAAAAAAGAAATCAAAGACAACCTGACCAAGAAAAAAGAAGAGCAGGCTAAGACAGAAAAAGAGAACGCTGTCGTAGATAAAGCAGTAGAGAACGCAACAATGGAGATTCCGGAAGCTATGATCGATACGCAGGTAGAGAACATGGTTGACGATTTCGCAAGAAGAATCCAGTCCCAGGGTCTGTCCATGGAGCAGTACATGCAGTTTACAGGCGCTACCGTTGATTCCTTAAAAGAGCAGATGAAACCGCAGGCTGTTAAGAGAATCGAGAGCAGACTGGTACTTGAGAAAGTTGCAGAAGCAGAGAACATCCAGATCAGCGATGAGAAGCTGGACGAAGAGCTGGCTAAAATGGCTGAAATGTACAAAATGGAGCTGGATAAATTCAAAGAGCTCGTTGGCGAATATGAGAAAGAGCAGATGAAGAAAGATCTCGCTGTTCAGGAAGCAGTAACTCTCATGGCCGACAGCGCAAAAGAGGCGTAAGACCTCGGAAAGAGAGGCAATTGAATGAGTTTTGTACCTTATGTCATCGAGCAGACAAGCAGGGGAGAGAGAAGTTACGATATTTATTCAAGACTGCTGAACGACCGTATTATTTTTCTGGGAGAGGAAGTCACTGACGTATCGGCAAACCTGATCGTTGCACAGCTTCTGTTCCTAGAGTCTGAAGATCCGGGAAAAGATATCCACATGTATATCAACAGCCCGGGAGGTTCTGTAAGCGCAGGACTTGCTATCTACGATACGATGCAGTACATCAAATGTGATGTATCCACGATCTGTATCGGTATGGCTGCCAGCATGGGAGCATTCCTTCTTGCCGGCGGTACCAAAGGAAAGAGAATGGCTCTGCCAAACTCTGAAATCATGATTCATCAGCCATCCGGCGGTGCACAGGGTCAGGCAACCGAGATCAAAATCGTTGCAGAACAGATTCTGAAAACCAAACGGAAATTAAATGAAATTCTGGCGGCAAATACAGGAAAACCGCTGGAACAGATTGAGATCGATACCGAGCGTGACAACTATATGTCCGCAGAGGAAGCAAAAGCATACGGTCTGATTGATAATGTAATTACGAACCGATAAGAGAGGAAAGGTGTCCAAAAGCGTAGTTCCGGCAATGAGGCTTTTGTGGCACCTTTTGCCTTATCCGGCGATAAGGTTTAGTTGTAATATGTTGAAAGGAAGAAAACGATGGCTATAAAAGGGAATGATACCAAGATCCGCTGCTCTTTCTGCGGAAAGACAGAAGACCAGGTACGCAAGCTGATCGCAGGCCCGGACGGGGCATACATCTGTGATGACTGCGTGGCAATCTGCTCGGAGATCATTCAGGAAGAGTTTGAGGATCTGTACGGCGAGCAGAATACCGACGAGATCAACCTGATCAAACCAAAGGAAATCAAAGCATTTCTGGATGACTACGTAATCGGACAGGATGAGGCGAAAAAAGTGCTCTCCGTTGCTGTTTACAATCATTACAAACGAGTGCTTTCCGGTGCATCCTCCGACATCGAACTGCAGAAGAGCAACATTCTGATGCTCGGACCGACCGGTTCCGGAAAAACGTATCTGGCACAGACACTGGCCAAACTGATCAACGTTCCGTTTGCAATTGCAGACGCAACGGCGCTCACCGAGGCAGGTTATGTCGGCGAGGACGTAGAAAACATTCTGCTCCGCCTCATTCAGGCAGCAGACTATGATATCGAGCGCGCTGAGCACGGCATCATCTACATCGATGAGATCGATAAAATCACAAGAAAATCCGAAAACGCTTCGATCACACGAGATGTTTCCGGCGAGGGTGTACAGCAGGCACTGCTGAAAATCCTGGAGGGAACTGTAGCTTCCGTTCCGCCGCAGGGCGGAAGAAAGCATCCGCATCAGGAGTTTATTCAGATTGATACGACGAATATCCTCTTTATCTGCGGCGGTGCATTCGAAGGACTCGAGAAGATCATCGAGACGAGACAGGATACGAAATCCATTGGATTCAACAATCCGATTGGGCATGCCAAGGATGAAAATGTCGGAGATCTGCTCCGTCAGGTCATGCCGCAGGATCTGACCAAGTTCGGCCTGATTCCGGAGTTTGTCGGACGTGTGCCGATTGTCGTTACGTTAAATTCTCTGGATGAGACGGCCCTGATGAAGATTCTGGTTGAGCCGAAGAATTCTCTGGTCAAACAGTACAAGAAGCTGTTTGAGCTGGACGGCGTACAGCTTGACTTCAAAGAAGATGCACTCGAAGCGATTGCAAAGAAATCCCTGGAGCGGAAAACAGGCGCCAGAGGTCTCCGCGCAATCATGGAAGATACGATGATGGATCTGATGTATGAGATCCCGTCGGACAATACGACAAAAGAATGCGTCATCACCAAGGACGCTGTAGAAAAGAAGGCGGAGCCGGAGATTATTCACGGCGAACCGGCCCCTGTTCCACGGCGGAATATGGGAAGAAGATCCGGAAGACCGGAAACCGCCTGAAAAACGCAGGAGGAAACTTAAATGGAAGAAGTGACAAAAGTATTACCGGCGATTGCGCTGCGTGGAACGACGATTCTGCCGGATATGATTGTACATTTTGATATCAGCAGACCTAAATCGGTTCGTGCGGTCGAGGAGGCGATGCTGGGAGACCAGAAAATTTTCCTGATTACACAGAAAGACCCGGATACGGAAGTACCGGGTCTGCTTGATGTGTATAAAATTGGAACAATTGCGGTCATCAAACAGGTTGTGAGAATGCCAAAAGATGTTCTGCGGATTCTCGTAGAAGCAGAAAGACGTGCAGAACTGCTGAACTTCGAGGAAGAGGAGAGCGAGTATCTCCGCGCCGAGGTGGCGCTGTTTACCGGCTCGGACGAAATGCAGTTTTCCGATATCGAGCAGGAGGCAATGCTGCGCAACTTAAAAGAGCTGTTTGCCGTCTACTGCGAGCAGACGCAGAAAGTCAGCAAGGAACTGGCAGGCCAGATCCTCGGAACCGAAGAAGTCGGAAAGCTGGTGGACCAGATCTGCATGAATCTGCCCCTCGACTACGTAAACCGCCAGAAACTGCTGGAGGCTGTGGAGCTTTCCGAGCGGTATGATACGCTCTGCGTCATGATCGCCAACGAGATTCAGATTCAGGAGATCCGTTCGGAGATTCAGGGAAAAATCAAAGAGCGGATCGATAAGAACCAGCGTGATTATATTCTGCGCGAGCAGCTTAAAGTCATCCGCGAGGAACTCGGCGAGGACAATTCCCGGACCGAGATTGAAAATTATAAGAAGCAGCTTGAGAAGCTCAAAGCCTCCAAAGAGGTAAAAGAGCGGATTTCCGAGGAGATCCACCGTCTGGAAAATTCGGCCAGCAATCCGTCCGAGGCAGGCGTGATCCGCGGCTATATCGAGACACTGCTGGGGCTTCCGTGGGATAAGGCATCCCGTGACAATCAAGATCTGGCAAGAGCACGCGAGATTCTGGAGGAAGATCACTACGGTCTTTCGAAAGTAAAAGAGAGAATCCTCGAATTCCTGGCCGTACGCACCCTGACGAAGAAAGGCGAGAGCCCGATTCTCTGCCTGGCAGGCCCTCCGGGAACCGGTAAGACCTCGATTGCGAGAAGCGTGGCGCGAGCCCTGAATAAAAAATACGTCCGCATCTGTCTCGGCGGTGTGCGGGATGAGGCGGAGATCCGCGGCCACAGAAGAACCTACATCGGCGCGATGCCGGGACGCATTGCGGCGGGACTCCATCAGGCGAAGGTGAAAAATCCGCTGATGCTGCTCGATGAGATCGACAAAGTAAGTGCAGATTACAAGGGAGATACCTCTTCCGCACTTCTTGAGGTCCTCGATTCCGAGCAGAATAATAAATTTGCCGATCATTACGTAGAGCTTCCGATCGACCTTTCGGAGGTGCTCTTTATTGCAACCGCAAATGATATTCAGAACATTCCGCGTCCGCTGCTGGACCGTATGGAAGTGATTGAAATTTCAAGCTATACGGAAAATGAGAAGTTCCATATCGCAAAAGAACATCTCGTTCCGAAGCAGAAGAAGGCGAACGGTCTGAAAGAAGCACAGCTTGTGATCGAGGATGAGGCGTTGATGGAAGTGATCAGCGGCTACACCAGAGAGGCCGGTGTCCGCTCCCTGGAGCGCCAGATCGGCAGAATCTGCAGAAAGAGCGCGAGAAAGATTCTCGAGGAACAGGTAAAAGAGGTTGTTGTGACGAAAGAAAATCTGGAAGAGTTCCTCGGAAAAGAGAGGTATGAGTTCCAGCCGGCCAACGAAAAACCGGAGATTGGTATTGTGCGCGGTCTTGCCTGGACGGCAGTCGGCGGCGATACGCTGCAGATCGAGGTCAATGTGATGCCGGGAAAAGGAGAGTTTCTGCTGACCGGCCAGCTCGGCGATGTGATGAAGGAGTCTGCGCAGGCGGGCATCAGCTTTATTCGTTCCGTGGCAGAGCAGTATGAGATTCCGAAAGAATTTTTCGAGAAACACGACATCCACATTCACATTCCGGAGGGGGCCGTTCCAAAAGATGGCCCGTCTGCCGGTATTACGATGGCGACGGCGATGGTTTCCGCGATCACAAAGGTTCCGGTAAAAGCAGACGTTGCGATGACCGGAGAGATTACGCTCCGCGGCCGTGTGCTTCCGATCGGCGGCTTAAAAGAGAAGCTGCTGGCGGCAAAGAAAGCCGGTATCCATATGGTTCTCGTTCCGGAGAAAAATGAGCCGGATGTAAGAGAACTGGATGCGGAGATCACAGACGGATTGCAGATCGAATTTGTCGGCAGCATGGAACAGGTATTAAAACTGGCACTTGTGGAAAAGAAGTAAGGCCAGAAGATGCAAAAAACAGGAGAAGAAAAGTATGGTAATTAAACAGGTAGAGCTGCAGCACGTCTGCGGAATCACCAGTAAACTGCCGGATACCGGTCAGGTGGAAGTGGCATTTGCGGGAAAATCCAATGTTGGAAAATCTTCTCTCATCAATGCCCTGATGAATCGGAAATCACTGGCGCGTACCAGTGCGCAGCCGGGAAAAACACAGACGATCAACTACTACCACATCAATGAGGAAATGTATCTGGTGGATTTGCCGGGATACGGTTTTGCGAGAGCCTCCGAGGAGGTTAAAGCAAAATGGGGCAAGCTGATCGAGGATTATCTGCATCAGTCAAAAATGCTGCACGCAGTATTTCTTCTGATTGATATCCGTCATGCACCGTCCAACAACGACCGCATTATGTATGAATGGATCCTTCGAAACGGTTACCAGCCGATCATTATTGCAACGAAGCTGGACAAGATCAAACGCAGTCAGCTTCAGAAACAGATCAAGCTGATCCGTGAAACGCTGGAGGTCGAGAAAGATACGATTGTGATTCCGTTTTCTGCGGAGACAAAACAGGGACGTGAGGAGATCTGGAATCTGATCGATGAAATCCGCTCGGATGCAGAAGAAAGCGGGGAATAATGTCATGGGTATGATACGTGCAGCAGGCCTTGGGTATGAATACCTCCGTTACGAGGAGGAAGGACAGGAGCCGGAAGTAACAAAAGCGATCGAAGATGTCAGTCTGGAAATCCAGAAGGGACAGTTTATTGCGGTGCTCGGGCATAACGGAAGCGGAAAATCAACGCTTGCGAAACATATCAACGCTCTGCTGGTGCCTACAGAAGGCACCATGTGGGTGGACGATATGAAGACGACAGATGAGGAGGATGTCTGGAAGATCCGCCAGAAAGCCGGTATGGTATTCCAGAACCCGGATAACCAGATCATCGGAAATGTGGTGGAAGAGGATGTCGGCTTTGGACCGGAAAATCTGGGTGTCCCGACCGATGAAATCTGGAAACGGGTGGAGGAGAGCCTTACGGCGACCGGGATGATTTCATACCGGGCCCACTCTCCGAATAAGCTCTCGGGAGGTCAGAAACAGAGGGTTGCAATTGCAGGAGTGATGGCTATGCAGCCGGAATGTATTGTTCTTGATGAACCAACCGCGATGCTGGATCCGAACGGACGAAAAGAGGTTCTTCGCGCTGTGCGTAAGCTGAATGAAGAAAAGGGCGTTACGGTTATTCTGATTACGCATTACATGGAAGAGGTTGTTTTTGCGGACCGTGTGTTCGTTATGGACAGCGGCAGACTGGTAATGCAGGGGACGCCAAGGGAGATTTTTTCCGAAGTGGAGAAATTAAAAGAGCTCCGTCTTGATGTACCCCAAGTGACACTGTTGGCTTATGAATTGAGAAAAAATGGTGTAGATCTCCCGGAGGGAATTTTGACCATTGAAGAACTGGTGAATGCATTATGTCATTGAAACTTGAAGATGTAACGTACACATACAGCCCGGGAACGGCATATGAAATGCACGCCCTGGAGCATATCAATCTTGAAATTCCGAATGGCCAGTTTGTTGGGATTATCGGCCATACGGGAAGCGGAAAATCGACGCTTGTGCAGCATTTGAACGGTCTGATCCGCCCGACATTGGGACGGGTGCTGTATAACGGAGAGGATATCTGGAAAGAAGGATATCCGCTAAGAGAGCTTCGAAGCCATGTGGGACTGGTTTTCCAGTACCCGGAGCATCAGCTCTTTGAGACGGATGTGATCACAGATGTCTGCTTCGGTCCGAAAAACCAGGGACTTTCACCGGAGGAATGCAGAAAACGGGCGGAAGAGGCACTGGATCATGTCGGATTTCCAAAGGAAATGTATGAAAAATCGCCGTTTGAACTCTCCGGAGGTCAGAAACGTCGTGTTGCGATTGCCGGTGTGCTTGCCATGAACCCGGATTTTCTGGTGCTTGACGAGCCGACTGCAGGCCTTGATCCGAAGGGACGCGATGAAATCCTCGATCAGCTTGCATTGCTGCATAAGACGCGCGGCATTTCGGTTGTGCTCGTATCGCACAGCATGGAGGATATTGCAAAATATGTAGAGCGGATTATTGTCATGAACCACGGTCATGTGGCGTTTGACGATACACCGAAGAAAGTCTTCGCTCACTATAAAGAGCTGGAGAAAATCGGTCTTGCGGCGCCGCAGATGACGTATATTATGCATGCGCTAAAGGAACACGGCATGGACATGGACGTAACGGCGACAACGGTTGAAGAGGCGCGCGATACGATTCTTGCGGCACTGAAAAGTCAGAAGAAAAACGGGAAAAAAGGAGCAGAAGTATGTTAAGAGATATTACTCTGGGACAGTATTACCCGGCAGATTCCATTCTGCACCGGCTTGACCCGCGTGTGAAATTTGTAGGAACGATCGTTTATGTCGTTTCCCTCTTTTTGTTCCACAATTGGGGCTATCTGCTTGGAACCGTATTCCTTGCGGTGATGATTAAACTGTCGAAGGTACCGTTCAAATTTATCACGAAGGGTCTGAAATCAATTTTTGTGCTGCTTGCGATTACGATGGTGTTTAACATCTTATTTACGCCGGGTGAGGTGCTCGTCCGTATCTGGAAAATTACGATCACCCGTGAGGGTGTGGCTATGGCATGCCGTATGTCGGTGCGTCTGATTTTCCTGATGATCGGCTCTTCGCTGATGACGCTGACGACAACACCGAACCAGCTGACGGATGCACTCGAAAGCCTGCTCGGACCATTGAAAAAAATCCATGTGCCGGTGCATGAGATTTCCATGATGATGTCAATCGCACTCCGTTTTATCCCGATTCTCCTGGAAGAGACAGACAAGATTATGAAAGCGCAGATGGCGCGCGGCGCGGATTTTGAGAGCGGAAATATTATCCAGAGAGTAAAGAACATGGTGCCGCTTCTGGTGCCGCTGTTTATTTCAGCATTCCGCCGTGCAAATGATCTGGCGCTGGCGATGGAAGCACGCTGCTACCATGGAGGAGAGGGAAGAACACAGATGAAACCGCTTCGGTATCAGACGCGCGATTATGCAGCGTATGGCGTTCTTATGGCATACCTTGTGTGCAGTATCGGCCTTCGCGTGTGCGGACTCTGACTTTGACGAAAACGGAGGAGAAGAATGCGCAGAATTAAGCTGATTGTAGCGTATGACGGCACAAATTATTGTGGATGGCAGGTGCAGCCAAACGGCATTACAGTACAGGAAGTATTAAATCAGGCTCTTTCCGATCTTTTTGCGAAGAAAACGGCCTGCATCGGCGCAAGCCGGACCGACGCCGGGGTACATGCTCTCGGCAATGTTGCGGTATTTGATACGGATGCGAGAATGCCGGCGGACCGTATCGCATTTGCACTCAACACACGGCTTCCGGCAGATATCCGTATTCAGGGATCATCCGAAGTGCCGCCAGACTTTCACCCGCGTTTTACCGCAACAGTCAAAACATATGAATACAGGATTTTGAACCGCACCTTTGCAGATCCGACGCGGAGACTGAATTCCTATTTCTGGTACGGCCCGCTGGATGTGGATGCGATGCGGCAGGCAGCATCGTATCTGGTTGGCATGCATGATTTTAAAAGCTTTGCAACAGCAAAACCGGAGGTGACCGACACGGTCCGTACGATCTATGAAACGAGTTTGGAAAAAGAAGACGATCTGATCCGCTTCCGGATCACCGGAAACGGTTTTCTCTACAATATGGTGCGGATTATCACCGGAACACTGCTTGAGGTTGGAAAGGGTGATTATCCGCCGGAGAAAGTAAAAGAAATCCTTGCGGCGAAGGATCGAAAAATGGCGGGAGCAACGGCCAGGCCGGAGGGGCTGACCCTGGTGCAGATCCGGTATCCCGAATGGGATTTCGAGTAAAGACATAAGTGGTCTGTATTTCCCGCAAAACGGGACTCGCAGTTTGCAAAAAAATGCAAAATATGGGTAAAAAATAGTTGACATTCCAAAATCCGTATAATATAATTACTAAATGTGTGACGTAGTTTGAAAACGCCGATGCCATAAGCCCCGGTAAGGCGGTTTCCTATATACATGAAACAGTAAATTGAATTTTTCACAGGAGGTTATATCCATGAACACCTTTATGGCAAATCCAGATAAGATTGAAAGAAAATGGTATGTTGTTGATGCAGAAGGATGTACATTAGGACGTCTGGCATCTGAAGTAGCAAAAGTATTACGTGGAAAAAACAAACCGGAGTACACTCCGCACGTAGATACTGGTGATTACGTAATCGTAATCAACGCTGATAAAGTAGCAGTAACCGGTAAAAAACTGGATCAGAAGATCTATTACAGCCACTCCGATTATGTAGGCGGAATGAAAGAAGCTACTCTTCGTGAGATGATGGCTAAGAAACCGGAGAAGGTTGTTGAACTTGCAGTGAAAGGCATGCTTCCAAAAGGACCTCTTGGAAGACAGATGTTCACAAAACTTCACGTATACGCTGGTGCAGAGCACGCTCATGCAGCTCAGAAACCAGAAGTATTAACATTTTAATAGGGAGGTAAAGAACATTGGCTAGCGCAAAATATTACGGAACCGGAAGAAGAAAAAAATCTATCGCAAGAGTATATCTTGTACCGGGAACTGGTAAAGTTACCATCAATAAAAGAGACATCGATGAGTATTTTGGTCTGGAGACCCTGAAAGTTATCGTTCGTCAGCCTCTGGCAGCTACAGAGACATCCGATAAATTCGACGTGATCGTAAACGTTCACGGCGGCGGATACACAGGACAGGCAGGAGCAATCCGTCATGGTGTTGCACGTGCCCTTCTGACTGTAGACAACGACTACAGACCAGTTCTGAAAAAAGCAGGATTCCTGACTCGTGATCCTAGAATGAAAGAGCGTAAGAAATACGGTCTCAAAGCAGCTCGTCGTGCACCTCAGTTCAGCAAGAGATAATCTGCTGTTCAGACCGTATCAAAATGGTTCAAAAACCCCGGAAAATCAAGGTTTTCCGGGGTTTTACTATATCTAAACGGGCTGATATAGTTTGACCAAATTTGGAAAAACGAGAACCGTTTTCACCCAATTTTTAGTGGTCCGCAAGTGGTTAACCGGCCAAAAAGAGGGCAAAAAGAGGGTCAAGTGGTGCCCAAAGTGGTTAACCGAGAGCCGATTTTTGGGGGTGTTTTGGGGTCGCTTTTCAGCCCTTTGTTCCCTCGTTTTGGTCTGTGGCAGTTTGACATAGTTTGACCTAATTTGAATAATTGAATATGAATTTGATACAGCACTCAGTATAAAATGACTGGGTGCTTTTTTCATTTCAGGAACTCGTATTCCGGCGATAGAAAGAGCCGTCACTTCACTTTTTATTTTGGAGTGGCGGCTTTTTCTATTTCCAGAAGCAACAGAAACAATTAGAAATGAGGTGAAGTCAATGAACACGCAAATCATTGCCATTGCCAACCAGAAGGGCGGCGTTGGCAAAACCACCACCTGTGCCAATCTTGGAATCGGTTTGGCGCAGGCCGGAAAGAAAGTCCTGCTGATTGACGGAGACCCGCAAGGAAGCCTGACGATCAGCCTGGGCAATCCCCAACCGGACAAGCTGCCCTTTACGCTGTCGGACGCTATGGGTCGTATCCTGATGGATGAGCCGCTTCGTCCCGGCGAGGGTATCCTGCACCACCCAGAGGGCGTAGACCTGATGCCTGCGGACATCCAGTTATCCGGTATGGAGGTATCTCTGGTAAATGCCATGAGCCGTGAGACTATCTTGCGGCAATATCTGGATACGCTGAAGGGACAATACTCCCATATCCTCATCGACTGCCAGCCCTCCCTAGGGATGCTCACAGTCAATGCGCTGGCCGCTGCAAACAGGATCATAATTCCCGTTCAGGCGGAGTATCTGCCCGCCAAAGGGCTGGAACAGCTGCTCTCCACGGTAAACAAGGTAAAGCGGCAGATCAACCCCAAGCTCCAGATAGACGGTATCCTGCTGACGATGGTGGACAGCCGAACCAACTTTGCCAAAGAGATTTCCTCGCTCCTGCGGGAGACCTATGGCAGCAAGATCAAAGTATTCGGCACAGAGATCCCCCATTCTGTCCGGGCAAAGGAAATCAGCGCCGAGGGAAAAAGCATTTTTGCCCATGATCCCAGTGGCAAGGTGGCAGAGGGCTACAAAAATCTGACGAAGGAGGTGTTGAAACTTGAAAAGCAGCGCGAAAAAAATAGAGCTGGCCTCGGTAGATGATCTGTTCTCCACCGAAGAAGGCCGCCAGGATGCAAAGCTGGAAAAGATTCAGGAAATTCCGCTGTCTGAACTGCATCCCTTTAGGAACCATCCATTCAAAGTCAAGGATGACGAAGCCATGATGGAGACCGCTGACAGTATCAAGCAGTATGGCGTTCTGGTTCCGGCCATTGCCCGACCGGACCCGGAGGGCGGTTATGAGCTGGTAGCCGGACACAGGCGGCACAGAGCCAGTGAACTGGCAGAAAAGGAGACCATGCCGGTCATTGTTCGGGATTTGGACGATGATGCCGCTACAATCATTATGGTTGACAGCAACTTGCAGCGAGAAAGCCTGCTCCCAAGCGAAAGGGCCTTTGCCTACAAAATGAAGCTGGAGGCCATGAAAAGACAGGCTGGCAGACCGAGTAAAGAAAATTGTTCCCAAGTTGGGAACGATTTTGGGAAGAAGTCCAGCGAGGTTTTGGCAGAGCAAGTAGGTCAGAGTAAAAACCAGATTTTTCGCTATATCCGTCTGACAGAGCTGATTTCTGAATTGATGGATATGGTGGATGAAAAGAAGATTGCCCTGAACCCTGCCTATGAACTGTCCTTTCTCAAAAAGGACGAACAGGTAGACCTGCTGGATGCCATGGACAGTGAGCAGGCTACCCCTTCCCTTTCCCAAGCCCAGCGGCTCAAGAAATACAGTCAGGAGGGGCATCTGACCCTCGATATGATGCGTGTCATCATGGGTGAGGAAAAGAAAAGTGATCTGGACCGAGTAACATTTACCTCTGACACTTTGCGGAAGTATTTCCCCAAAAGCTATACGCCCCAGCGGATGCAGGAAACCATCATCAAGCTGCTGGAGGCATGGCAGAAAAAGCGTCAGAGAGACCAGGAACGATGAAAGGAGCCGCCTATGAGGGATATTTCAGC
>NZ_JAQEGR010000008.1:171952-191768 GCF_027667425.1 Fusicatenibacter saccharivorans
AGGGATATTTCAGCCCGTGAGCTGAAAGGACACAACATTCTCGCCGTAGAGAGGTTTTGGGATAACACCCGCTGGATGATCGAGTTTTCCGTCCTGCGTCCCAGCACTGCTTACGGAAGCCCCGGAGATGAAATGCGGTTGTTTTTGACTGAGGACGGGTATCAGGCCGCCCTGCAAAGCCAGCAGCGCCGGGAGATCAAGATCAAGCGTTACGCTCGTGTGATTGAGGGACATATCCTCGATTTCAAACCGGGAAAACGCCGCCGCTCATAAACCCATACAACGAAAGGAAAGGAATGACTATGTGTACGGTAAAGGAAATTCAAGAAGCAATCCGGGAAGATTGCAGATCTCAGCATGACATGGATTCAACGGATATTGACCGCGTGATGCAAACACTTCCTTTCGCCCAGGATGAGCCATTTACAGAGGTGCGTCCCCAAAAGCCGCTGTTTTGGTTCTATGCAAGAAAATTTGAAAAGCGCTAAACACCGCAATTTTTTGAAATGAGGATTGCGGTTTTTTTGTACCCAAAATTCGGAAGGAGTGAGGTCGATGGCCGTTTTTCGCATTGAACGGACCCGTGATTATACTGTGATGAGCAATCATCATTTACGAAATGCAAACCTGTCGTTAAAAGCCAAGGGGCTGCTTTCCATGATGCTGTCTTTGCCAGAGGACTGGAACTACACCACCCGTGGCCTTGCAAAGATCTGTAAGGAGGGCGTGGATGCCATCGGTGCTGCCCTGCGTGAACTGGAAGGAGCCGGATATATCGTGCGCCATCAGAGACGCGATAAAAGTGGGCGGATCACAGATACCGAGTATGTCATCTATGAACAGCCCCAGCCAGATATGTCCCAGCCGGATACGGCTTCACCAGATACGGAAAACCCGGATATGGTAAAACCGGATACGGAAAAGCCCGCAGAATTAAATATAGAGAAATCAAATACAGAAAAATCAATTACTTATGGATCAAGTACCGATTCCATTCCCTTCCGGGAAACAGCGGCGGAAAGACCGCCGGAACGGAAAGGAAGGGATGCGATGTCTGTCACAGAGATAGAAAATTATCGGGAGTTGATTTTGGAGAATATCGAGTATGACTGCTTGAAGCAGCGTTATCCTCTCTACCTGGATGACCTGAATGAGATCGTAGAGCTGTTGGTCGAAACGGTCTGTGCCAAACGAAAGACCACCCGGATCTCTGGGGCAGACTTCCCTCACGAGATCGTGCGTTCCCGTTTTTTGAAACTGGACAGCTCCCACATCGAGTTTGTCATGGACTGTCTGCAAAAGAATACCACCCAGGTACGCAACATGAAGCAGTACCTGCTTGCGGTGCTGTTCAATGCGCCTACCACCATGAATAACCACTACACTTCACTGGTCAATCACGATATGCACGCAGGCGGCTGGTAAAGGCCGCCTTTTATCATGCCAAAGGAGGCACGACATGAACCAGATGGAAATTTTCAAAAACCCGGAGTTTGGCAGTATCCGTGTCATTGAGGAAAACGGCAAATACTTGTTCAGCGGAACGGATGTGGCTGCTGCGCTGGGGTACAGTAATCCCCGCGATGCAATTATCCGCCATTGTAGGTATGTCGTGAAACGCGACGCACCTCACCCACAAAGCCTCGACCGCAAAATCAGTATGACTTTTATCCCAGAAGGCGATTTGTACCGCCTAATCGTTCACAGCAAATTGCCATCGGCAGAGCGGTTTGAACAGTGGGTATTCGATGAGGTCTTGCCTACTATTCGTAAGCACGGGGCCTATCTCACAAAAGAGAAGCTGTGGGAGGTTGCCACTTCCCCGGAGGCTCTGATGAAGCTCTGCTCAGACTTGTTGGCTGAGCGTGAAGCGAATATTTCTCTGCGTAAGGAAAATGCACAGCTGGAGGGCAAAGCCGCTTTCTATGACCTGTTCATCGACTTAAAGCACAGCACCAATCTCAGGACTACCGCCAAAGAGTTGGATGTCCCGGAGCGCCGGTTTGTTCGGTTTCTGATAGAACGGCGGTTTGTGTACCGCACGGCATCCGGCAATGTGCTGCCTTATGCCAATGTGAAAAATGCAGGGCTGTTTTGCGTCAAAGACTACTGCAACCACGGTCATACCGGTTCCTACACGCTGGTCACGCCCCAGGGCAAGCTCTATTTTGCTCAGCTGCGGGAGATGATCTTGCTGGTCTTATAAGAACAGAAAGGAAGTGGGTTTTATGCAGGAAGGAAAAACAATCGGTCAGCTGATGGAGGAAATGCGTCAGAAAGCCGGGGCGCAGAACTATCACGGCCATGACTACATGGATCTTCAGCGATTTGCGGAGAACACCCGGCACATGATTATTTTTGATGTGCTGACGAATGACTCCCCGGTGGGCTGGAAAGGAGAACGAACCCGCCTGTTTTTGTCAGATATAGGCTATGAAAAAGCTCTGGACAGTCAGGCAAAGGGGCAGATCAAGATTCTCAGCCATGCAAAGGTCAGAAATGGAGATTTGTTTTATGACCACAAAGAACAGATACGATAGGAGGAATCTGATATGAATGAGGAAAAGAAAGTCCCCTTCAAGTGGGAATATGGGGAAGAAACCATATCGCTGCAACTTGGGATGTATGCGAATAATCAGCGGCTTTATATCGGCATGATTACCCATACAGAAGATGGAGCAGAACCGTTTGCAGATATGACGGTGAACCTACCGGGATATTCCCTGGACCCCGGAGAGGCGTTTATTTCCGGTGACATCAGCAAGGACCTGCTGCGATTCATCAAAGAGAACAAATTGGGGAAGGTGCTTCCCTATCAGGTGCAGTCCGGTTATGGAAAATATTCTGCCGTTGCCTTTGATCTGGAGAAGTTGAAGGTATTTGATCCCAAAGGTGTGGCAGAGTTTCGGGAAGAGTGGAATTTGCCGGATAAGAAGCCGGTAAAGAAAAAGAGCCGCGGGATGGAGCGATGAAGAAATATTTTCTCCGGCGGCTGGTGGTCCCGCCTTAGAAGAAAATGCACCACCCCTGCACATTTTGTGGAAAGGAGGCGATGAAAATGCAGGAAGAAGTGGAAAACAGAACTTTAACGCTGGTTGTCAGTGGAACAAAGTTCACCGGCAGGCTGCTCAAAGCCGCCATCAGCAAGTACATGGCCCACCGCAAGGAAAAGAAGCTGCAAAAGCAAAGAAGCCGTGACGCTCCTGTGACACCCCACGGAAAACAGACCGTCAAGCAGCTCATTGGTCAGAATCAGGGGATCTCCAATATCGAGATCACAGACCCTTCCATCAAGGAATTTGAGAAGATCGCCCGGAAATATGGTGTGGACTATGCGGTGAAGAAAGACCGCAGTAGCTCCCCACCCAAGTACCTGATCTTTTTCAAAGGCCGTGACGCCGATGCGCTGACCGCTGCATTTACCGAGTACACCAGCAAAAAGGTCAAGAAGGCCGAGAAAACAGAACGCCCGTCTGTGCTGGCAAAACTCAGTCAGTTCAAAGAGATGGTCAAAAATGCCGTGGTGGACCGCACCAAGCGAAAGGAGCTGGAACGATGAAAAAGCAGTTTGACATCAAAAAGCTCGTTTTGCTGAACCTGCCCTATCTCCTGATGGGGCTGTTTACTACCAACTTCGGGGAGGCATGGCGACTGGCTCAGGGGGCAAATGCTTCAGAGAAATTCCTTTCTCTGTTTGCTGTCCTGCCTGGGGCGCTGCAAAGCTTCTGGCCCAGCCTGCACCCGCTGGATCTGCTGGTGGGGCTGTGCTGCGGTGCTGGCCTGCGTCTGGCGGTGTATCTCAAAAGTAAAAACGCCAAGAAGTACCGTCACGGCATGGAGTATGGTTCTGCCCGTTGGGGAACCCGTGAGGATATTGCTCCCTACATCGACCCGGTGTTCCAGAACAATGTCATTCTCACAAAAACCGAAAGCCTGACCATGAACAGCCGCCCCAAGGACCCAAAGACCGCCAGAAACAAAAATGTGCTGGTGATCGGCGGCTCCGGTTCCGGTAAGACCCGCTTCTGGCTCAAACCAAATCTGATGCAGATGCACAGTTCTTATGTGGTCACAGACCCAAAGGGAACCATTTTGGTGGAGTGCGGGAAAATGCTCCAAAGGGGCGCACCCAAACTGGGAAAGGACGGAAAGCCCATGAAGGATAAGCACGGCAAGGTCATTTATGAGCCTTACCGGATCAAGGTCCTCAATACCATCAACTTCAAGAAATCCATGCACTATAACCCTTTCGCCTATATCCATAGCGAAAAGGACATATTGAAGCTGGTCACGACGCTGATCGCCAATACCAAAGGCGAAGGCAAGGCCGGAGACGATTTCTGGGTCAAGGCAGAAACGCTTCTCTATTGTGCGCTCATTGGCTATATCCACTATGAGGCTCCGGTGGAGGAGCAGAACTTCTCCACCCTTATTGAGTTCATCAACGCCATGGAGGTCCGGGAGGATGACGAGGAGTTCAAAAATCCCGTGGATCTGATGTTTGACGCATTGGAAGCAGAAAAGCCAAACCACTTTGCGGTGCGCCAGTATAAGAAATATAAGCTGGCGGCAGGAAAAACAGCCAAGTCGATCCTGATTTCCTGTGGTGCGCGCCTTGCGGTATTCGACATTGCAGAGCTGCGTGAGGTCACAGCCTATGATGAGCTGGAGCTGGACACTCTGGGAGACCAGAAAACTGCCCTGTTCCTCATTATGAGTGATACAGATGACAGCTTTAACTTCCTGATCTCTATGTGCTACACCCAGCTGTTTAATCTGCTCTGCGAAAAAGCCGACGATGTGTATGGCGGCAGGCTCCCGGTCCATGTGCGCTGTCTCATTGACGAGTGCGCCAATATCGGCCAGATCCCTAAGCTGGAAAAGCTGGTGGCCACCATCCGAAGCCGTGAGATTTCCGCCTGTCTGGTGTTGCAGGCACAGAGTCAGCTGAAGGCGATCTATAAGGATAACGCAGATACCATCATCGGCAACATGGATACTTCCATCTTCCTGGGCGGTAAGGAGCCAACCACCCTCAAGGAGCTGGCTGCCGTGCTGGGAAAGGAAACCATCGACACCTACAACACCGGAGAGAGCCGTGGGCGTGAAACTTCCCACTCTCTCAACTATCAAAAGTTGGGGAAAGATATGCCATACTTGTTCGTGAAGAGTTCAGTTGCCTTGAATTTATCATGAACAGGGACACGATCAACTGGATTCTGAAATAACTGAATACAGGAGGTCGAACATGGAGCATTTACCAAAGAAAATCCATCAAAACGGAATCAGCTACACGCTGGTGGGAGACTACTACATCCCCGATCTGGAGCTACCGGAGGAAAGCCGCCCCATTGGGCGGTGGGGCCGGATGCACAAAGCGTTTCTGCAAGAACACCGGCCCGGCCAGTACAATGCCCTGCTTCTGTCGGGAAAACTCTGGACATATCTTGCTGACCTGAACGAACAGGCCGCTGACCGGCTGGCGTGTATCGTCTCGCAGATGCAGGAGGCGGAGGGTGTCACCGAGGAACTGAAAGCCCGTGACCAGCTTGCGTGGGTCGGGGGCATGAACAGCATTCGCAGCCGAGCAGAGGAAATCATCCTCTCTGAGATGATTTTTGTTTAAGGAGGTGCCTGTCTATGAGATACCGTATCGAATACGCCGATGGGCGTTATTGTAACTTTGCCAACGGCAGGGCTGAGCTGCTGAAATGGCTGAAACTGCTGAAGCAAGAGGAAATCTCCGACATCCGCAAAGTATATAAAAGCGGTGTGTCAGATTCCGTCCTGGAAACATACCGGAATTATATCCGCCCAGCATAAGGAGGGGCGCTTATGGGTACAGATATAGAAAAATTGGTTGATTTGATGATTCAGGAGCGGATGCAGAGCCAGTTTGCTAAGTGGCGGGAGGCAGAAACCGGCACGGAGAAAAAAGAGGACTGCCTTCGCTTGGAAAACGAGTATGAAAAAGCAATCAGCGCATTGTCTGAGGAACAGAAGGACGCTGTAAGACACTACTGTGATTCTATTTTCGATTCTGGTGCAGAAAGCGAGTGCTTCTTTTACCGGCTGGGCCTCAAAGATGGCATCCGTCTCTGGAAGTTTATGAAAAAGCTGATGAAAACGGTCAGCTAACGGATGTATAACCACATATTTTATTCCGCCCACAAACGGGTCGAAAGCCGTCCAACGGTACAGATTGGGCGGCTTTCCTGTTATCTGCGTTTCTTCCGCTTGGGCGCATAGTACGGCTGCGGCTTGGCCTTTCCTCTCATGTTGTTGGGATTTTTGAGCATTTTGGACAGGCTCAGTATCCGCAAAAATGCAGAGAAGTCCTCTGAGGAAATCTTCTCGAAGGGTATCTGCATTCTGTCGCAAAATTCGTGGATTACCACTTCCTCTTGGCTGCCCTGTTCGAGCGCCTGTTCAAACTTTTCCTTGACGTCATCCAGCGTGGGCTGCGGGTCGGCGGTGGTCTTGTCCTTGCGGTGTGCTTCCCGGATGTCCCGGACGATGCTGTCCAGATCATCGTGCATGACATGGCTGTAAAAATCGCTTTCCTGCACCTGCCCCAGTTCCAGCGTCCGCATATAGAGGTCATCTTCTCCGGGCGCATACTTGCTCATGACGGTCTGCCGGGTGGCCTCCAACACCAGATTCATCTGCTCCACCCGCATATTGGCGATCTGGTCGATGCAGATTTCCATATCTATCATCAGCCGCCGGAAATTCGGGTGGGCAGCCAGTTCGCAGAGAAGCCGGTTGTTGATTTTGCCGCTGCTCAAAAGTTCCACCATATCATCACTCAGATGCAGAGATTGAAGTTCTGTGTTTGGGTGATTTTTATTTTCCGTCAGCCCCATCAGATAGTCGGTGGACACGCCGTAAAAGTCCGCCAGCGTTGCAATCGCAAACGGGCTGATGTCCTTGTAGTCATCGGTTTCGTATTTTCCCAGCGCGGATTTAGACAGGCCGGTCTGCTCCGCCAGTTGTTCCAGCGTCAGGTGCTTGTCCACCACCCGCAGGTCTTTGAGCCGCTCCGGGATTGTCAGCTTTGCGTACATCCAAAGCCCCCTCTCTCGTTATCTTTTTCAGTGATTACACCCATTATAGCACGATTCCATAAGCGTGGAAATATGCGGATTTCGAGCGTTTTTCCGACGTTTTGGATATACGGGAAAGGGCCTCTTTTTTCGGTAAACTGGTTCTTGCAGACAGGCACAGAACCTTGAAAATCGAATGACCGGCTGCAAGGGGTATGGCCTCCGGGGAAGTGACGCCAGGACAGAAATCGAGCACACCAAAGAGGCCGATACGCCGGGAGAAATTCCGGGCAGGAGCGGCTTGCAGGCAGACCGGCGGACAGGAAACAAGTTTATCATGCGGGGCGCATGGCTCCGCAGCAAAGAAATGGAGGAAATCATTATGACACTGAGTATGAAAGAAAAGAAGATTCTCTACGCTTACGGCTGTCTCAGCCACCACAATACGGTGACACGGCTGAAATGGCTGACGGCTCTGACGGTTGACCCGGAGGCCAAACGCCGGATGCTGGGGCTGGCCCGGAAGGTGGAGACGGAGATGAACGAAAGCTGGTACGAGGATTTTTATCACCATCTGCGCATGGAGATGGACGAGTACCGCCGTCTCAAGCGCAACCTGCGTGTGCTGAAATCTTACACCGATTATGAGGAGGATCTGTATGAAGAAGCTGTCTAAGTATGAGAAAGAAACCATCATCAACTGGAACGAGGCGGAGAACCTTGCCAGCGTCTACACCTTCAACGCCAGCTTGAAGCGCAGGCTGGCTGATTTCAGCCGGAAGTACCCACTGTTGTGCCGGTTGGAGCGCAGCACGCCGGAGGGCAGCGTGACCTATGTGCTGGACAAGTCCCGGCTGTCGATCCGGCTGGTGCCTCCGTACAGCGAAGAACGGAAAGCCGCCGCAAGGGAGTACGCAAAGGAGCATGGCTTTCAGGTGGTGGTAACGGAAGAAAAAATCGCCTAAAATCGGGGTGTTTACGGGAAAAATGACGGGTCTGCACCCGATGTTTTGACCGGCAATCCCCGCAGGCGTATTCCGTATCCACTCCCCGCCTATGGGCGCAAATGTGTGGATACGGAGCCGGTGAAACTGGCAAACACCGTTCCTGCGGTGGAAGCCAGCTTCGCCGGTGCGGAAGTACAGAGGGCGGCCAGCCCTTTGTGGCGGGGTGCAGGGGCGGCAGCGCACTGCTGGGGTCAAGGGGCAACGCCCATTGGCAGGTTAAGGGCGGCAGCCATTATCGGGTCAAGGACGAAGTGCCTTGGCAGGTTGAGGGCAGCCGCCCCATCGGGTCAAGGGTGAAACGCCTTGCCCAGGGAAAGTTGATGCCTGCGTCAACTTGTATTGGGTATTACCTGACGCAAAATTCGCAGGATTTGCGGCTTCGCCGCCCCTTCCCCGGCCCCAGAACATCTTCGCAGGAAGGAGGAAATCTGTTTGAAACTGACACGACACAATGGACGCTCCGGCAAGCATGGCACCTATAATCCCCGCCACAATGACCGCCGGTTCGATGTGGAGAACAGCGAACACATTGACGCAGAACGGGCAAGGCAAAATGTCTACTGGGACTGCTACCGGGGCTTTACCACCCATGAGTTCCGGGAGAACCCGGAGCAGCCGGATTTCAGCTTTGAGGAAATCGAGCGGATGTATTACTACGAGCATTACGGCGGCTATGTGGAAGCTCAGAACGCCCGGAATGAGAAAACCCGGCACACCGAGCGCAACCGCACTGTGGAGGACTTGCTGAAAAACAACAAGACCTGCCCGGAGGAAAGTATCTACCAGATCGGCACGATGGGAGAATCCGTCTCGCCGGATACGCTCTTTTCCATCGTCAATGAGTTTTATCAGGAATTTGAGCGCCGCTTCGGTTCCCATATCCACATCCTGGACTGGGCGCTCCATCTGGACGAGGGGACGCCCCACATCCATGAGCGGCACGTCTTTGACTGTGAGAACCGCTATGGGGAACTGTGCCCCCAGCAGGAAAAGGCGCTGGAAGAACTTGGCATCCCTCTCCCCAACCCGGAGAAGCCCAAAGGCCGGAACAACAACCGCAAGCAGACCTTTGATGCGGTCTGCCGGACGATCCTGTTTGACATCGCCAGACGGCATGGGCTGCATCTGGATCAGGAGCCGTCCTACGGCGGGCGGGACTATCTGGAAAAACAGGATTATATCCTGATGAAGCAGAAGGAGCAGCTTGCGGCGCAGGAGCAGAAGCTGGAAGAACTGACGCTCAAAATCGAGGACGTGGAGACGCTGTTAGATGATGTTTCCGATGCGGCCTATGACAAGGCGGTGGAGGTGGTGACCGATACCGTCCGGCAGGAGACACACAAGGAAGATATTCGTCTGGTGGAAGAATCGAAAAAATGGGTGCTTTCGCCGGAGCGCAAGGCCCCGAAGAAGGAGCGTGACTACGCTGCCGCCCGTCTGGATGGAGTGATTACCAAAATCAAACGGGTCATGCAGAACGCCCTGGCAAAAATCCAGAAAACTCTCATGCAGCCGGAGGTCAAGAAGGCCGGTAAGGAGCAGATTAAGGAGAAGGCCAGAGAATCCATCCGGGAGAAGCTGGCGAAAGGCAGGCTGAACGCTGACCGAGATAACCGGGAACGCTGGGAACGTGAGGGGCGGATTGCTCCGAAAAAGAAACACGATATGGAGTTATGAGGCACCTGATTTTCTGCGGAAACGGGTGCTTTTTTCTCTGCCTGGAGGTGAGAAAATCGAATATATTTGAAGCGGTGAAGGAGTCTGTCACCACAAGGCAGGCTGCGGAATATTACGGGGTGCAGGTTGGCAGGAATGGCATGGCCTGCTGTCCCTTCCATGATGACAAACATCCCAGTATGAAGATTGACCATCGGTTCCACTGCTTTGGCTGTCAGGCAGATGGGGATGTGATTGATTTTACCGCCCGTCTGTTTAGTCTGAGCAGTAAGGAGGCGGCGCTGAAGCTGGCGGAGGATTTCTCTGTCCACTATGACGCCAAAGGCCATGACCCGCCCCGCAGGAGGCCGGTCAAGCGAAAAATCAGCGAGGAACTGCGTTACCGGCAGGCGGAGCAGAAATGTTTCCGGGTGCTGTGCAATTACCTGCATCTGCTGGAACGCTGGGAGAAGGAATACGCCCCGCAGACGCCGGATGAAGCGTGGAATCCGCTGTTCGTGGAGGCCCTGCAAAAGAAACCGTACACGGAATATCTGCTGGATATTCTCTTGTCCGGCAGCATGGAGGAACGTGCTTCCGTGGTCGCTGAGTATGGAAAAGAGGTGAGGAAGATTGAGCAGCGAATATCAGAGTTTACCGCTAGCCACCCGGCAGGCCGCCATGAGCGCAGCCGAAGCCTTAGCGCCGGAGCGGAGCGTTGATGAGGTGCGGGAAAGCCTGTCCGTCACCGAGAAGGGCCAGCCCGCCAACACCATCGGCAACTGCCGGACGGTGTTCTGCCATGACCCTCTCCTGCGTGGGGCGATCCGCCTGAACCTTTTGACTGACCGGGTGGACATTGTACAGGATTTAGGCTGGCGCAGGAATACCAGTGCCCTGACGGATACGGACGTGAAATATCTGCTTCTCTATTTTGAGCAGACCTATGGCCTGACCAGTGAGAAAAAGATGACGGCGGCGCTCTCCATCGTGGCGAATGAGAACTGCTACCATCCCATACAGGACGTGCTAAACGGCCTTGTCTGGGACGGGACGCCCCGCATCCGCTCCTGTCTCCATCATTTCTTAGGTGCGGACGAGAGCGACTATGTGGAGGAAATGCTGAAACACTTTTTGCTGGGGGCTATCCGGCGGGTATTCCGCCCCGGCTCCAAATATGAGGAAATGCTCTGTCTGGTGGGCGGTCAGGGGGCTGGCAAGTCCAGCTTCTTCCGCTTGCTGGCGATCCGGGACGAGTGGTTCAGTGACGACCTGAAAAAACTGGACGATGACAGGGTGTATCTGAAGCTGCAAGGACACTGGATTATCGAAATGTCGGAGATGCTGGCTACCAGCAGCGCCAAAAGCATTGAAGAAATCCGCTCCTTTATCAGCCGCCAGAAGGAAACCTACCGGACGCCCTACGAGGCCCAGCCCAAAGACCGGCTGCGGCAGTGTGTGTTCGGCGGTTCGTCCAACACACTGGACTTCCTGCCCCTTGACCGGGCCGGAAATCGGCGCTTTTTGCCGATCATGATTTACCCGGAGAATGCAGAGGTTCACATTTTGGAGGACGAGGACGCCTCCAGAGCCTATCTTTTACAGGTCTGGGCGGAGGCCATGACGATTTACCGCAGCGGCCACTACTCTATGAAGTTCAGCAAGTCCATCCAGCGCCAGCTGGTGGAGGTGCAGAAGGATTTCATGCCGGAGGACACCGAGGCCGGACAGATACAGGGCTTTCTGGAACACTACACCGGCAGCATGGTCTGCTCCAAACAGCTGTTCAAGGAGGCGCTGGGCCACACCTACGATGAGCCGAAGCGGTGGCAGCTGCACAATATCAACGAGATCATGAACACGGTGGTGACGGGCTGGAAACCATTCTCCAATCCCCGGATGTTCACCGGATATGGCAGGCAGAGGGGCTGGGAACGGGACGTTTCCGGCAACGAACTGCCCGGCAACGAAGATGGATTTGTGGAGCTGACCGAGGAAGAATGCTGCCAGCTGGAACTGCCGAAGGAGTGGATCGCATAAAATTAGCGGTCTGTTGCCGGGATGGTTGCCACTTGGTTGCCGGGTTTGTTGCCGGGGATTCTCCGGTCTGGATACGGAAAAAGCCTGTAAATAAGGTATTTTCTAATATCTATCTCTATCTCCGGCAACGAAAACAACGAGATTTTTCAAGAAAATTGATAAAGTAAGATTTGCAGGTCAGACGGTAGTTTACAGGTTTTCAGAGGTTCGTTGCCGGACTTCGTTGCCAGTGCTGCCGTCTGGCCTGCTACTCTATGGAGGTAGCCTATGGAAAAAAGCAAACAGCAGAAAAATAAAGTCCGTTTTGTGGTGGTGCGGGAGTTCTCCGGGGAGAAGTCCATGCGGGAAGCCTTTGAGCAGCTGATTGAGCGTCAGACCTGCGAACACTTCGAGGAATGGCGTCAGCAGCGGGAAATGGCCGAAAACGCTGCGTAAAAACGGTTGATTCAGGGGCAGGGACATGGTACTATAATGGTATCGTGTCCCTGTTCATAGAAGGAGAACGCTATGAGCAGGAAAAAACAAGTCTATGAGAAAATCACCGCTCTCTACTGCCGCATCTCTCTGGATGACGGCGGCGACAACGAGAGTATGAGCATCAGCAACCAGAAAATCATGCTTCGGGACTTTGCTGAAAAGCATGGAATGTTCCAGTATGAATATTATGTGGATGACGGCTATACGGGCCGCAATTTCAACCGCCCTGCCTTCCAGCGCATGATCGCTGACATTGAGGCGGGGAAGATCGGCTGCGTCATCACCAAAGACCTATCCAGGCTTGGTAGGAACTATATTGAAGCTGGCAGCTATATCGAAATCTTTTTCCCCAAACACAATGTACGCTATATCGCCATCACGGACGGCGTGGACAGCCTGACCCGTCAGGAGATGGACATTACGCCCTTTAAGAATATCCTGAACGATATGTACAGCCGGGATATTTCTAAAAAGGTGCTGGCAGGCATCACCACCCGCTCCCGGCAGGGGAAGTTCTGCGGAGGGACGCCGCCCTTCGGCCTGATGCGTGACCCGGAGGACAAGGGGCATCTCATCATTGACCCTGAGACAGCGCCAATCATCCGCAAAATCTATGACTATGCCCTTGACGGGCTGGGCTGCATGAGGATTTCCAAACGTCTGATGGAAGAAAAAATCCCAATCACCCATGTCAAAGCCAACACGGAGTTTGACGCCAACTATTATTTCTGGGGCGGAGCCAGAATCAGTCACATCCTGAGAAATCCATTCTATAAGGGCGCACATTTGGTCTTTCGGACGCATCAGAAAGGCATCCGCTCCAACACCTATGACATTATTCCCCGTGACCAGTGGGAAGTGATCGAGGGCTGCCATGAGG
The DNA here is from genome assembly GCF_027667425.1 of Fusicatenibacter saccharivorans. Lineage (NCBI taxonomy): Bacteria > Bacillati > Bacillota > Clostridia > Lachnospirales > Lachnospiraceae > Fusicatenibacter > Fusicatenibacter saccharivorans. Next base: position 185,059 of record NZ_JAQEGR010000008.1, read on the forward strand.
CCATTGTGACGCCGGAGGAATGGGAACAGGTGCAGGAACTCATTGACCGCAGGCCGACCATTCAGGGGAATTCCTGCCCCTTTTATAATCTGTTCCACGGTCTGGTCTACTGCGCCACCTGCGGGAAGTCCATGCAGGTGCGGTATGAGAAAGTGGGCCGAACCGGGAAGAACCGCTTCACCGGCGAAATGCGGGAGCCGATTGACAAGGCGTACTATATCTGCCAGACCTACAACCGCATGGGCTGCAAGGTCTGTTCCAGCCACAAGATCGAGGCCAGGGATTTATACAATCTGGTGCTGAAAGACATTCAGGAACTGGCGGCGCAGGCTATGAAGGATGCCGATGCGTTCTACCAGCGGCTCAGCCGCCGGATGGAGCACCGGTATCTGGTGGACGCCTCCCAGACAGAAAAGGAACGCCTGCGGCTGGAAGCCCGAAATCAGGAAATTGACGGGATGTTCCTGAGCCTGTACACCGATAAGGCCAAAGGCATCCTGACCGAGCAGCGGTTTGTGAAGCTGACGGCGGCGCTGGAACAGGAGCAGGAATCCAACCAGAAACGCCTGCATGACCTGGCAATGATGCAAGGTCGTGCCGATGCGCAAGAAAGCGAAGTCCGCACTTTTATCAAGGAAATCCGGCGCTATGCCGCCATCGAGGAACTGGACGAGGCGGTGCTGAACCGGCTCATTAGCCGGATTCTGATTGGAGAAATCAAGAAGATTGATGGTCAGAGGACACAGGAGGTTAAGATTATTTACAATTTTGTTGGGGAAATGTCAAGGTAGAATTTAGACGCTAAATACTTTTAATTTATATCAAAAGTGATACAACAATTTTCTTTTAATGCTATCAGGCAATAAAGTTATTCCTTTGGCCAGAGTAAAAGGGATAACTTTATTTTGCTAAAGCATACTAAAAAGGGCGCGTTGCAGAAAATTATCCGCAACACGCCCTCTTCTATAAGTCCTTATGTCAAAATCAAATTATTGGTAATCTTGAATATTGGGATAAGCGGCACCGTTATTATGCGCGTAAGCTGCTTCAAAGTAGTCGAGGCTTTCAAAAGTAATGCCCTGATAGTTTCCGACATTCAACACATCAAAAGTTAGATTCAGAACATCACCAGCGGAATATTGGTCAAGAAGATTTCCTGCAAATTTCCATCCTATGTTTTCCTCATAAGTATCCTCGGTAAAATAAAATGTAGTCGCATCCTCAGTCGCATCATAACTAATGTCAATAATTATATCAGAGAAATGAACTTGATCTCCAGCATTAAAGTCTTTGAGATAATCTACAGTTTTTCCATCAGCAGGATTAATAAATTGAGCATTAAGTTGTGTCATATCAACAACCTCTGGAGGAAGAGAATTAAGTCTGTAAGATTCTGCAACAGAGAATTGATAAACTCTGTTATTATCCCCAAAGTAAAATCCATCTTCCGTCATAGGAACACTTGAACGAGCATTGGCATTGTAATAATGGGCATAATACAACTGCCATTTGTATGTCTCAGTTGAAACAAACTGTGCTTTCCATGTACCAGAACTGTCTCCTGCTTTCTTTGTATAAAACATATACTGATTTGTACCAGTAGTTGCTTGACTTACCGTATCACCAGAGGCATCTGACAAGATGAGTGCAATCTGTGTAAAAATATCGACAAAGATAATCCTATGTCCATGCATACGGATAGAACCAACGCTGTTATCTACTTCTGGACGAAAATAAACCTCAGGCCCCATATCACCCGTGTTATATTCTATGCTAGGTGAAACAAGATAGGCCCAACTACTATCCTTTTCACTCTGTCCATCGAGATCGATAAGCTTTTCCACATAATCTGAAAGGATAATCCAGCCAATCTTCCACCAATTCACTTTGCTTGCTTCAGCAGAAGAACTGATATTCTCGTTGTCGGCATAAGCAAAAGTAGTGTTAGAAAAACTTATGCACATAACCAAGGAAAGAGTAAGTGCAACAATCTTACGTGTTAGCTTTTTCATTAAAAGCCCCCCTTCTCTTATAAAACCAAAACAATAATGCAAATGATGGATGCAATAAAAAAGAATACTCCAGCAACCCGCATCAAACCAAGATATAAATCTGTAGGTTCACCGCCTTTTACAGAAAAGAAGTGTTCAATTTTCCATAAAAGTTCCGGCTTAAAAATCATAAAAAAACTTAATAGAAGCAAAAGGATAAGCCATATGTTATCTATGTATAACACTTCCTTTCTGCTAATACTGAAAATTCAAATAAAAAAGCGCATAAGTAGACAAATAATCATGCCTAACTTATGCGCAAATAGAAACAATTTTAATTCTAAGCCTCCAAAGCTGGCAGCGTCGGTAAAAATGCTCCATTATTAAGTTAGGCAACTTAACCTTAAAACAAATCATCGGTCTTACCTCCCAACAATATAAATTTCGACTTTTCACTTTTATTTTATCACCTAAAGCAGAACTTGTCAATGAATTTGTCTAAAATAAGTCGATTTTCTTTTTTGATTATGTGCATTTTTAACTAATAGAAAGAAAGTTGTATTGAGGGCGATTGGTGTTCCTTATTCCATATGTCGGAACTGTATGAAGTGAAAATAGTTTATCCGTTGAAGAGTCACTCCACAGGTTATGCTTGATTCTTTCAAAGTTATGTTTCTATAATATGCATCCGTACTGTCATATTATAATTCACATTATTGGATAATATAAATTGACAAGTATAAGATAAACAGACAAGGAGTCGCTGCCACCCGTAAAACGGGTGGCTCGGGACGCAGGCTTTAAGCCCACTCTACTTGGCCGCGCCTCAAGGCGCTAGCTTTCTCTTTTAGGCTATACTAAAGTTTTTATTTCCCTGGTACAACCGGGGATTTTTTTGCTTCAAGCCGCCAATTAGAACGGCAGCCACAAAGATTTTTCTTTGCGGCTGCCGTTTTCTTGAATTCATCACTTGACAATGTGGCAAAGAGCTGATGAGCCAGGATGAGCTTGCTGTTATGGATGGCGGCAAGTGTATTCTCCAGCTGCGCGGTGTGCGTCCTTTTCTTTCGGACAAGTACGACATTACCAAGCACCCCAATTTCAAGTACACTGCCGACGCGGATGACAAGAACGCTTTTGATATTGAAGCATTCTTGTCCGCAAGGCTGAAACTCAAGCCCAATGAGGTCTGCGATGTATATGAAGTAGACACAAAGGGCGCTTAATTTCGTTCCGCTTTAGAAGGGAGTGATCTTATCTATTCGCCGCACCTGCCCTCTATGGGCCATTGGCGTACAAAGCGGACAATCGCAAGAAAAAATAATGAAAAAGGAGGACAGCCGGAATCATGCCCCCCGGAAACCGGGCGGCAGATTGTTCCGGCTTTTGTATGCCTATGAAACATGACAAACCTATTTTTTAATCAGATTCCGGCTAACAAACTATATGGCATTTTTTGAACAGGCAATCACCGTTCTTCAGACCCTCGTTATCGCGCTCGGTGCCGGTCTCGGTATCTGGGGCGTTATCAACCTGCTGGAAGGTTACGGCAACGACAACCCCGGCGCCAATGCTCATGTGCCATAAAGTAACACACAAGAAGTTGATAGACAACAGCCCGTTATTCCGTAAAAATTTCAAAGTAGAATTTCATGGAAGCCATACAAATTGTGTGGCTTCTTTTGCTTAATAAGCAAAGATAAATTTTCTAATACCCTATTGACAAAAGCGTTTGCCTTGAATATAATGTACTTGTACGATAAGTACATTATAGAACAAAGGAGGGGCGTTGTGGAAATTATCATAAGCAGTAATACGAGCAAGCCAATTTATGAGCAGATAACTTCACAGATAAAAGCCATGATTATGAGTGGCGAGTTAAAAACCGGCGATCCTATTCCCTCTATGCGGGCGCTGGCAAAGTCCATTCATGTGAGTGTTATTACCGTTCAAAAAGCGTATGAAGATTTGCAAAGGGACGGTTTTATTGAAACAACGGTAGGCCGAGGAAGTTTTGTGTCGGCACAGAACAAAGACTTTTATCAGGAAGAACAGCAGAGATTGGCCGAAGAACATTTGCAAGAGGCCGCCGATATTGGGCGGATAAGTGGAATATCGTTGGAAAAACTGATTGAATTACTGACGATATTTTATCAAGAGGAGGATTAACTATGAACGCTATTTTGCAGGTTGAGAACTTGACAAAGCAATACGCCGATTTCAAGTTAGACCATGTTTCGTTTTCGGTTCCGAAAGGAACAATCATGGGGCTTATTGGCGAAAATGGAGCCGGAAAAAGCACAACTATCAATGCTATTCTTGATTTAATTCATAAAGATGATGGAACAGTTACTTTTTGGGGGCAGGAATTATCGTCCACAAAACAAATCAAAGAGGATGTTGGCGTAGTGTTTGACGGAATTAACTTCTATGAAACGCTCACTCCGGCCAAAGTCGGGAAAATTGCTGGTGCTGCCTACAAACAGTGGGACGGCCATCTGTTTCAAGACTATCTAAAGCGGTTTCAACTTCCAGCGGATAAGGAAATTAAATCTCTGTCCAAGGGAATGAAGATGAAGTTGTGTATTGCCGTCGCCCTTTCCCATAACCCCAAGCTACTGATTTTGGACGAAGCGACAAGCGGCCTCGACCCTGTAATGCGTGATGATATTCTTGATGTATTTCTTGAATTTGTTCAGGACGAAAATCATTCCATTTTGATGTCCTCGCATATCACAACAGATTTAGAAAAAGTCGCAGATTACATTACATTTATCCATCAGGGCAAGGTTCTTTTTTGTAAAACGAAAGATGAACTTCGTTATAACTATGGTATTATCCGCTGTGGCGCAGCACTGTTCGACCAGCTCGATAAAGCGGAAATTCTGGCTTACCGCAAAGATGATTATCAATGGAATGTGCTGGTAGCTGACAAGGAAAAAGCCCGGAGGAAATATAAAAATGCCGTAGTGGACGACGCAACAATCGACGATATTCTGCTGCTGTATGTGAAAGGAGAGCAAGCAAAATGAAAAGTCTTGTTTTGAAAGATTTATTTAATATCGGCCACAATGCGAAATCTATGCTATTCATCCTTGTGGTTTTTGCCGTTGCGCTTATTCCGTTTTCCGGCGTAGAAGGCTATATTTTTGTATGTGCGATTTTGTGCAGCATGATGATTGTAACAACCTTTTCTTTTGATGACAGTTCTAAATGGACACGGTATGCTATGATAATGCCAGTTTCCAAGAAAGAATTGGTTGCTGGAAAATTTATGGTGCTGGCTATCTTCTGCGCCATTGGCAGCCTCTTTGGGCTGATTATTGGTTTTATCGGTGGCCTAATCACAGATAAAATCGTACTCGACATAGTAGGGATTGGAGAGCTTCTGTTTTTGACACTCGTTGCATGGGTAATCTCCCTTATTTTTGGAAGTATGTCAATTCCTCTTGTGTTCAAGTTTGGCGCAGAAAAAGGCCGTGTTCTGCTATTAGTATCATTCCTCATTCCGGCAGGGATTTGCTTTGGAATATATCAGCTTCTTACTATGCTGGGAGTTGCATTGACAGACCAGATTGTATTTATTCTTCTCTGCTGCTCACCGCTTCTGGCGTTGGCATGGTGCTATGTGATGTATCAAATCAGTTATCGCATTTTTGTAAAGCAAGAGCTTTGATTTCTATTGGGAGGTATCTATATGGGAAGCAGAAGATTTGAAATTACTGAAACCGCAGGAAGTGTGAAAGGCTTTTATGTGGTAGTGGACAGAGAAACCGGGGTCAATTACCTTGTGGCAAAGTTTGGAACTGGCGGGGGTATTTGTCCCTTGATTGACAAAGACGGAAAACCGATTATCAGCGAGTAGCAAAGCCAGCCGAGCCAGTCAACGGTCAAGATAAACAGCGCATACTGCGCTGCCGTTGACAGCCCCGCCCGCCTTTGCAGATAGGCAATCAAGGGGCGACAGCAAGGAGTGCTGCCGCCCTTTCCCATAATCGAAGAAAGGGGGATTTTCCATGACTGAATACGAAGCCTATCAAGAACATATCCGCTATACCCATGATACCTATTGCCGGATTGTTATTCGCCATGCGTCCTTTGACGCTGCCCGTATGCTGGCGGCGAGATGGAAACGGGAAATCTCCCTTGAATATCTGACCGAAGAAAAGTTTGTCCAACTAAGCACCACAGACGAGTATTTTCAAGTGCCGGACTATGGCGAAACTTATCCGTTCTCTGTCCGGGGGCAGACGATACTTTTAGATAGCTGTTCTCTTGCGGCTGCTCTTGCCCGATTGCCGGAACAGACGCAGGAAGAAATCTTTTTGTACTACTTTCAGCACTTGACGCAGAAAGAAATCGGAGAACAAAGCGGCTGGACACGCAGCACAATCGGGCGGCATATACGGCTTGCCTTGAAGCGGCTGAAAGAGGAAATGGAGGTGCTGTCCCATGAGTAACCGACTTCTCCCCTATGACACTATCATAAAGGCACATGAGGGCGACCCCATAGCGATACAAGCCGTCCTTGACCGATACGCTGGATATATCCGCTACTTCTCTAAGATGAACGGCTATTACAACTCTGATATGGAGGACTACATCAGAACAAAGCTGATTGAAAGCCTGTTCAAGTTCCGGCTTGACCGATAACATAGAAACTGAATATCCCGCCGCCCCGCAGCGGCACATGAAGCAGTAAATCCGAAAAAGATTTGC
>NZ_JAQEGR010000009.1:0-182765 GCF_027667425.1 Fusicatenibacter saccharivorans
GCCGATATTTTGTCTGCCGCCTAAAGCGGTCTGAAGCACGTGACTTTAGTCATGTGAGGTTCACGATTATAAAGGAGCCAATAACAGGGCATACTATTCTATTTTTCATGCAATTAAGGCAGTACATGCTGTAAGCGGTAAAGCATATAAAAGGCATAAGGATGCTGTGGCTAACTTCAATAAGGATTATGTGAAAACATCAGTGTTTCCAAGAGAAATGGGAAGGAAAATCGGACAGGCAGAAGAGATTCGCCATGCCAGCGATTATGATGATTTTTATATTGCAAGTAAAGAAGAATCAGAACGGCAGATTTCAGTTGCAGATGAATTTATAATTCTGGCAGAAAAATATTGTATGGAACAGCTTGAAAAACAAAAGGAAAATTGAAATGAACGAGGATGCCCCTCAGGGTTTGAAGCCCTGAGGGATATTTTATGTAAAAGTATATTATTCTAATAAGCGCAACGGATGCTCCACATACCACAATGGAAATATTATAGCTGAGGAGATTCCGCCGGAATTGCTTTCTTATATGGAAGAAGTATTACCGGAAAAGAAGGAGCTGGATACGGAAATTGTTCTGGATACAATGATAAATGTAAATGAATTTTTGAAGAACTAATGTTCGCATCATATATACAATTTTAAATTTCCATGATATAATATCTCTTACATTTGAGTGTTAATTCGTCCACGTTAGTTTTACTACTTTTTATCAGTCTATAAAATATCGGGTGGTGAACAGAATTCGTCGAGAGGCATATTCGGCTAAAATCAGAGAATGTGCTTCGACGAATTTCTGACTGATAGACGAACTTTTTTGATATAAAAACCAGGAGGTGCTTTTTTGCAGAATTCACAACAAATATTCAAATTACACTCCGAATACCAGCCTACAGGCGACCAGCCCCAGGCAATCGAAAAACTGGTCAAAGGCTTTCAAGAAGGCAATCAATGCGAGACTTTGCTGGGCGTTACAGGTTCCGGCAAGACCTTTACCATGGCAAATGTTATTGCACAGTTAAATAAGCCAACCTTGATCATAGCGCACAATAAAACACTTGCAGCACAGCTGTACGGTGAGTTTAAGGAATTCTTCCCTGAGAATGCAGTAGAATATTTTGTCTCCTACTACGACTACTACCAGCCGGAGGCTTACGTGCCGTCTTCGGATACGTATATTGCGAAGGACTCTGCGCGGAACGATGAGATTGATAAGCTGCGGCTTTCCGCGACTTCTGCACTGAGTGAGCGGAACGATGTCATTGTGGTTTCCAGTGTTTCGTGTATCTATGGAATCGGAAGCCCGAAGGACTACATGGAGATGATTATTTCGCTCCGCCCGGGAATGGAAAAGGACCGGGACGATGTGATCCGGCAGTTGATTGATATTCAGTATGACCGGAATGATATGGATTTCCACCGCGGTACGTTCCGCGTGCGCGGTGATGTATTGGAGATTTTTCCGGCGGAAGAGACGGACAAGGCGGTGCGCGTCGAGTTCTTCGGGGATGAGATTGACCGTCTGGTGCAGATCGATACGCTGACGGGTGAAATCTTATGTGAACTGAACCATATCGCAATCTTTCCGGCCTCCCACTACGTTGTGCCGATGGACACGATCCTGAAAGCAACAGGCGAGATTGAAAAGGATATGGAAGAGCAGGTGAAGTTCTTCAAGCACGAGGGAAAACTGATCGAGGCCCAGCGCATCGAGGAGCGGACCAATTTCGATATTGAGATGCTCAAAGAAACCGGCATCTGTTCCGGCATCGAAAACTATTCGCGTTACCTCTCCGGATTAAAGCCAGGCGAGCCGCCCTACACACTGATGGACTATTTCGGAGATGATTTCCTCATCATCGTGGATGAGTCGCATAAGACTGTTCCGCAGATCCGCAGCATGTATGCCGGCGACCAGTCGCGGAAATCGACGCTGGTGGACTATGGATTCCGTCTGCCGTCCGCAAAAGACAACCGTCCGTTGAACTTCGGCGAGTTCGAGGACCGGATCGATCAGATCCTCTTCGTATCTGCCACGCCGGGCGACTACGAGGCAGACCACGAGCTGCTGCGCGCCGAACAGATCATCCGCCCGACCGGCCTTCTCGACCCGGATGTCGAGGTGCGCCCGGTGGAGGGACAGATCGACGATCTGATTTCGGAAGTAAAGAAAGAAACTGAAAAACACAACAAAGTTCTCGTGACGACGCTGACGAAGCGTATGGCAGAGGATCTGACCGACTATATGAAAGAGGCCGGCATCCGCGTGCGCTACCTGCACTCCGATATCGACACCCTGGAACGGACCGAGATCATCCGTGATATGCGTCTCGATGTCTTCGATGTGCTCGTCGGCATCAACCTTCTGCGTGAGGGTCTCGACATCCCGGAAATCACACTCGTGGCGATCCTGGATGCCGATAAAGAAGGTTTCCTGCGTTCCGAAACCTCCCTGATCCAGACCATCGGCCGTGCCGCGCGAAACAGCGAGGGCCATGTTATCATGTACGCCGATGTGATGACCGATTCCATGCGCCTCGCGATCGACGAGACGAAGCGCCGCCGTGCCCTGCAGGAAGCCTACAACAAAGAACACGGCATCACTCCGACCACCATCAAAAAAGCCGTCCGCGATCTCATCAGCATTTCGAAAGAAGTGGCAAAGACAGAAGAAAAGATGGAAAAAGACCCGGAGTCCATGAGCCGCGAAGAACTGGAAAAACTGATCGGCCAGGTACAGAAACAGATGAAAGCCGCTGCCGCCGAACTCAACTTCGAAATGGCCGCCGAGCTGCGTGACAAAATGATCACACTGAAGAAGAGCCTGGATGACATGGAAGAATAAAAAATGAGAAATAAAAAAGAAGAAAAGAGCATGAAAAAAAGCGTGCCGGAAAAGCGACAGAAAACTTTCCGGCACGCTTTTTTGCGTCCGATTTTGATTCCTTCTTGTTCAGAATTGACGCAAAATAAGAATACCATTATAATATAAAATACGACCAAACGGTCGTATCAAAACGAAAAACACAAAAATAAAAAAGACAACAATAAAAAAATTAATCGCCGAATTTTCTCTTTTTACTGGAAACACTCAGCAGATAGTCGACCGAGCAGTCATAGAACCGTGCAAGCCGGATCACATAGTCGATCGGGATGTCGCGGATTCCTTTTTCGTAGCGGGAATAGACGTCGCGGTTGCATTCGAGCAGGGCAGAAATCTCTTTGATGGTGAGATCCTGATCGATCCGCATATCTTCAATTCTCTGGTATTTCATACGTTGTACCATCCTTTCAGATTCAAACCCATACTACCAAACGGTTGGATGGACAAAGTTAAATCAGATCATATGGTCGCAAATTGGAGAATGGGGCGGGAGAGAGAAACGGCGGGTGAAGACAGCCTGTGCAGAAAACAGAAAAATATGTACGGCAGAAATGGGGGAACGAATGGGAAAAGCAGAAAGAATAGAAATAGAAGATTTTGTCCAGAATATAGTGGAACGGATGGAGACGCCGGAAGCGTTTGAAAAAATGATCAGCCGGGAGGAAGAATGCGAAGCGCAGGGGCAGGAGAGCCGTCTGAGGGATGTGCTGAAGAAAGAATGGCCGGTGGACGAAAAGGGAGAGCGTATCTATCAGATCACTAATATATATGAAGAAAAAGCAGAAGAACTCCTCATTGTAGAACTGTATACCGGCATCCACCTGGAAAACGGAGTCCCGTGCGGGCATTTTACGCTGTATCTCTGCGGGGAGCCGGACGGATGGAAACTCAGCGAAACGCGGATGATGGAATATCTGCAGAATCTGTAAACGAAAAAGCAAAACAAGGAGAACAGGGAAAAGAAAAACTGTCCTCCTGCTTTTGCTGCGGCGGAGACACTGAAAAGTCAGGATCCATACGGCCGCTTCTCATCGCTGATGCCGACCAGATAATCCAGACTGACCTGATACAGCTCCGCCAGACGGATGGCAATGGAGATCGGCAGCTGCCGGACGCCTTTTTCATATCGGGTATACACATCGCGGTTGCAGCCGAGATAGTCGGCAACCTGGCGGATCGTCAGATCGTGGTCCGTGCGCAGATCCTCCAGTCTCTGATATTTCATGATTCATCACCTCTGAGAAAATGCTACTAAATGGTCGTATCGAAATGGCAGAATCCTACCATACGGCTATAGCGCCTTTGAAACAGTAGAATGCAATAAAAAAGAAAAGTCAGATTCCTTTTCAGAAAGAAAACGGTTTATACTTTTTTCACAATTTCTTCATAGAAAAACCGGGAAAAGGTGTTGACAAACAAAAGGCAGAGTGCTATCTTAAGAGCATAGATGTTAGCACTCCACTGAAACGAGTGCTAACAGGACTATACAACAGGAAGGAGCTTATCTTAGTGGATACAGAATTGGATGAAAGAAAAAGAAAAATATTAAAAGCGATCATCCAGACGTATCTGGAAACGGGTGAACCGGTCGGCTCAAGAACGATTTCCAAATACACGGATTTGAATTTAAGCTCCGCCACAATCCGGAATGAAATGTCCGATCTGGAAGAGATGGGTTACATCTTACAGCCCCACACTTCCGCAGGACGCATTCCTTCCGATAAAGGCTACCGCCTCTATGTAGATGAGCTGATGCGGGAAAAAGAACAGGAAGTTGCAGACATCAAAAACATGGTCATTGAAAAAACAGACCGAATGGAAAAAGTTCTGCAGCAGGTTGTCAAAGTCCTCGCTTCATCTACCAACTATGCAACGTTGATTACAGGACCGGAATATCACAGAAATAAAGTGAAATTCATCCAGCTCTCAAAAGTCAATGAAGAGCAGCTCCTGGCCGTCATCGTCGTAGAAGGCAACCTGGTGAAAAACCAGATGATCGACCTCGACGAGACCATCAACGATGAACAGATATTAAAGCTGAACCTGCTTCTGAACACACAGCTCAATGGCCTGACCATTGAAGAAATCAATCTTGGCATGATTAAGAAGATGAAAGAGCAGGCAGGCATCCACTCCGGCATCATCAGCAAAGTGGTCGATACCGTAGCGGAAGCCATCGCAGTCAGCGAAGAAGATGTGCCGGTGTACACCAGCGGCGCAACCAACATTTTCAAGTACCCTGAGCTTTCCGACAGCAGCAAAGCCAGCCAGCTGATCTCCACATTCGAGGAACGGCAGAAACTGGTCGATATGATCAAAGGAGCTGCCGAGGAGCAGGACGGAGAGGAAAATACCGGTATTCAGGTATACATCGGAAATGAATCTTCGATGGAACCCTTACGGGACTGCAGCGTGGTCACCACCACATACGATATGGGAAACGGTATGCGCGGAACAATCGGTATCGTGGGACCAAAGCGGATGGATTACGAAAATGTGGTAGATAACCTGAAAACATTAAAAGTTCAACTGGACGCCGTCTTCAAAAAGCCGGACACAGGTGAGTAGAAAGGTGGAATGATCAGTGAGCGAAGAAAATAGAAAGAAAGAGGAAACCATGGAAGAACCTACACGCGAGATGGAAAAAGAAACCGGAGCAGAGACCGATCTGCCGGAAACCGAACCGGCTGCGGAGCAGGAAGAAGCAAAGAAAGCAGCAGAGGCAAAAGAAGCGGAAGCTGCAGAAGAAACTGCTGAGGATGGCAAAGAACGAAAGTTCTTCAAAAAGAAAAAAGATAAAAAAGATGAGAAAATCGAAGAGCTGACTGACCGCCTGACCCGTCAGATGGCAGAGTTCGATAACTTCCGCAAACGCACCGAAAAAGAAAAAGCAAATATGTATGCCATTGGAGCAAAAGACATCATCGAGAAGATTCTTCCGGTTGTTGACAGCTTCGAGCGCGGACTTGCAACGGTGGAAAACCCGGAGGAAGATCCGTTCGCAGACGGCATGAATAAAGTATACAAACAGTTTACCACAGCACTCGATGAACTCGGTGTAACCGTGATCGAGGCCGTTGGAAAGGAATTCGATCCGAACCTGCACAACGCAGTGATGCATGTGGAGGATGAGGAAGCCGGCGAGAACATCGTCGTAGAAGAGTTCCTGAAGGGCTACATGTACAAAGGTTCCGTAGTCCGTCACAGTATGGTCAAGGTGGCTAACTAAGCCTTGAAGATAAATAAATAGAAATTAAACCATTTTTTAGCATAATTCATTGAGGAGGAAACAACAATGGGCAAAATTATTGGTATTGACTTAGGAACAACAAACAGCTGTGTAGCCGTTATGGAAGGTGGAAAACCAACCGTTATCGCAAACGCAGAGGGTGAAAGAACAACTCCATCTATCGTAGCATTCACAAAAACAGGTGACCGTCTGGTCGGCGAGCCGGCAAAACGTCAGGCTGTAACAAACGCAGACAGAACCATCCGTTCCATCAAACGTGAGATGGGTACTGATTATAAAGTAGACATCGAAGGAAAGAAATACTCTCCGCAGGAGATCTCCGCTATGATCCTTCAGAAACTGAAAGGTGATGCAGAGAACTACCTTGGTGAGAAAGTAACAGAAGCAGTTATCACCGTTCCGGCTTACTTCAACGACGCACAGCGTCAGGCTACCAAAGATGCCGGTAAAATCGCAGGTCTTGATGTAAAACGTATCATCAACGAGCCTACCGCAGCAGCTCTGGCATACGGACTGGATAACGAGAAAGAGCAGAAGATCATGGTATACGACCTTGGCGGCGGTACTTTCGATGTTTCCATCATCGAGATCGGTGACGGTGTTATCGAAGTTCTTTCCACAGCAGGAAACAACCGTCTGGGCGGCGATGACTTCGACCAGAAAGTAACAGATTATATCCTCGCTGAGTTCAAAAAACAGGAAGGTGTAGATCTTTCCAACGACAAGATGGCTCTGCAGAGAATCAGAGAAGCAGCAGAGAAAGCAAAGAAAGAGCTTTCCAGCGCAACTACAACCAACATCAACCTGCCGTTCATCACTGCAACCGCAGATGGCCCGAAACATCTTGATATGAACCTGACAAAGGCTAAATTCGATGAGCTGACCCACGACCTGGTAGAGAAAACCGCAGAGCCGGTACAGAGAGCACTTTCTGATGCAGGCCTTCAGGCATCCGAGCTTTCCAAAGTCCTTCTGGTAGGCGGATCTACCCGTATCCCGGCTGTACAGGATAAAGTAAGACAGCTGACCGGACATGAGCCGAGCAAGAGCCTGAACCCGGATGAGTGCGTAGCACTTGGTGCTTCCGTACAGGGTGGTAAACTTGCAGGAGACGCCGGCGCAGGCGATATCCTTCTTCTGGATGTAACTCCACTGTCTCTGTCCATCGAGACCATGGGAGGTATTGCAACTCGTCTGATCGAGCGTAACACCACAATCCCGACCAAGAAGAGCCAGATCTTCTCCACAGCAGCAGATAACCAGACTGCAGTAGATATCAACGTTGTACAGGGTGAGCGTCAGTTCGCGAAAGACAACAAATCCCTCGGCCAGTTCCGTCTGGATGGAATTCCGCCAGCAAGAAGAGGCGTTCCGCAGATCGAGGTTACCTTTGATATCGATGCCAACGGTATCGTAAATGTATCTGCAAAAGACCTGGGAACAGGAAAAGAGCAGCACATCACCATCACCGCAGGCTCTAACATGTCCGACAGCGAGATCGACAAAGCAGTCAAAGAAGCTGCTGAGTTCGAGGCTCAGGATAAGAAACGAAAAGAAGCAATCGACGCAAGAAACGATGCAGACTCCATGGTATTCCAGACCGAGAAAGCAATCGAGGAAGTCGGCGACAAGCTTGATGCAAACGACAAAACAGCAGTAGAAGCTGACCTGAACGCACTGAAAGATCTCATTGCAAAATGCAATCCGGAAGAGATGACCGATGCACAGGTAGCTGATCTGAAAGCAGCTCAGGAAAAACTGATGACAAGCGCTCAGAAACTGTTTGCAAAACTGTATGAGCAGCAGGGCGGCGCAGCAGGCGCTGGTGCTGGAGCAGCAGGTGCAGGCCCGGATATGGGAAATGCAGGAGCGGCAGGCGGCCATGACGACGATGTCGTAGACGCTGACTACAAAGAGGTTTAACAAATCAGACCCGGTGAAATACCGACTGTGAGTTGAAACAATAAATAAGATACAGAAAGGGCCCTGTGAGGCTGGTATTTACGGGGGACGGATCCGATTCCGCCCCCTGTATTTATGTCGATGGACAGGACAGCCGTTTGCTTTTGCGGAAGTACTGGCATTGTCCTTTGACATGTGTTATAGTAAAATATGTTTGAGCATAAACAGATGCTGAAACAGTATTTTGCGAAACAGAAATGAAAAAGGTGAACATAAATGGCAGAAAAAAGAGATTATTATGAGGTGCTTGGTGTAGACCGCGGAGCGGACGATGCAACCTTGAAAAAAGCATACCGTAAACTGGCAAAAAAGTATCATCCGGATATGAACCCGGGCGACAAAGAGGCCGAGGCAAAATTTAAAGAGGCGACAGAAGCCTATGGCGTGCTGAGTGATCCGGACAAACGGCGTCAGTACGATCAGTTTGGCCACGCTGCATTTGAAAACGGCGGTGGCGGCGCAGGAGCCGGCGGATTCGGCGGCTTCGACTTTGGCGGCGGAGATATGGGTGATATCTTCGGCGATATTTTCGGCGACCTGTTCGGTGGCGGCGGAAGCAGAAGAAGAGCAAACAATGGACCGATGAAGGGAGCAAACCTCCGCGCTGTTGTCCACATTACGTTTGAGGAAGCTGTTTTCGGATGCCAGAAAGAGCTCGAGATCAACCTGAAGGATACCTGTACAACGTGCCACGGAACCGGCGCAAAACCAGGAACTTCACCGGAGACATGCTCCAAATGTAACGGAACTGGTCAGATTACGTACACACAGCAGACCATGTTCGGTTCTGTGAGAAACGTGACGACCTGTCCGGATTGTAACGGAACCGGAAAGATCATTCGCGATAAATGTACCGCATGCCACGGCACGGGCTATACATCCAGCAGAAAACGCATTCAGGTCAACATTCCGGCTGGAATCGACGATGGACAGAGCATCCGGATCCGTGAAAAAGGTGAGCCGGGTGTAAACGGCGGACCGAGAGGAGATTTGCTTGTCGAGGTTCAGGTAACCCGTCATCCGATCTTCCAGAGACAGGATATGAACATCTTCTCCACTGCACCGATTACGTTTGCCCAGGCAGCACTCGGCGGTGATGTGAAGATCAGCACCGTTGACGGGGACGTTCTCTACACTGTAAAACCGGGAACCCAGACCGATACGAAGATCCGTCTGAAGGGAAAAGGTGTTCCGTCCCTTCGCAACAGCAATGTGCGCGGTGATCACTACGTAACACTCGTAGTCCAGACTCCGACGAAACTGAATGAGAAAGCAAAAGAGGCCCTCCGCGCCTTCGACGAAGCCTGCGGAAACCGCCCGGCAGCAGAAGAAAAAGCAGCCGACGGCGAAACTGCAGAGCAGCCGAAGAAGAAAAAAGGCTTTATGGATAAAGTGAAAGAGGCCTTTGAGGACATCGATAAATAAAGAACGGTGGCAAGCCGGAAAAGAAAGAAGAATCTGTGGAAAAAGCAGGTTCTTCTTTCTTTTCTATGAAAGAACCATGAAAATTTGGTGAATTTATACACAGAATGGTCGGATTTTGATATAATGTGGAAAACTTAAGGGGAGAGAAAAGAAAGGAAACGGGGAAAATGAGATTTCGACCATGTATTGATATTCATAACGGAAAAGTAAAACAGATTGTCGGGGGATCGCTGAAAGATCAGGGAAATCAGGCGAGCGAGAATTTTGTCTCGGAGCAGGATGCGTCGTACTATGCGCAGCTGTACGAAGAGCAGGGCATTACGGGCGGCCATGTGATTCTGCTGAACAAGGAAGGTACCGAGTTTTACGAGGAGACGAAGCGCCAGGCATTGCTGGCACTCTCGACGTACCCGGGCGGCCTGCAGGTGGGAGGCGGCATTGATGCGGAGAATGCGTGCGAGTTTCTGACAGCGGGGGCAAGCCATGTGATTGTGACTTCGTATGTGTTCCGCGACGGCCATGTGTTCTATGAAAATCTGGACAAGCTGGTGACGACGGTAGGAAAGCAGCGGCTGACACTGGATTTAAGCTGCCGGAAGCGGGACGGAAAATACTATATCGTGACGGACCGCTGGCAGAAGTTCACGGACGAAGAAGTGACAGAGGAACTGCTGCATCACCTGTCAGAATACTGTGATGAGTTCCTGATCCATGCCGTGGATGTCGAGGGAAAGGCTTCCGGCATTGAGACGGAGCTGGTGGAACTGCTTGCGAAGATGAAAGATTTTCCGGTGACGTACGCCGGCGGCGTGGGAAGTTTTGAAGACCTGGAGCTGCTCAAAAAACTGGGAAACAACCACGTCGATGTGACAATTGGCAGTGCACTGGATCTGTTCGGCGGCAAAATGAAGTTTGAAGACGTGCTGGCAGTATGCCGCCGGTAAGCGGAAACGGACGTTCACCCGCGCCATTCGCAAAACCGCGCTTTCAGCGCTCTCCGCTGCTGCGCAGCTCCTTTTTGCTCATAACCAGGCGCTCCCTTTGTATCTTATTCTTGACAGATTTTCATGCGAGCATGAAATCTGTCAAAAATAAGATACAAGTGAACTGTAACAGAAAAAACTCTAAAATATTCATGAATTTTCTAAATACTATTGCAAATAGAGACAACTATTGCTATAATTAGAGTTACTTACAGGGGAAGTGAAGAACCTGTAAAATTTGAGAGCAAAGGGGTTGGGCATAATGAAAATTACCATCAGCGGAAAAAATATTGACGTGACAGAGGGATTAAAAGCCGCGGTCAACGAAAAACTTGGCAAACTGGAGAAATATTTTACGCCTGACACAAATGTCATTGTAACCTTAAGCGTAGAGAAAGAAAGACAGAAAATTGAGGTTACCATTCCGGTAAAAGGAAATATCATCCGTTCCGAGCAGGTAAGCAACGATATGTACGTATCCATCGATCTGGTAGAGGAAGTCATCGAACGCCAGCTTCGCAAATACAAAAACAAAATTGCCGACAAACAGCAGGAAGCAGGAAACTTCCAGAAAGAATATCTGGAGCATGACTATCTGGAGGACGAAGACATCCAGATCATCCGTACGAAAAAATTCGGCATGAAACCAATGTATCCGGAAGATGCCTGCGTACAGATGGAACTTCTTGGACACACCTTCTTCGTATTCCGCAATGCAGAGACCGACGAAGTAAACGTCGTTTACAAGAGAAAGAACAACACCTACGGTCTGATCGAGCCGGAGTGCTGAAAAGTAAATAAAGAATGAACAGTCACCCTGTTTCCAGCTTAGAAAAGCTGTGAAACAGGGTGACTTTTTCGCGGAAAGGGCCGGAAAGTCCGGGAAAAGCCGTAAAAACAGCGGAAAACCGGGGAACGGCACCAAATGTTTACGAAAAATTCATTGTTATCTTGTGCCAGAAGTGGTAGAATAGTACCATATGTTAATATGGCAATTAATAGAGAAAGCAGGAGCAAACATTCTATGAAATTCACAGAAAAACTTTTTGGTACGCACAGTGAGCGCGAGCTGAAACGAATCTATCCAATTGTAGACAAAATCGAAGCTCTCCGCCCGACCATGCAGGCGCTGACCGATGAAGAGCTGCGTGCCAAGACAAAGGAATATAAAGACCGCTACAACGGAGGCGAATCCCTGGATTCCATTCTCCCGGAAGCATTCGCAACCGTCCGCGAGGCAGCAAAACGTTCCCTCGGTATGGAACACCACCGCGTACAGCTGATCGGTGGTATTATCCTCCATCAGGGCCGTATCGCTGAGATGAAAACCGGTGAAGGAAAAACCCTCGTTTCCACCCTTCCGGCTTACCTGAATGCACTGACCGGACGCGGTGTCCACATTGTTACCGTCAACGATTACCTGGCAAACCGAGATGCTGAGTGGATGGGCAAAGTCCACAGATTCCTCGGTTTGACCGTCGGTGTCGTTCTGAACGATATGAAGAACGATGAGCGCCGCCAGCAGTATGCATGCGACATCACCTACATCACCAACAACGAACTTGGTTTCGATTACCTGCGTGACAACATGGTGATCTACAAGGAGCAGCTCGTACAGAGAGAGCTTGCTTACTGTATCATCGACGAGGTCGACTCCGTCCTGATCGACGAGGCAAGAACACCTCTGATTATTTCCGGACAGAGCAGCAAATCCACCAAGCTGTACGAGACCGCAGATATTCTGGCACACCAGATGCAGCGCGGCGAGGCAAGCGGCGAGATGACCAAGATGACCGCGATCATGGGCGAGGAGATCGAGGAGACCGGAGACTTCATCGTCAACGAGAAGGACAAATTCGTTACCCTGACCGATGACGGTGTGAAGAAAGTCGAGAACTTCTTCCATATCGAGAATCTCTCCGATCCGGAGAACCTGGAGATCCAGCACAACGTGATCCTGGCGCTGCGTGCCAATTATCTGATGCACCGCGACAAGGACTACGTAGTCAAAGACGACGAGGTTCTGATCGTCGATGAGTTCACCGGCCGTATCATGCCGGGCCGCCGTTATTCCGATGGTCTGCATCAGGCAATCGAGGCAAAAGAGCACGTTAAAGTAAGAAGAGAGAGCAAGACTCTGGCAACCATCACGTTCCAGAACTTCTTTAACAAATACGAGAAAAAAGCCGGCATGACCGGTACTGCCCTCACCGAGGAGCAGGAGTTCCGTGACATCTACGGCATGGACGTTATCGAGATCCCGACCAACCGCCCGGTCATCCGTGTGGATATGGACGATGCCGTATACATGACGAAAAAAGAGAAATTCCACGCAGTCGTAGAGGAAGTCAAAGAGGCACATGCCGTGAACCAGCCGGTTCTGGTTGGTACCATCACCATTGAGACTTCCGAGCTGATCAGCAAAATGCTGCGCCGCGAGGGAATTCCGCATCAGGTCTTAAATGCGAAGTTCCATGAGCTCGAGGCAGAAATCGTAGCCCATGCCGGCGAGGCAGGAGCCGTTACCATCGCGACCAACATGGCCGGCCGTGGTACCGATATCAAGCTGGATGATGTGGCAAAAGCTGCCGGCGGCTTAAAGATCATCGGCACCGAGCGTCATGAGTCCCGCCGTATCGACAATCAGCTCCGCGGTCGTTCCGGCCGTCAGGGAGACCCGGGTGAGTCCCGTTTCTACATTTCCCTGGAAGACGATCTGATGAGACTCTTCGGTTCCGAAAAACTGATGGGCATTTTCAAATCCCTCGGCGTACCGGAAAATGAGCAGATCGAGCACAAGATGCTTTCTTCCGCCATCGAAAAAGCGCAGAAGAAGATCGAGGGCAACAACTACGGAATCCGTAAAAACCTGCTCGACTATGACCAGGTCAACAACGAGCAGCGTGAGATCATCTACAAAGAGAGACGCCGCGTTCTGGACGGCGAGAGCATGAGAGACACCATCTTCAAGATGATTGCCGACACCATCGACAATACCGTAGATCTCTGCATCGGCGAGAACACCGAGCAGTCCGAGTGGGATCTGACAGAATTAAATGAGATGCTGCTCTCCATCATGCCGGTGAAGGCAGTGACAAAAGAGCGCGTAGAGAAGATTTCCAAAAACGAGCTGAAACAGCAGTTAAAAGAGGAAGCTGTTAAACTCTACGAGGAGAAAGAAGCAGAATTCCCGGAGGAGGAGCAGATTCGTGAGCTTGAGCGTGTCGTTCTTCTGAAGGTTATCGACCAGAAGTGGATGGATCATATCGATGATATGGATCAGCTCCGCGAGGGTATCGGCCTGCAGGCATACGGCCAGAGAGACCCGAAGGTTGAGTACAAGATGGCAGCTTACGACATGTTTAACGAAATGCTCGAGTCCATCCAGCAGGATACCGTCCGTCTCCTGTTCCATGTACGTGTTGAGCAGAAAGTAGAACGTGAGCAGGTAGCCAAAGTGACCGGAACCAACAAAGACGAGTCCGGCCCGAGAAAACCGGTACAGCGCGCAGAGCGTAAGATCTATCCAAACGATCCATGCCCGTGCGGAAGCGGCAAGAAGTACAAACAGTGCTGCGGAAGAAAACCGGTTTGATAAAAGCAGAACAGCAGTGAGACGGATGAGCACGATCCGTTTGACAAAGCACGCAGCTTCCCTACCAGAAGCTGCGTGTCATACAAAATATAAAACAGAAAGCAGGTGAAGCTTGTGGTAGTTGAATTAGACCAGTTCAAAATGGAACTTGGCACATACGATAAACCATTAGTGGAAGTGAGGGATTCACTTTGACCTCGCTAACAAAGAGCAGAGGATCGAAGAATTAGAGCGTAAAATGGAGGAACCCAATTTCTGGGACAACCCCGAAGAAGCGCAGGAGCAGATGAAACAGCTGAGCAGCATGAAAGAGGACAGAGATACGTATCAGAAACTGGTATCCGCCAAAGAAGATATGGAAACTCTGATCGAGATGGGACAGGAGGAGGATGACGATTCCGTTGTTCCGGAAATCGCGGAAATGATGGAAGAGTTCAAGGCATCCTTCGATGCCATCCGCATCAAAACCCTGCTGTCCGGCGAATTTGACAAGGACAATGCGATCATCAAACTGAACGCAGGTGCAGGCGGAACCGAGGCGTGCGACTGGTGCGGCATGCTGTACCGTATGTACACCAGATGGGCAGAACGCAAAGGCTTTACGATCGAGGAACTCGACTTTCTGGACGGTGATGAGGCCGGTGTGAAGTCCGTGACATTCCAGGTCAACGGCGAAAACGCTTACGGTTATCTGAAATCCGAAAAAGGAGTTCACCGTCTCGTCCGTATTTCTCCGTTCAACGCGGCAGGAAAACGCCAGACATCGTTCGTATCGTGCGATGTTATGCCGGATATCGACAAAGAGATCGATGTTGAGGTTCGTGATGAGGATATTCGTATTGATACGTACCGTTCCAGCGGTGCCGGCGGACAGCACATCAACAAGACGTCATCGGCGATCCGAATCACGCATATGCCGACCGGCATCGTGGTTACGTGCCAGAATGAGCGTTCCCAGTTCCAGAACAAGGACAAGGCAATGCAGATGCTGAAAGCAAAATTGTATATGCTGAAACTCCAGGAGCAGGCAGATAAGCTGAGCGACATCCGCGGCGAAGTAACCGAGATCGGCTGGGGCAACCAGATCCGTTCTTACGTTATGCAGCCATACACCATGGTCAAAGACCACCGTACCAACGCAGAGACCGGAAACGTCGATGCAGTCATGGACGGCGGAATTGATCTGTTTATCAACGCATATCTGAAGTGGATTGCCCTCGGAACCGGAGCGAAAGAGGAAGAAGCATAATTCGGCTGTGGGCAGAGCACAGTGACAAGTAAAATAAGGAGCATTTTCACCAACAGAGGACGGAAATGCTCCTTTCTGTTTTGAAGCCAAAGGCAAACAGGAGGTAAAAGTATGGGTATTATCAGAGCAGCAGTCAATGCAGTACACGGCAGTTTCGCCGATCAGTGGCTGGAGACCGTGGAACCGTATGAGATGGGGGAACATACGGTATTTACAGAGGGAATTCTGGTAAGAAAAGGCCAGAATAAAAAGGGAAGCCAGACGATTTCAAACGGTTCTGTGATCCATGTCTATGACAATCAGTTTATGATGCTGGTGGACGGCGGAAAGATCATTGATTACACCGCAGAGCCGGGCTACTTTACCGTAGACCAGTCATCGTCTCCGTCGATGTTCAGCGGATCGCTTGACGCAGCCGTAAAAGATACGTTTGAGCGCCTGAAATTCGGCGGCCAGACCCCGCATGAGCAGAGAGTTTTCTATATTAATCTGCAGGAAATCAAGGGAATCAAATTCGGAACGAGAAATCCGGTCAACTATTTCGACCAGTTCTACAATGCCGAGCTGTTCCTTCGGGCACACGGTTCCTATTCCATCCGCATCATCGATCCGCTCCGCTTCTACGCAGAGGCTGTGCCGAGAAACGCATCCCGCGTAGAGATCGAGGATATCAACGAGCAGTATATGAACGAATTTTTAGAGGGCCTGCAGTCCTCGATCAATCAGATGGCAGCCGACGGCATCCGCATTTCGTTCGCAGCATCCAAGAGCGCCGAGCTGTCCCGCTACATGGCAGATGCGATGGATGAGAGCTGGCGGGCAATGCGCGGCATGGAGATCCAGTCCGTGGCAATCGCAAGCCTTTCCTACGATGAAGCTTCCCAGAAACTGATCCAGATGCGCAACGAAGGTGCGATGATGTCTGATCCATCGATCCGTGAGGGCTATGTACAGGGAGCGATGGCACGCAGTATGGAGAAAGCAGCAGCCAACCCAAACGGAGCCATGAACGGCTTTATGGGTGTTCAGATGGGCATGAATGCCTTCGGTTCCTCGTTTGCATCGGCGTCCGCTTCGAATCAGCAGCAGATGCAGCAGCAGGCGGCAGCCAAGGCACAGCAGGAAGCTGCAAAAGGCGTATGGAAATGCTCCTGCGGAACGGAGAACACCGGCAATTTCTGCTCAAACTGCGGAAGTGCAAAGCCGATGGTGTGGATCTGCGGCAAGTGTGGAACCGAGAACAGCGGTAAATTCTGTTCGAACTGTGGCAGCCCGAAACCGGAAGCGGCAGGAAAATGGGTCTGCGCATGCGGAACGGAGAATACCGGCAAGTTCTGCTCGAACTGCGGAAAACCAAGACAGTAAAAGAAAACAGATAACCATCCAATACAACAGCGGCTCCGGGGAAGGAGGGATAGAATATGGAGGTTATTACATACAAATGCCCGAACTGCGGAGGCGATCTGACCTTCGATCCGGCAAGCGGAAAGTATAAATGCGAGTACTGCCTGTCCTCGTTTACACAGGAAGAAGCCGAAAAGGCGAACCCGAAAGCAGCGGAAGCGCTGAACGGGGAGGACGATGCTGCCGGTGCACAGGAAGCATCCGATGCACAGAAGGAAAGCAGTACGGAGGAAACAAAAGGGGAAACAGAGCAGGGCGAAGCAGTTGTCTACACCTGCCCGAACTGCGGCGCCGAGATTGTGACCGATGCGACGACGGCAGCGACATACTGTTTCTACTGCCACAATCCGGTGGTGCTTTCAGGCCGGCTTTCGGGAGAATATATGCCGGATTTTGTGCTGCCGTTCAAAATCAGCAAGGAGCAGGCAATCGAGAAATTTTTGTCATTTACCCGGAAGAAACACTTTATTCCGAAGGACTTTTTCGAAAAGAGTCAGGTACAGAAGATGACAGGTGTCTATTTCCCGTACTGGATTTACGGCGGAGACTTTGAGACGGATTACATAGCGCGCGGCCGGAAGGTGAGAGTCTGGCAGACCGGTGATGTGGAGTACACAGAGACCAGCATCTACGATGTCCGCCGGGAGGGAGAGGTCCGTGTGGACGGTCTGTCGCGTAACGCTCTGAACAAGGCAGACCGCGATCTGATCGAATGCGTACAGCCATACCGTCTGGAGGAGATGCAGCCGTTTTCCATGGGGTACCTTTCCGGCTTTCAGGCGGAAAAGCGTGATATCGAACAGCAGCAGATCGCACCGGAACTGAAAAAAGAACTGGAGACGATGGCACGCGGCGCCATGCGGAATGAGGCGAACGAATATATCTCCCTCGAGCAGGAAAAAATGAACCTTTCCCCGAAGCAGGAGAACTGGCGTTACGTCCTGTTTCCCGTCTGGACGCTGACGTATCCGGGAAAGGACGGGAAGGTTTACTACTATGCGATGAACGGCCAGACCGGAACGATCAACGGCGATTTTCCCTATGAGCGGAAGAGAGCCCTTCTGACGTCGGCTGTGAGTGCTCTTCTGGTCCTGATTGTGATGCTGATAGGAGGGTATTTCGCATGAGAAGAATGAAAAAAGCAGGACAATATCTGCTCGGAATTTTTGCGGCCCTTCTGCTGTGCGGAGTTTTTTCTGTGAATATTGTAAAAGCCGAATCCCAGTATGTCTACGACAATGCATCACTTTTTTCCGATGAGGAGGAGCAGGACCTCGAGAGATCCTGTACAGAGTTCGAGCGCAATACAAAGCTCCATATGGTCATCCTGACCGAGCGCAGCAGTGGTTCCGAGGACTGTCAGGCGATTGCAGATGATTTTTATGACAAAAAGTATCCGAAAGAGCCAAACGGTGTCTGCTTCCTCATCGATATGGGACAGCGCCAGATTGTGATTTCGACATCTGGTATTATGCAGTATTACATGTCCGATGCGGAAATTGATGATATCCTGCAGGCGGCGCAGGGCTACGCGAAAGACGGCGACTATGCGGGAACCTTTGCAAAAATGATTACGATGACGCAGGAATGCTTCGACCGAGGCGTTTCCGATGCGGACTATCTGATTACAGAAGACGGTTCCATTATTCATTACCGCAAAATCAACAGCACGGAAGCTCTTATTTCTGTTATCGCAGCGGCTGCGACAGGAATTCTTGTTTATTTTGGAATCTGGAAGAGCTACAGACGAAAGAAAAACCGTGGTGCAAAGAGCTATGCGGATCTGAAACGCGTAAACATCAGAGACCGCAGGGATGCGCTGATCGACCGTCATGTATCGATGCACAAAATCCAGAAGGATGATGGAAACCACGGCGGAGGCGTTTCTGGCGGCGGAGGTGGCGGCGGAAGCACCGTTCACACTTCGTCGAGCGGAAACAGTCACGGCGGCGGAAGCATTGGCTTCTGAAAACCGATTCGAAAAAATTCCTTGCGTATTGTGTCGGAATATGATACGATCTTTCCTGTGAAAACAAATGTATTTCCTGGAAAGAGTATAAAGGTAGAGGATTGCCATGAGAGAAGAGAAAACAAAGTACTATGTAATCAAAGAAAAAGCGGTTCCCGAGGTTCTTTTGAAGGTCATCGAGGCCAAACGGCTGATGGATATGCAGGAGCTTACCGTGCAGCAGGCAACGGAAAAAGCGGGAATCAGCAGAAGCTCTTTCTATAAATACAAAGATGATATTCTTCCTTTTCATGACAACGCAAAAGGAAAAACGATTACATTTATTCTGCAGATGGACGATGAGCCGGGACTGCTTTCCGATGTGCTGAAGATTATTGCCGGGTTTCACGGAAACATTCTGACCATTCATCAGACCATCCCGTTAAACGGCGTGGCATCGCTGACGATCAGCGTGGATATCGCGGAAGACCGGGGAGACGCCTCGGAGATGATTAACGAGATTGAGTCCAGACAGGGAGTTCATTATTTTAAAATATTAGGACAGGAGTCCTGAAAAAGAAAAAGCAAGAGAGGGACAAAAGAGATGATTCAGATTGCAGTATTAGGATATGGCACGGTTGGTTCCGGTGTGGTAGAAGTGATCAACACGAACCATGACAGCATCAACAAGAGAGCAGAGAACGAAATTAATATCAAATATGTCCTGGATTTAAGAGATTTCCCGGGAGATCCGGTTGAAAAAGTGCTGGTACACGATTACGAAGTGATCGCAAACGACCCGGAGGTTGATATTGTTGTTGAAGTAATGGGCGGTGTGGAGCCGGCTTACACCTTCACAAAACGTGCGCTGGAGGCTGGAAAGAGCGTCTGCACATCCAACAAAGAGCTGGTGGCAAGATACGGTACCGAGCTTCTTGCAATTGCAAAAGAGCACGGCGCAAACTATCTGTTTGAGGCAAGCTGCGGCGGCGGTATCCCGATCATCCGTCCGTTAAACTCCTCCTTGACTGCAGATGAGATCGATGAAGTAACTGGTATCTTAAATGGTACCACGAACTATATCTTAAGCAAAATGGCAAGCGACGGTTCCGATTTCGCGGATGTATTAAAAGAGGCACAGCGCCTCGGCTACGCAGAGCGCAACCCGGAAGCAGATGTAGAAGGCTACGATGCGTGCCGTAAAATTGCGATTCTTTCTTCTCTTGCTTATGGAAAAGAAGTCAATTACGAAGAGGTTTACACCGAGGGAATCACAAAGATCACCGCAGAGGACATCAAATATGCGACTTCGATGGGAACCGCGATCAAGCTGCTTGCAACAAGCCGCAAGGTGGGTGATCAGTATTACGCTATGGTAAGCCCGGTGATGATTGACGCGAAAAACCCGCTGTACAGCGTAAACGGTGTCTTCAATGCCATCTTCATCCACGGAAATGTACTGGGTGATGCGATGTTCTACGGAAGTGGAGCAGGAAAGCTCCCGACCGCAAGTGCCGTTGTAGCCGATGTCGTAGACTGTGCAAAGAACAAAGGCAGAAACATCATGATGAGCTGGAGTGAGGAAAAACTGGACCTGCTGCAGATCGATGATGTACAGAGCCGCTTCTTCGTCCGCGTATCCGGCCACGCCGCAGAGCGCCAGGCAGAGATCGAGGAGCTGTTCGGAAAAGTGGAAATCGTAGCAGTTCCAAGCCTATCCGAGGAGTTCGCATTTATTACCGGCGAAATCACAGAGCAGGAGTATCGGGAAAAAGCAGAAAAACTCGATGGAATCAAGAGCAGAATCCGTGCGAGGATTTAACAAATAATAGCAAGGATTCTCCCACCTCTATAGGTGGTGAGATGAATTGCAAATAAGAAAGTTAACGGCAGTGGCGGGCGGAGAGAAATCGGTATCCCCCACTGACATGAGGCAAACCACAGTCAGCATTCTGCTGACATGTCAGACTCTGTGAAATTACCGACTGTGGATTGAAACAACCAAAATAAGCTGCGTAGCAGCTATTGGGTATAGAATGGCGCAGCAAAACGGATTGCGAATATCCGCCTGACGCGAAGATAAGAATAAAAAAAGACGTTTCGCATCTGTCAATGAGACAGGGCGAAACGTCTTTTTTATCAATTAAAGGTCCGTACCGGAACCAAAAGAATCCATATCGTATCCCACAGGTTCTGCTGCCGGATACAGGACATCTTTCCGTTCCTGATAGAACGCAGCCATCGTGATCTGCATATAGGGCATTACCCACAAAAAGCCGATGGCACAGGAACAGGATGCGAGAATCTCAAGCCCTAAGAAACTTAAGAGAAGCAGAATGTAGCGGAAAAAGTTCTTCTTCATCATCGCAAAGCTCTGACGGATCGCCTGGATCGGGCCGATGCCGGGAGCGTCGTTCATCACAAAGGTGGAAAGGGAAAACGGAACCAGCACCAGCGTGGAAACGAGAGAGCCGATCAGCTTGTAAACGTAAACGTTCATCAGAGAAGAAAGCTCGGCTTCGATGGAAAGTGCTGTTCCAAGCGTCAGTTCCGCACTCGGGGAGGAAAGATACTGGAAGCCCGGAATGCTGGAAATCAGGGCGATCACGGAGCTGATGCCGTTGATGATAAGGAACATCAGCACGTACTGGTCCGGGTGGTGATAGAAAGCGTAGAGCATATCACCGACGGAAATCGGTTCCCCGCGCAGCGTTGAGAGGCAGATCTTTAAGTAGCCCGCCTGAAAGAGGCTGAGGAGCAGGGAAAACAGGAACAGCGTCAGATTCAGGAAAATGATATCGTACAGCGTTGTGCCTGAAAAAATCAGCGTCGGGATGAGGGAGCAGGAGAAGGTGAGAAACAGGTTGATCGCGGTTGCGCCCACCAGCGTGCCGCATCGGCCTGCCATGGCCTCACGGGCCTGCTTTTTCAGTTCTGAAAATTTCTGTTTTTGTCCGTTCATGAAAAATCCTTTCTGGTACCTAGATGGTATTTCCGTCGGTGGTTGTTCCGTTATCCGGTGTCATCTGGTATTCCTGCATGTACTGATTGTAATACCGCTCAAGCAGGTTGGTGCTGCCGCCGCTGACCATGTTGAAAAGCAGGAAAGCATACATGCAGATACCGACAATTATGCCGATGGTACAGCCCGCCAGACCGGCTTTTGCCGTGCCGCTCATGCGTCCTGCGCCGCGGCTTAAAAGGGCGAAGATCACGCCGAGCGAGCCGAAAAACAGGGAACCCATGTTGAGCATGAACAAAAAGGAGCAGATCGCCATGACCATCGAAGCGGCCGCAAGGGCCTGCGAACCCGTCTTGCGCGGCGGCTGTACGGGAGGCTGCTGCTGGTAATGCTGATACGGTCCGGGACGCTGGCCCTCAGGCACGCCGTACGGATGGGAGGACTGATAGGAATCTCCGGACTCATTGGTGTTTGGATTGTAATTTTCTGGTGTCATAAAATGTCCTTTCTTCTGCAAAAAAGCGCGGTTTCACACGCAGTCTGTCAAAAAAGCTATAGTAAAGATTTTATCATGTAAGGTTGACAAAAACAAGACCTATTGATAAGGTAATAGAGTGGCTGTTCCGCCAAGGGTCCCGCTTTTTATGCGGGAAAAACAGAGAAGGAACAGCGTGTTTTGGAAGAGACAACAGGAGGAATTTACCTATGGATATGAATCAGGTATTGGCAGCTGAGCTGAACGTCAAACCGTGGCAGGTAGAAGCTGCAGTGAAACTGATTGACGAGGGAAACACGATCCCTTTTATTTCACGATATCGAAAAGAAGCAACAGGTTCCTTAAACGATGAGATACTGCGAAATCTGTACGATCGTCTGATGTACCTGCGCAGTTTAAATGACCGCAAGGCCGTTGTCCTTGCGAGCATCGAGGAGCAGGGCAAGCTGACCGCAGAACTGAAAAAATCCATCGAAGAGGCCGCAACTCTCGTGGTCGTAGAGGATTTATACCGCCCGTACCGTCCGAAACGCCGGACGCGTGCGACGATCGCAAAAGAAAAAGGACTGGAGCCGCTGGCGAATATCATTCTTCTGCAGATGACAAAAGAGCCGCTCGAAAAAGAGGCAGAGGCTTTTGTTTCAGAAGAAAAGGAAGTCAAAACGGCAAAAGACGCCATTGCTGGTGCCTGCGACATCATCGCCGAGAGCATTTCCGATGAGGCCGATTACCGTATGGAGATCCGCCGCAGAACCGAGGCGAAGGGCCTGATCGTCTCGACAGCAAAGGATGAGAAAGCAGAGTCCGTTTACGAGAATTACTATGAGTTTTCCGAGCCGGTATCGAAAATTGCCGGACACCGTGTGCTGGCACTGAACCGCGGTGAGAAAGAAAAATTCCTGAACGTCAAAATTGAGGCGCCGACGGAAGAAATCCTGCGTTATCTCGAGAAAAAAATCATCACCAAAGAGAATCCGCAGACAAAGCCGGTTCTGCAGGCGACCATCGAGGATGCCTACAACCGTCTGATCGCTCCGGCCATCGAGCGTGAGGTCAGAAATCAGCTCACCGAAAAGGCAGAGGATGGTGCGATCAAGGTCTTTGGAAAGAACCTTGAGCAGCTTCTGA
Organism: Fusicatenibacter saccharivorans; assembly: GCF_027667425.1. Classification (NCBI taxonomy): domain Bacteria; kingdom Bacillati; phylum Bacillota; class Clostridia; order Lachnospirales; family Lachnospiraceae; genus Fusicatenibacter; species Fusicatenibacter saccharivorans. Next base: position 23,291 of record NZ_JAQEGR010000009.1, read on the forward strand.
TGCAGCCGCCGATCGCAGGCCAGGTTGTCCTTGGATGGGACCCGGCGTTCCGTACGGGATGCAAGCTGGCCGTTGTCGATGCGACCGGAAAAGTGCTCGATACCACCGTGGTTTACCCGACCGCGCCGACGAACGAGAAGAAGATTGCAGCAGCAAAAGCGACCGTAAAAGATCTGATCCACAAATACGGCGTCACCCTGATTTCTGTCGGAAACGGAACTGCAAGCCGTGAGTCCGAGCAGATCATCGTCGAGATCTTAAAAGAGATTCCGGAGAAGGTTGCGTATGTGATCACAAACGAGGCAGGAGCGTCTGTTTACTCCGCAAGCAAGCTGGCAACCGAGGAATTTCCAAACTTTGATGTCGGACAGCGAAGCGCCGCTTCCATCGCACGCCGTGTGCAGGATCCGCTGGCAGAGCTTGTCAAAATTGATCCGAAATCGATCGGCGTCGGCCAGTATCAGCACGATATGAACCAGAAGAAGCTCGGCGAGGCGCTCGGCGGTGTCGTTGAGGATTGCGTCAATAAAGTCGGTGTGGATCTGAACACGGCATCTGCGTCGCTGCTGGAATACATTTCCGGTGTCAGCAAGGTGATAGCAAAAAACATCGTGGCATACCGCGAGGAGAACGGCCGTTTCGAGAGCAGAAAAGAGCTCCTGAAAGTGGCAAAACTCGGACCGAAGGCGTTTGAGCAGTGCGCGGGCTTTATGCGCATCACCGGCGGCAAAAATCCGCTGGACGGCACAAGCGTTCATCCGGAGAGCTACGAGGCAGTCGAGAAGCTGTTTGCAAAGTTAAATATGAAGACAGAGCAGATCAGCGAGGGACCGACGGCGTTCTTCATCAAAGATTACAAGAAGATGGCAGAGGAGATCGGTGTCGGCGAGATTACGCTGCGCGATATCATCAAAGAGCTGCAGAAGCCTGGCCGTGACCCGCGTGACGAGATGCCGCGCCCGATCCTGCGCACTGACGTGCTCGATATGAAGGACCTGAAGGTCGGCATGATCTTAAAGGGAACCGTGCGCAACGTCATTGACTTCGGTGCATTCGTCGATATCGGCGTGCATCAGGACGGACTCGTCCACATTTCCCAGATGACGAAACGCTTCATCAAGCATCCGCTGGAGGCTGTGAGCGTCGGAGATATCGTGGAAGTGAAGGTCATCAGCCTTGATCTGGCGAAGAAGCGGATCGGACTGTCGATGCTGCTGGATAAATAAAGTGTGATACGTGGGCTGCCCGAAAGAAAACAGGGGCAGCCCGCGGTGTATCAAAGGGGGATTACCATGAATGAGGAAGAAGTGCTGGTCGGACGGATTCAGGATCTGGCAGAGCAGTGTTATCACAGGGATGTTCCGTCACACACGGAGTTTCTGACGCTGGCGGAGCAGGATCTGTTCTACCGTACGGTAAATAAAATCCCGGGCGTGCGTTACGTGCTGTCCGGCGAATACGAGGCGGCAGAGCGGAAAGCGGCGCTGTTTCTGCCATCCTATGCAGAGGACGGTGATGCGTCGATGCTTCCGATCGCAGTCGTGCGCATCAGCCCGCTGAATGAAAAATTTGCGGATGCGCTGTCACACCGTGATTTCTTAGGATCACTGATGAATCTCGGCGTGGAGCGGTATAAGCTGGGAGACATTCTGATCGATGGAAACCAGGCGTATCTGATCTGTATGGCGGATATGGCGGACTACATCTGTGCGGAGCTGAAAAAAGTGCGCCATACGAGCGTGTACTGTGAAGTCGAGGCGGGACTGCCGGAGGAGCTGACGGAGCCGAAAACCGAGCGGAAAGAAGGCTCCGTCGCTTCCGTGCGGCTCGATGCGGTGCTGTCGCTGGCGTTCAGCAGTTCGCGGAGCAAAATGGTGCCGCTGATCGAGGGCGGCCAGGTGTTTATCAACGGAAAGCTGGTGACGTCGCCGAGCGCGTCATTAAAAGAGGACGATCTCGTGACCGTGCGCCATATGGGAAAATTCCGCTATGTTGGCGTGCAGAATCAGACGAAAAAGGGAAGGCTGTACGTGGCTGTTGAACGATTTGTCTCATAATAGATATTTTGAGGGATTTTACAGGAAAAGACCATTGACAGTGTTTGTAAAAAGACGGTATTATAGAGGGTATGTAGAAGGTCCGCAGTTATGAGAATTTTCATGAAATTTTTCATACAGAAGCGGACTGCGAAGATTACGTATCAGGAAGGCAGGAAGAAAAAATGGGAAAAATTATACTGACCGGCGACCGACCGACCGGCAAGCTGCATGTAGGACATTACGTTGGTTCACTGCGCCGCCGCGTGGAGCTGCAGAACTCCGGTGAATTCGATAAAATTTACATCATGATTGCAGACGCACAGGCGCTGACCGACAATGCGGACAACCCGGAGAAGGTGCGCCAGAACATTCTGGAGGTAGCACTGGATTACCTTTCCTGCGGACTTGATCCGGAAAAGAGCACCATCTTTATCCAGTCTCAGATTCCGGAACTGTGTGAGCTTTCTTTCTATTATATGAATCTCGTTACGGTTTCCAGACTGCAGAGAAACCCAACCGTAAAATCGGAGATCCAGATGAGAAACTTTGAGGCGAGCATCCCGGTTGGATTCTTCACCTACCCGATCAGCCAGGCAGCCGATATCACTGCATTCAAGGCAACGACCGTTCCGGTTGGAGAGGATCAGATGCCGATGATCGAGCAGACACAGGAGATCGTCCACAAATTCAATACGGTTTATGGCGAGGCACTTGTGCAGCCGAAGATTATGCTGCCGGAGAATGATTCCTGCAGACGTCTGCCGGGTATCGACGGAAAAGCGAAGATGAGTAAATCGCTCGGAAACTGCATTTACCTGTCCGAGGAGCCGGATGAGATCAAGAAAAAAGTCATGAGCATGTACACCGACCCGGATCACATCAAGATCACCGACCCGGGCAAGATCGAGGGAAATACCGTATTTACTTATCTCGATGCATTCTGCCAGCCGGAGCACTTCGAGCGCTATCTGCCGGATTACGCAAATCTCGACGAGCTGAAAGCACATTACCAGAGAGGCGGCCTTGGCGATGTCAAAGTGAAGAAGTTCCTGAACAATGTACTGCAGGAGACCCTAGAGCCGATCCGTAACCGCAGAAAAGAGCTGGAAAAAGACATTCCGGCGATCTACGAGATGCTGAAAAAAGGCAGCGAAGAGGCAGAAAAAGTTGCCGCTCAGACACTGGCGGATGTCAAAGCAGCCATGAAAATCAACTATTTTGATGATCTGGACCTGATCCGTTCCCAGGCAGAGCGTTACGGCAAATAATTACCAATAGAAGATAAATGGAAAAAGCGGACATTATGGTTCCGCTTTTTCTGTTGCAGGGCGGACGAGGGTTCGGATTCCTGCGGTCAGAGAGGATAGCATATGGTCATACATGGATTTCAAAAGCTGACGCTGCTGGATTACCCGGGCAAGGTGGCGTGCACATTGTTTTCGGGCGGATGTAATTTCCGCTGCCCGTTCTGCCAGAACGGAAATCTCGTGCAGCATCCCGAATGGGAGCCGGTGATTCCGGAGGAGGAGATTTTTGCAGTGCTCGAAAAGCGGCGCGGCGTGCTGGACGGCGTCTGCGTGACGGGCGGTGAGCCGACGCTGGATCCGGATCTGGAGCGGTTCGTGACGAAAATTAAGGAACTGGGATATCTTGTGAAGCTCGATACGAATGGATACCGGCCGGAGATTTTGAAAAAGCTGGTGGAAGAGAAGAAAATCGATTACGTCGCCATGGACATCAAAAACGCGCCGTCCCGGTACGGCGAGACGGCGGGCGTGAAAAAGATCGATGTGATGCGGATCAATGAGTCGGTCGAGTTTTTAAAGAGCGGCGTGGTGGACTATGAGTTCCGGACAACGCTCTGCAAAGAGCTGCATGGAAGGGAAGAGATCGAAGCGATCGGAAAGTGGCTTTCCGGGGCAAAACGGTACTTCCTGCAGAATTACCGGGAATCGGATTATGTGATTGATCCGAGGTTCTCGGGGTATGCGAGGGAGCAGCTCGAGCGGTTCTGCGAGATCCTGCGCGGAAAGATTGAGACGGTGGAGATCCGCGGCGTGGATTAAAAAACGCTTTAAAGCGTGCGGTACCAGTAGCCGAAGCGGGCATCGGGCGCGAGCTCGGAGGGGCGCATCGCCTGCTTGAAGTGGAAAAAGCCAAAGAGGCTTGCCATGAACTGCTCATTCGGCGTGTAGACGCCGGGGACACCGAAATACCAGAGTTCCTGCTGGTCGCGGTTCCGGGCGAGGAGCAGATGGCGATAGGACGAGGAGCCATGGAGGACGAAGCGGTTCGCATCCACCGAAAGACCGGCGGCGCGGAGCTGTGGAAGATCGTCGAGTGAGAGGCGCAGGCAGTCGGTCAGATCATCATCTGGGAACGGGTGGAACTCCGGGAACTGGTCCTGAAGCTGGAGATAGAGAGCAGCGCGGGACGGCGGCACGGCTGCTGCGGCGGGAAAATCGGCGGAAGTCATATGTAGCGGCTGGGCGGCAGAATCCGGGATGGGCTGCGGCGGTTCCGGGTTGGCAGAGGGATAGCTTTCTGCGGTTTTCACAGATTCCGCGGATGCGGGATGGAGAGTGTTGGCGGATGATTGCGTGATCCTGTCTGCAGGAACGGTGTTTACCGTGTCAGTTGATGTGGATTCTGTGGAGACGGTGGATTCCGGGTTGGAATTTTGTGGATAAAGTTCGGAATTGCTGCTGAATTCTGTGGAAAGTTCATCGAACTGTGCTTTTGAAGCGTCTGATGATGGCAGGGACTGCGCAGGTACGGCGGGATCCAGAGGTTCGGGTGTTTCGGCAGTTTTCTCTTCGGTCGGTCTGGTACCATTGTCTGCGGATGTTTTGGGCTCCTGCGGGAGCGTGGGAGCGAAAAACTCCGGCTGAATCGGAAGATCGTCCCACTGGGTGGCGATGACGCCGGTCTGGCGGCAGAGCAGGATCAGACCGCCAAGCTCGTCGAGCGTGACATCCGTCTGCCCAATGGCATCGGAGTGCGTGAAGAGTTTTCCACTCGTAGAAGAGCGCCCCGCAAGGAGATTTCCGAGCGGAATGCCGTACATCCGCCCTGACCGGCGGATAAATCCGTAGACCGTGACCGAGGTCTCCGGCGGAAGCGACGGCGATTTGATCTGGAAGTCCATGCGGCAGAAGCCGTTCTGCGACTCCACGCGGACAAAGCCGCAGCATCCGCCCTTGCGGTTGTTCGGGTATTCGTATAGATAGGCAATGAAACGCCGGTAATCAGACATAAAAACCTCCTGCATAGAAGTAAAAAGAGTAGAAAAAGATACTGCGCTACAGTTCACGATATGCGGGAAGGACAGAAAATATACGCAGAGAAGAAAGGAAGTGCACAATGGAAGAAGAAACAAAGCTGGAAACGCCGGAGGAAAAAGCGCACCGGAAAGAACGGGAACGCTTCATGCGCCAGGCGATTACGCAGGCGAAGAAAGCGGAAAAGCTGATGGAAGTGCCGATCGGCTGTGTGATTGTGTACGAGGGAAAGGTGATTGCGCGGGGCTATAACCGCAGAAATACGGATAAAAACACGCTGTCCCACGCGGAACTGAATGCGATCCGGAAAGCAAGCAAAAAGCTCGGCGACTGGCGGCTGGAGGGCTGTACGTTGTATGTCACCCTGGAACCGTGCCAGATGTGCGCCGGTGCGATCGTACAGGCGAGAGTCAGCGAAGTCGTCATCGGCAGCATGAACCCGAAGGCGGGCTGCGCGGGATCGATCTTAAATATGCTGGAAATGCACGAGTTTAACCATCAGGTGAAGGTCGAGCGCGGCGTGCTGAAAGAAGAGTGCTCGGAGATGCTGAGTGCGTTTTTCCGGAGACTGCGGGTGGTGAAAAAGAAGAAAAAAGAAGAGAGGAAGAGGGTGGAAGAAGGGAAAGAATAAAAGAAGAGGCAGCATCGGGATGGGATGCTGCCTGAGGAAGATTATTTGTTTGAGTAAGTTGCACTTTCGAATATTTCCGTAAAAAATACAATCCCCGTATTTCCATCGGAAACCAATGAAAAAATCATTGACGAATCGTAGAAAAAGCACTATAATATATGATGTATTTGACAAAATACGGAGAAGTACCCAAGAGGCTGAAGGGTCTGGCTTCGAACACCAGTAGGTCGGAAACGGCGCAAGGGTTCAAATCCCTTCTTCTCCGCTATGCAAAAAAGAGACAGCAAAAAGATTGAAAAATCGAAAAAGCTGTCTCTTTTTCTGTGAGAAATTATGAAATAGATGCAAAACAAAAGAAACAAAGACAGAAAAAACATCGCCAGTTCACGAAAAGGGACCGATGCACAACAAAGCAAAATAAAAAGGAGAGACAATACATGGCGCAGTTACCACAGGAATTTCTGACCCGCATGCAGGACATGCTGGGCGATGAATTTGATGCATTTTTAACTTCCTACGACGCACCCCGCACAGCCGGGCTGCGTGTAAATACAAAAAAATGCCGGACCGAAGATTTCCCACCGCTTGTTCCGGGAATGTGGAAGAAAATTCCGTGGATTCCAAACGGCTATTTCGTGCCGGACGGCATGCGCATGGGCCAGTCTCCGCTGTATGCGGCAGGCGTCTTCTATCTGCAGGAGCCAAGCGCCATGACCCCGGCGTCCCGCCTCCCGATCGAACCGGGTGAGCGTGTGCTCGATCTCTGCGCCGCACCGGGCGGCAAAGCGACGGAGCTGAATGCGCGCCTGAAAGGAACCGGCCTTCTCGTCGCCAATGACATCAGCAACGCCCGCGCCAAAGCACTGCTGCGCAATCTGGAGCTGTTCGGAAGTGAAAACGTGCTTGTCACCAATGAGACACCGGCAGGCCTTGCAGACGTCTTCCCGGGCTTCTTCGATAAAATCCTCGTGGATGCACCGTGCTCCGGCGAGGGCATGTTCCGGAAAGATGAGGCAGTCATCGGCACCTGGACCCCGGAGCGGCCGGATTTCTTTGCGGATCTGCAGCGAGAGATCACCTCGAATGCTGTCAAAATGCTGCGTCCGGGCGGCCTCATGATGTATTCGACGTGTACCTTCGCCCCGCAGGAGGACGAGGGAACCGTTTCTTTTCTTCTGGAAAACTTCCCGGAAATGGAACTGATCGAGATGGAAGGCTACGAAGGTTTTTCAAAAGGCAATCCAGTCTGGGGAAACGGCGATCCGGAGATCGAAAAGACCGTGCGCATCTGGCCGCATAAAATGAACGGCGAGGGCCATTACCTTGCCCTGTTCCGCAAAAAAGGCGAAGCCATTCCTTATGAGACAGAAGAAAAACCGATCGAAAAGAAAAACAAAAAACAGAAAAACCGGAAAAAAGACCGCGGAACGGAAGCACCGGGTCCGTCGAAAGCAGAAAAACAGATCCTTTCCGATTTCCTGTCCCGGATGACAGCACCGATCCCGGTGGAGGAACTGGAAGTCCGCGCCGGAAAAGTATACCATTCCCCGTCCCTGCCGGATGGCGTGCGGAATCTTCATTTCCTGCGGAACGGTCTGTATCTCGGTGAACTGAAAAAAGACCGTTTCGAGCCGTCACAGCCGTTTGCCGTGACACTCTCCGCGGACAAGTTCAAAGATTACATGAATTTAAAGGCAGATGACGAGCGTACCGAAAAATATCTCCACGGTGAGACAATTTCCGTAGAGCCGGGAGAGACCGCATCGCCGTCGGGCTGGAAGCTGGTCTGCGTCGATGGATTCGGCCTTGGATGGGGCAAACTGGTCAATGGGACCTTGAAAAATAAGTACCCTGTTGGATGGAGAAAGTAGAAAAATCATGTCAGTGTTTGCAGGAAAAATGTCGAAATATTACAAAGTTATTAACAGAAATTAAAAAAGACTTTCATTTCAGACATACTTGTGTTATAATGGCAAAGTACGGCGGGAAAAAAGACCCATTTTCCGCAGTAACTGGGAGTGACAATCAGCAACAGAACGTAATAAGTATGAGGTGTACGACATGAAAAAAAAGAAATTATTCAGCCTGGTTTTGGCCACAGTGCTTACGGCAGCAACCGTTCTGCCATGCTATGGTGCCAGTACAAAGGAGAAAATTTCAAATGCTCAGGCAGAACAGGCTGCCGCACAGTCTCAGCTTGACAGCATACAGAGCAGGATTGACGAACTCAATTCCAAAAAGGGACAATCAGAAGAATATCTTTCCGAACTGAACCAGCAGCTGGACGATCTGCAGAACCGTCTGCAGGAGCTTCAGGATCAGTATGATGCGAAGCAGAACGAACTGGTACAGATTCAGGCAGATCTGGAAGATGCAAAAGCAAAAGAAGAAGAGCAGTACGAGGCGATGAAGCTCCGTATCCAGTATATGTATGAAAATTCTTCCGGAAACGGATACATGGCAATGCTCTTTTCTTCCAAAAGCATTTCAGAGCTGATCAGCCGGGCAGAATACATACAGAAAATTTCCGATTTCGACCGCGATCTTATGCAGGAGTATGAGGACACGGTAGACCAGGTAAAAGAAAAAGAAACACAGGTGCAGGAAGAGCAGGCAGCGATCGTAGAACTGCAGCAGCAGAGCAGCGATCAGCAGGAAGCCATTCAGGAGCTGTACGCAGCAGCTTATCAGGAACTCCGTACCTACTCCGCAGAGCTGGACGATGCAAAATCCAGCGAGAGTGCACTGGTAGATGAAATCAACAGCAAAGCAGATGCAATCAACGACCTGATCCGTCAGGCGAAAGAAGAGGAGATTGCAGCGCAGAAGAAAGCAGAAGAGGAAGCCGCCGCACAGCAGGCTGCCGCAGAAGCTGAGGCAGAGGCCGCCAGAAAACAGGCAGCCGAGGCCGCAAGAGTCGCAGCCGCAGAAGCAGCAAATGCCGCAGCGAAAGCAGATACCGATACAAGCAGCAGCTCCGGAAGCAGTTCTTCGGACAGCAGCGCATCCTCCACGACAACGGGGAGTCCATCCGCGTCAGATACTTCCAGCAGCTCCTCCAGCGGAACATACCTTGGAAGATTTAAACTGACAGGCTATTGCTCCTGTTCCATCTGTACCGGACAGTGGTCCGGCGGATCCACCGCGAGCGGAACCACACCGACCGCCGGCAGAACGATCGCCATGGGCGGTGTACCATTTGGCACAAAACTGATGATCAACGGCCAGGTTTACACGGTAGAAGACCGCGGAACCGCTTACGGCCACGTAGACATCTTCTGCAGCAGCCATTCCGAGGCGCTGAGCTTCGGCGTGCAGTATGCAGATGTATATCAGCTGAGCTGAGAAACAAAGATAAGAGATATGCCGGAACAGAACTTCCGGCATATCTCTTTTTTTGACTTTCTCAGAAACTGTCATTCTAAAAGAACACCAAAAAGGCCGCAAACCCGTGTGAAATGTACCTTTTGAAGCAATAATAAAAAAAATTAAAAAAATTTCAAAAAAGGTGTTGACATTCCTATAGACATCATATATAATAGCTATTGTTGACGGACGAGAGTTCAGAAAACAAATAAAATCGAAGCGTGGCTCAGTTTGGTAGAGCGCTGCGTTCGGGACGCAGAGGTCGTGGGTTCGAATCCCGTCGCTTCGACTGGAATGAAAATGCCGAAAGCCTTGACAATCAAGAGCTTCGGCATTTTTTCGTATGTCAGAAAGAGAACAGGAAACAGTACACGAGGAGGAAATTTTTGTGAAAGCATTATTTTTTGATATTGATGGAACGTTACTGAGTGAGATTACAAAAGAAATTCCGCAGAGCGCGCTCGATGCATTGAAAAAGACAGCGGAAAAAGGAAATCTTACGTTTATTAATACCGGCCGCACCTGGTCGGAGCTGCCCGAGGAGCTGAAAAAGCTTCCGTTTTCCGGATTTCTGTGCGGCTGCGGGACCTATCTGCGCCGGGACGGCGAAATCCTGATGCATCAGACGATTCCGAAAAAGCGCTGTGAGGAAATCCCGGTTATTTTAAAGGAGTGCAGGATCGGCATGATTCTGGAGGGAACGGATAATGTTTATTTTTCGTCGGAGGTATCCCGTTTTCGGGAGGTCGAGCAGACCCGTGCCTATTTCGCTGCTGTCGGAATCGGACTCGCGGAGACAGCGGAGACAAAAGGAATCATTTACGATAAATTTTGTATCGTAACTGATGCACAGTCTGATATAGAACGTATGTACCGTGAATTTGAGCAGGAGTTTGATATCATGGATCGCCGCGGCGGTGTATACGAAATCGTTCCGCACGGCTGCAGCAAAGGAACAGCTGTGGACTATGCGCTGAAACAGTTTCAGCTGGAGAAAGAAGATGCATACGTATTTGGCGACAGCAGCAACGACCTTACCATGTTCCGGTGCGGCGCACACACCATTGCGCTTGGAAAACATGATGAGATTCTGGATCCGTACACAGAGTACGTAACCGATACCGTCGAGCGGGACGGCGTGGCAAAGGCGATGGAGCATTACGGATTGATCTGACAGAAAAAAAGAAAGCGAAGGGGCGCATTTGAAAAGAAATTTTCAGGTGCGCCCCTTTGGTTGCAATTTTCTGAAAAAGGAAACAAGAAAAGCAGCGTCTGAAAAGGTATGTGCATTGCAAAGTAAAAAATTTCATGGTAATATAAAAATGAGTTTTTATGTATATTTGTAATGATACCAGGAGGTGAGCGTTCAGAAGTTCCATGGAAACAGAAAAAAATCAGATAAATAAAAAAAGCCTCAGATACCGTTTTACAGCAGGAACGATCGGAGTAAGTGTCTGGCAGCAGGAATGAATGCTCACTTGGCAAAGCCTATAAAAATTGAAAACATAAAGAGAATTTTGTGTGAATATTGTGTGTAGTGGCTGCAACTTCTCAAATCCGTATACCTGTTTTTCACGTTTTGTAGGATATTATAACGTAAATGTAAAACTGGCAGGGACAGGTTCTCTGTATACAGATAAAAGCAGGATAATGAAGTATAAAACAGAGAGAGGATTTTTATAAAATGGAAAAGTATGAAGACAAAATATATTCTTTAGGTGAGGCTGTAACGGGACAGACACAGGCTATGTCACAGGCCGTACAGAAAACACTGGAAAATAATGGCGGGGTAGGTATAATGACAGGATCTTATGACCAAAACCTGTCTATTTTGTCTGTGAATAATCTGCTGTTGCATAGTACAGGATATACATTCGATACTTTCATGGAACAGACAAAAGGCTCATTGAGAAACTTCTTTTATGACGAGGAAGATAGACAGGAGCGAGACCATTTTTTGCAGCTTCACGGAACAGGGGAAGCACAGATCCTTACAGCAGACGGTACAGTGAAAAATGTACGGCTTTGTAAAGAGGATGCGACAGATGAGGCGGGCAGACAGATCTGGGTTATGTCCGTACAGGTCAACTGGGATCATGTAAATTTGACACTGCTCAATGAGGCTATCTGTTCCGGCTTCTGGTATTTTGACTGTGACGAAAACAGTGAGATTGTGAATGCAAACTGGAGTCATGAATTCCGAAAAATGCTTGGCTATCATGACACTCTGGACTTTCCGAATAAACTGGAATCCTGGTCAGATCTTCTGCATCCACAGGATAAAGAAAGAGTAATGGTGCAGCTTCAGGCGGCAATTAAGGATAAGACGAACCAGATAAAATACCAGGTAGAGTATCGTATGAGAATGAAGGATAATCAATACCAGTGGTTTCGGGCATCGGCAGAAGTAATACGCCGTCTGGATGGTTCTGCCAGCAGGATTGCCGGGATTTTTATTAACATTGATGCGGAAAAAAAAGAGGCCATGCAGGCACAAAAATCTGCTGCTTTCCACCGGGCTTTTACGAAAGCAGACCTGTGTGAGTATTATGTAAATCTGGAAGCGAATACTTTTGATACCTTTAAGGTTGAACCGTCCCTGATGACAGTCTTTGAACAGAGTCATACATGGGATGAACTGATCCGTCATTTTGTGGATTCCTATGTTGTGGAGACAGATAAGAAGGCGGTATCCTCTTTTTACGACCGTGGTTATATTGCAGAAAGGCTGAAGGGTCTGGAAACCGAATTGGCTTTAGAGTGCCGTATCACTCTGAATGGAGAAGAACGATGGGTCCGCAATGTGATCATACGCGGCGAGATCGAGGACTCAGAATATGCCATGATCTTTCTGCGTGATATCACAGAGACAAAGGTAGAGAGCGCACGGCATCTGCAGATGGCGGCGGATAATGCTTCCATGGAGCAGATAATTCAGAGTATTGTGCGTCTGGTTGACCGCTTTGTTGTCTGTGATCTGGAAAATGACAGATATGAATTCTATAACCTGAATGGACAGATGATATATAAACCTTTGGGATTCTATCATGATTTTCAGATGCAGGTTCTTGAAAAATATAAGACACTGGAACCATTGGAAACTATGGACATCCTGATCGCACCGGAAAATATCCAGAAGAATCTGAAAAGTGAAAATGATATTTATAAGTTTGAGTATTGCAGCCTGGATGAAAAGACTTATAAAATCGCTTCTTATATTCCTTTGGAATGGAAGAATGGAAAGCTGGTAAAGGTATTGATGGCATCCATGGATGTGACACAGGAGAAGAAAGCAGAGATTGAATCCCGTCAGGCACTGAAAGAGGCTTACCGGTCTGCAGAAAATGCAAACCGTGCGAAAACAGAATTCCTTTCCAATATGTCCCACGATATCCGGACACCGATGAATGCCATTGTCGGCCTGACAGCAATTGCAGGAGCAAATATTGAGAGCCAGGACAGAGTCATTGAATGTCTCAGCAAAATTACAAAATCAAGCCGTCATCTGCTGGGGCTGATTAATGAAGTGCTGGATATGGCACGTATTGAAAGTGGAAAAATGACGCTGGCACAGGAGGATTTCAATCTGCCAGATCTGGTGGATAATCTTATAACACTCACAAAACCGGTGATTGATGAACATAAACACAATTTAGATATACATATTAATCACATTGAACATGAGAGTGTCTGTGGTGACAGCCTGAGAATCCAGCAGGTATTTGTGAATCTGATGAGTAATGCGATCAAGTATACACCGGATGGTGGGAATATTACTTTTTCCATAGAGGAAAAGCCAAATGGATTTTCGGAACTTGGATGCTATGAATTTACGATTGAGGATAATGGGATCGGTATGTCACCGGAATTCCAGAAAATCATGTTTGATCCTTTCAGCCGCGCAGATGACCATCGGACAACCAGAGTCCAGGGAACAGGTCTGGGAATGGCAATCAGCAGAAATATTGTGAACCTGATGAATGGTAATATTAAAGTGGAAAGCACCTTACATAAGGGAACTAAAATTACAGTAACAATTTATCTGGAACTTCAGGAAAAAGAAAAAGAACAGGACAGAAATCTGATGAATCTACCTGTTCTGGTTGTGGATGATGATAAGACATGCTGTGAAAGTACAGTTGCCACATTGAAGGAGATTGGGATTACAGGCGAATGGGTTCTCTCCGGCAGAGAAGCCGTTGAGCGCTGTTATGCACATCATGAGCTAAAAAATGATTACTTTGCTGTTATTTTAGATTGGAAAATGCCGGATATGGACGGAATTGAAACAGCCAGACAGATCCGGAAACGGATAGGGAAAGAGATTACCATTATTGTACTGACATCTTATGAATTCAGCGAGATCGAAGAAGAAGCAAAGGCTGCAGGCGTAGATGCTTTTATTGCAAAACCGCTGTTCCGTTCCCGTTTGACGGCTGCATTGCGGCAGTTTACTTCTGGCAGAAAAGAAAAAACAGCAAGAAATTATCTGGATGAGCTGTCTGAAGCAGATTACACAGGAAAAAGAATTCTGCTGGTCGAGGATAATGAGTTAAACAGAGAAATTGCCGTTGAAATTCTGCAGATGACAGGGGCGGAAGTGGAAACGGCAGAAAATGGAAAAATTGCAGTTGAAAAAGTAGAAGCTTCTCCGAAAGGCTTGTATGACCTTATTTTTATGGATATCCAAATGCCCGTCATGAATGGTTATGAGGCAACCGCAGCAATCAGGAGCCTTCCGGGTGAACAGGGAAAACTACCGATTGTTGCCATGACAGCAAATGCTTTTGCAGAAGATGTACAGCTGGCAAAAAATACAGGCATGAATGGACATATCGCGAAACCGCTGGATATGAATAAGCTGAATGATGTTCTGGAAAACTGGCTGTAATTGTTTCCAAATTATTGAATTAATGATTTTATCAGGAAAGAATGAGGAAAATACGAGGATGAAAAAGGCAAAACAATGTCTGATAGCATTACTGTCAGGTGTGCTTTTAGCAATTACTGTTTTGTCTGGCTGTGGACAATCTCAAAAAGCAGTATCTAAAAATGACGATCACCTTACCGTGTATCTGTGGGAAAATCGTTTGATGAAAAATATTGTACCCTATATCCATGAGCAGTTTCCAGATCAGGATATTGAGTTCATTACCGGTAACAACGATACCGATTTATATAGCTATTTTGAGGAACATGGTGAACTGCCGGATATCATAACCGTACGTCGATTTTCTGGAAAAGATGCACAGGATCTGGAGCCATATCTAATGGATTTTGCTTCTTATGATGTGGTTTCCAGGTATTACTCTTATGCATTGCAATATTACAAAAATTCAAAAGATGAGATCCAGTGGCTGCCTGTCTGCGGTATACCGCAGACGATTATTGCCAACAAGACATTGTTTGAACAGTATGGAATCAAGATACCGAAAAACTATAAGGAATATGCACAGGCATGCCAGCAATTTTATGATAATGGTATAAAACCGTATTCCCTGGATCTTGCAGAAGACTGGTCCGCTCATGAGGTGATTCAGACAGGTGCAATTGGGGAATTCATGAGTCTGGATGGAATCGAATGGAGAAGCTCAGCTGAAAGTGCATCAGGGGATATCGCGTTTGATGATGCGTTATGGAAACGTATTTTTTCAGAAACCAATACATTTTTGAAGGACTCACATTTTACAAGTGATGATATCAGCGTCGATATTAATACTGCAACGCAGATGTTCCTTGAGGGAAAAGCAGCAATGTTTCATGGTTATCCGGCACTTATGCAGGAATTTCAGGAACAGATGGATGCAGAATTAACTCGTATACCGTTTTTTTCACAGATTTCGGATGAAGCTTTTATAAATATGACCCCTTCTCTGAATATTGCATTTAACAAAGAACTGGAAAAAGATCAGGAAAAACTGGACCTGGCATTCGATGTCCTGGAGTGTATGATTTCAAAAGAAGGACAAACATTGATCGCAGATGGAAAGGGTGTAATTTCATTAAATGTAGATGTTCCAAACATGATGGAAGATGTACCTGGACTGGAAGATGAAATTAATAATAATTCTGTTTATATCCGATATTCTGCTCAAAAATCATTTGATGCCAGTCTTGAGGCTGTTCACGGATTATTGTCAGGGGAAATGGATGAAACACAGGCTTATGATGCTTTTCGCAGCACAATGAACAGTAAGGATTCAAAAGAAAAAAACACAATAAATTTTGAAAATGAATATACCATTTCGCTAAATGATAAAAACGGTCGTGATGCGGCATCTTCTATTTTAACTACGATTAGAGAAGAAAATGATGCTCAGCTGGCTTTGGCACCATATTATTATTTTACTTCCTCCATTTACAAAGGGGAGTGTACCTGCAGCCGGGTTGGTCTGATGACAGCAAAGAGTTTAGATACACCATTATACCTGGCAAAAATCAATGGCAAAGAGATTTATGAACTTGCGGAGAAATATCTTGCTGATTCTGATGAGAAATTCCATATAACCAATAAATATGAATTACCAATTGCATCCGGTATGAAATTAATCGTCAGGCAGGAGGAAAACGGATTCTCATTAAAGGACATAGAAGTAAATAAGAAAAAAATAGACAAAGACAAGGAGTACTCTATTCTTCTTGCAGAAACCACAATGTCTGTTTTGAAAAAAATAAATCCGGAATGTGAGATCAGGCAGCTTGGAAACACAACATTATCAAGTGCATGGACCGCAGCAATGGAAAACGGACAGCAGCCGTCAGCACCGGAAGATTATATAGAGGTTGAAAAATAAAAGTGGGAACAGAACAGGCGAAAACAAAAAGAAAAAAGATGATAGTACCATTGTTCTTTTTAATTCTTATCTTTTTAAACTTAATTTTTGTAAAGCTCCTTTTGAACAGGATGAACAGCTATATCGCAGAAAACGGGAAAAGCAGTATGGGAGCAGTTGTTGAACAGATACAGCAGACCTATGATCTGCAGGTGAATGGATACTACAGTCGGCTGCATATGCTTGAGGATTCTCTTACTCAAGAGGGAGTGAGATCTATTGAACTGGATAGAAACAAGAAGTTCTTTGAGGCATGGCAGAAAGAATCTGAAAGTACACTTATATTTCTCCAGGAAAATGGAAAGGCAATAACCACTGATGGAACAAAACTTCGGGTTGACATGCCAAGTAAACTTTTGTTGGATTTGAGGAACGGATATAATATTGGAAAATTGGTTTCTCTTGATTACAACCAGAAGAAAAAAGATGGTTATCTGGTTGCAATTCCATGTCAGGAATATACGATTAATGGGGAAACTTATACGGCAATTGGAACCTTGTATGATCATTCAAAATTAGATTCCATGTTAAGTGTGAAAAGCTATAACGGGAATGCGTATCTGTTTATGCTGGATAACGACGGAAATATTACTTATACAAATCAGAAAGAAGATAAATTTTTCAGGAACTATTTCTTGTTAAAGCATTTAAAAGGAGATCAGGCTATCACTGAGGAAGAGGCTGATTCTCTTCAAAAAAAGCTGGATGGCAGAGAACGGGGGGTAGAACTTGTGGAAAGTGACAAACCTTACTATCTGGGATACTGTCCAATAGAAAATAATAACACCATGCTGATCTGTATTGTAGAAAAGAGTGTTGTAGATAATGTACTGAGAGATTACCAGAAAACAATAGTGTTTGAAACAATACTCATGGCAGGCTTTATACTTTTGCTTTTTGCCGGATTATTCTACAGTATTTCCAGACGCAGTCTTGCTGAGCAAAAAGCTGAATACGAAAAAAGAAATAATGAGATTCAGACGCAGGCAATGAAGGAAATGGAGGAGTCCAATAAAAAACTGAAAAAAGCAAAGGACATTACAACGGAAGCCTTGCAGACCGCTGAAAATGCAAATAAGGCGAAAACAGATTTCCTGTCCAATATGTCACATGATATTCGTACACCAATGAATGCAATTATCGGCATGACATCATTGATCAGACATGATGCCGGTAATAAAGCGAAAGTAATAGAGTATGCAGATAAAATAGACATTTCATCACAGCATCTGTTAGGAATCATTAATAATGTTCTGGATATGAGCAAAATTGAGGCAGGAAAAACAGTTTTTAAGTATACCGATTTTTCCATCTTGGATTTTATTACAGAACTCAATACCATATTCCATTCACAGATAGACGAAAAAAATCAGACTCTTACAATCATAAAAGAAAACATCCGGCACGAGTGGGTGAACGGAGATCAGGTTCATCTGATGCAGATTTTCAGCAACTTGGTTTCTAATGCAGTGAAGTACACGCAGGAAGGTGGAAAAATTCAGTTTCTGGTAGAAGAATGTGAGACAAAGTCATCTGTCTACGCAAAGTACCGTTTCTTGGTCAGCGATAATGGCATGGGAATGTCGGCAGATTTCAAAGATACAATTTTTGATGCTTTTACTCGTGCTGAAAGTTCTATGACGAATAAGATACAGGGAACTGGTCTTGGAATGGCTATTACCAAAAATCTGGTTGAAGCAATGGGAGGCACCATTGATGTGGAGAGTGAACTGGGCCAGGGAAGCTGTTTTGAGGTTCTTATAGATCTGAGAATAGCAGAAGATAGATTTGTTTCTTCAGCAGAACAGGCAGAAAAGGATGAACCGGCTGGCAATGTCCTGAAAGGAATGAGGTTTCTGTGTGCAGAGGACAATGAGCTGAATGCAGAAATCCTGATGGAATTGTTAAAGATTGAGGGTGCAGAGTGTACAATCTGTGAAAATGGTAAAAGGGTCTTAGAGGCATTTGAGCAGTCTGCTCCGGGGGATTATGACATGATCCTGATGGATGTGCAGATGCCGGTTATGAATGGTTATGAGGCAACAAAAGCAATCCGAAGAAGCTCCCATGAACTGGCAAAGACAATTCCAATCATTGCTATGACCGCCAATGCGTTTTCTGAGGATATTCAGCATTCTCTGGCAGCCGGTATGAATGCCCATGTTTCAAAACCGGTTGAGATGAAGGTACTGGAAAAGACGATCAGAAGCATAAAATCCGGCGGGGGGCACCGAAATGCAGCTCATTGAACAGTGACAAATGGATATGGAAAAGAGCTGATGAAAGAATCTCGCATTGCCAGAACTTTCAATCAGCTCTTTTTTATCATCAGTTCCCTCTTGACATTTTTTCATTTCCTGCTATACTTATCAAAGATAATTACTAAAGATAACTAAATTTCAAGAAGAAAGGACCATTTTCCATGACACAGGAAAAATTAAAGCAGTTCCTGGATGCGTGTTTTGATGCAAAGCGTCTGATCGAGAAGCTCCCGGACCTGCCGGACGGTATGAAGCCGCGGCAAGTGCATGTGCTGGATGCGGTGAATGAGATTCAGAAAAAGCAGGGCTTCTGCCGCGTCAGCGACATCAGCAGCTATATGAACACAACGCTGCCGAGCATCACCAAGCTGGTGCAGGAACTGGAGGAGAGAAATCTTCTCGTGAAACAGGCGGATGAAAAAGATAAGCGCGTGATCAACCTGACACTGACCGAAGAGGGAAAAGAGTTTGTGGAACTCCGCGTGACGCACTTTCACGGGGAATGGGCATCCCGCCTGCCAGATCTGGACGACGCGGTGGTGGACGAATTTGTGCATGCAATCACACGGATGCAGGAAACGATGCCGGGAATAAAAGGAGTGAAAAACAATGGCAAAAGAAAATAAGAAAGAAATATCGTTTGTAGAGGGACCGATTTTCCAGTCCCTGATCCGCTTTGCGCTGCCGGTGCTCGGCGCGCTGATTCTGCAGGCGGCTTACGGTGCGGTCGACCTTCTCGTGGTCGGCTGGTTCGGCGATGCGTCGAGTATTTCCGCTGTCGGAACCGGAAGCAACTTCATGCAGATGGTAACACTTATCATCACCAGCCTTGCGATGGGTTCGACCGTTATGATCGGCCAGCACATCGGCGAGGGCAAGCCGGATAAGGCCGGCAAAACCGTGGGAACCTCGATTGTTCTGTTCGCCATCATCGGTATCGCCATGACGGTGATTCTGGAGCTGTTCGCAGGTCCGATTGCCAATATTTTACAGGTCCCGGCGGAGTCTTTTGACAAAACCGTCCTCTACCTGCGGATCTGTTCCGGCGGTATTCTGATCATCATCGCGTACAACGTCATCAGCAGCGTGCTTCGCGGAATCGGTAATGCAAATCTGCCGCTTTTATTCGTCGGCATCGCCTGCGCAGCCAATATTGCCGGAGATCTGTTCTTCGTCGGTGTGCTGAAACTGGACGTTGCGGGAGCAGCGCTTGCGACGGTTCTGGCGCAGCTGATTTCTGTCATCGCCTCCATGGGTGTGTTGAAAAAAGGCAATCTGCCGATTGAATTCAAAAAAGAAGACTGCCGCATCGACCATGACGAGCTGAAGAAAGTCCTGAACGTCGGTGTGCCGATCGCGCTGCAGGAGACGACCGTACAGATTTCCTTCCTTGTGATCAACTCGATCATCAACGGCATGGGCCTTATGCCGTCCGCCGGATACGGTGTGGCGCAGAAGCTGACCTCATTCATCATGCTGATCCCGTCCTCTGTGATGCAGTCTGTGTCAGCATTCGTGGCACAGAACACCGGAGCCGGAAAGAAAGACCGCGCGTGGAAGGGCTTCCTCACCGCAATCGCAACGGGCTGCTCTCTTGGAGTTGTGATTTTCTGCATCGGTTTCTTCGGTGGAAGTGTCATCTCCAGAATCTTCACGAGCGATCCGGCCGTTATCGAGCAGAGCGCCGCTTACCTGCGCGGTTTCGCACCGGAATGTATTCTGACCTGTGTGCTGTTCAGCAGCATCGGATACTTCAACGGCCGCGGCATCAGCATCCCGGTTATGATCCAGGGAATCACCTCCGCCTGCCTGATCCGTATTCCGCTGGCGCTGTTCTTCTCACACCTGCCGAATACGAACCTGACCTTCGTCGGCATGTCCACCCCGATCACAACCGTATACGGCATCTGCTTTTTCATGATCTGTTTTACACGGTTAAAGAAAAAAGGGCAGATGTAATTGAATCAAACATAACAGAACTGCCTAGGAAACGGCACGGAGCGATCCGCCGTTTCCCAGGCAGTTTTTGGTATTGTTTGTCTGGAACTTTTTTGATACAATACAGACAGAAAGAGCGGAACCCTGTTCAGAAGGGACAGAACAGACGGAAAGGGGAAGAGGAGTGGATAACAGAGAAATCATCAATGAGACACTGGTCCATCTGTTTCACGAGATACAAAAACTGGAAGAAGAGGCGATCATCACCGAGGATTTCAAGGATCTGACGAACAACGATATGCACATCATAGAAGCCGTCGGCCTGGAGGGCGGCAATATGTCATCAATCGCGGCAAAGCTCGACATCACGGTCGGATCGCTGACAACGTCGATGAACAGTCTGGTGAAAAAAGGCTACACCGAGCGGGAGCGCAGCGAGAAGGACCGCCGGATCGTCTACATCCACCTGACCGGAAAGGGACGGCAGGCATTCCATCATCACGCAAAATTCCACGAGCAGATGACGGATGCCGTGATGGCGGAACTCGGAGAAGAGGAAGTGCAGGTGCTCGGGAAAACGCTGAAAGCGCTGACGGACTTCTTTCGGTCGTATAAAAAATAGAAACAAAAAGGCTTTTGCAGCCGGGACAGAATCAGAAAAATCTGTCCGGTATGCAAAAGCCTTTTTCGCATGGAAACGCATAGAAAAATGCTATTTTTCTACGCCGTTCTTCTCACAGATATCCGCGAGCACACACCGTTCACAGTGCGGTGTCGTCCGCGCAGTACAGACCTCGCGTCCGTGCTCCACAAACCGGTGGCAGAGCGAGCTTCCTTCTTCCGGCGGCACAATTTTCCAGAGTGCCATCTCCACCTTCTTCGGATCCTTGCAGTCATGCACGAGCCCGATGCGGTTGCACAGTCGGATGCAGTGCGTATCCGTCACAATCGCAGGCTTTTTGAATACATCGCCCATAATCAGGTTCGCACTTTTCCGTCCCACGCCCGGGAGCTTCAAAAGTGCGTTAAAGTCATCCGGCACCTGGCTGTGGTACTCGTCGCGCAGCATGCGCATGCAGGCGTTGATGTCGCGTGCCTTGCTCTTTCCAAGACCGCACGGCCGCACAATTTCCTCGATTTCCTCCGGTGTCGCGTTTGCCAGCGCATCGATATCAGGATACTTTGCGTAGAGATCCTCCACCACAACATTGACCCGCGCATCGGTGCACTGTGCGGCCAGGCGGACACTGACGAGCAGCTTCCACGCCTGGTCATAGTCAAGCGTACAGTCGGCGTCAGGATATTCTTGTTTCAAACGTTCAATGACGGCAAGCGCCAGTTTTTCTTTTGTCATCGTGTTAAACTCCCATTCTCAAAGATATTAAAACAGCGAAAGCTATCAGGATCCTTTCTCGCGTGCTGCCTTCCGAAGCTGCAGCGGCGTCGTGTGAAACCGCTCGCGGAAGAGGCGGTGAAATAGCTTATCGTTTGTAAAACCATGCTTTTCCGCGAGCGTGCCGACCGGCAGATCCGTGGCGATCAGGTCGCGGTAGATGCGGGAAAGACGGTAGGAATTCAAGTATTCCAGATACGTCGTTTCCATGTTCTGGCGGAAGAACCGGCAGAAATATTCCGGCTGCAGCGAGACAACATCGGCAGCCTCCTTCAGCGTAATCGGCCGCTGGTAATTTTCCTGCGTGTACGTCAGAATCGTATCGAGCCGTGTCTGCGTCCGGGAGCTCATCGGGTGGTGCGCAAGCGGGCTCTTCTCGGAAAATTTCGTGTAGAGCAGATCGAGAAACGTAAAAAGCTCCCGCTGGAACGTCAGCAGATAGCCGTCGGGCATTTCGTCATGAAGCTGCATCATCGAAAGCAGAAGACGCCGGAGCTGGCTGATATTTTTCTGCACTTCCGGATTCGTACTGTCGTAGTCAATCGAGAACCAGAGCTGTGACGGATCAGGCAGATAGTTCGCAAGGAACGCATCCGGAATCTGCATCAGAATCGAGCGGTTTCCCGTGGACGGACAGCGCGCCGTGTGGATACGCCCGGAATTGATCAGCAGAAATTGACCCGGAAGGACGGTCTTTGTGCGGTCCGAGAGCGTGACAATGGAGGAACCCTCCAGAATATAAATAATTTCCAGCGCGTCGTGCCAGTGCGGCGGCGAAAAACTGCCGAAATCGTCGGTTACACGAAATTCGATGCTGCGGTTCGGCTGCAGCGTGATGTGTTCCTGGCGTGTCTGGCGCGGCAGATGATCTTTGCGTGGCATAAAAAACTCCTTTTTTGTTCAACTTAGTGTATCACTATCTTATCACGAAACCCCCGAATTGGGTATAGCAATTTTTGTATGAAGTTGTTATAATAAATGAACACAAAGCCACGTCACATACGGCTTCGTGCAAACTCAATCTAAAGAAAAGTGAAGGAAGAAAACGTATGTATCAAGTATGGAGTAATTTTTTAAATCCCGGCCAGATCGCCATGCTGGGAATCGTGGTCACCTTTCTGCTGACCTTTCTGGCGTTAAAGCATCCATTTTCCTTTCTGCCGAGCGATCACGGCAGAGAATTTGCCGTAAACGGCGGCCTCTCCCGCGGAAAACTGCGCGGCGTCGGCCTCGTGATCGTCATCTGTTTCCTGATCGGAAGCGTATTGTTCCTGCCTCTTGGCGCCGAGTATGTGATCTACGCGATCCTGCTCGTCTGCATCATGCTGAGCGGCTACCTCGATGATGCATCCGAAACCCCGTGGAGCGATTACAAAAAAGGCGCGATTGACCTCGTCATCTCCATTGTGACCGTCATCACCTTTGTGAATTACAATTCCACCACGATCTACTTCGGAAGCATGTCCCTTACCATTCCGAAAGTGGTCTACATAATCCTCGGCATCATCCTGATCTGGATTTCGATCAACGTTACAAACTGTTCCGACGGTGTCGACGGACTCTGCGCGAGCCTTTCCTGCGTGGTCATCTTCGCGTTCAGTATGATTTTCCACGATGTCCTTGGAAGCTTCACCGTAGCCAATTACCTGTTCGTGGCAGCGCTTCTCGCGTACCTGTATTTCAATACCTCGCCGAGCAGCATGCTGATGGGCGACGCCGGTTCGAGAGCACTTGGCTTCTACATCGCCATCCTTGCCATGCAGTCCCGCCATCCGTTCTTATATCTGCTGATGGCAGGCGTGATGATCGTCGACGGAGGAATCGGCCTTGTCAAAGTATTTTTACTCCGTTTCCTGAAAATCGCGATCCTCAAAAATACAAGAACACCGCTGCATGACCATGTCCGCCTGAAATACAAATGGTCCGACAGTCAGGTTGTGATCCGCTTTGTGATCCTGCAGATCCTGCTGGCAGTTGTTGCCTATCTGATTGTGGCATAAAGAAAAAACAAAAGAAGAAAGATGGGAGTGTGTCCCGGCAAAAGTAATTGGAAATGCAACAGGATACTTTTGCGGGACACACTCCCGTTTTGCATATTGGAACCAGAAAAAGGTTCAAACCGGAAAAAAGATAATATCGCCGTATTTTTTCACAGAATCCTCCCTGTTTTCGACAGGAAAAGTGTGGTAGGATAAAATTACCAAAAAACGTCAGCCTGAAACAGGAATTCTGTAAAAAATGATGAAAAGAGAGTGCTTTTCATCCTCTGTTTCGGGCGCATCAAATCAGGAGGTAATGAAAAGATGAAATTCACAGAAGGTTACTGGCTTCCGAGTGAAAAAGCAAATGCATCCCATGCAATGCAGGCTTATGAAGTAGAGCAGATTCCAGGCGGTATGCGTATCCTGGCTACCACACGTCCGATCGAGCACAGAGGCATGACCCTGAACCTGCCGACCATCACCGTTGAGTTCGTAGCACATACACCGGACACCATCTCCATGGAGGCATGGCACTACGAAGCCTACGACAACAAAGTTCCGTCCTTCGACAAAACAGAGAGCGTATACGAGGACGTAACTGTAACGATCAACGAGGATGAGGCAGTTCTTGATACCGGAAGCGTACAGGTCCGCGTACAGAGAAAAGGTGTCTTTGCTTACACCTTCGAGGCAGATGGAAAAGTTCTGACCGGAAGCGGCTTCCGCAACCTTTCCTATATCAGATGGGACCGTCAGCAGAGCACCATGCTGCCAGCCCAGAATTACATGACCGAAAAATATCAGCCATATATGGTAAGCGAGCTCTCCCTTGGCGTCGGCGAGTGCGTATACGGCCTTGGCGAGAGATTTACTCCATTCGTAAAAAACGGACAGGTTGTAGACACCTGGAACGAGGACGGCGGTACGGCATCCGAAATCGGCTACAAATGCGTACCGTTCTACATGACAAACAACGGCTACGGTATTCTCGTTGACAGTACCGACAACGTTTCTTTCGAAGTAGCAAGTGAAAAAGTAGAGTATGTCGGCTTCTCCGTACCGGGCGAAAGAATCAAATACTATCTGTTCCACGGACCGTCACCGAAGAAGATCATGAACGAGTACACCGCGCTGACCGGACGCCCGGCACTTCCTCCGGCGTGGTCCTTTGGTCTGTGGCTGTCCACATCCTTTACCACAAACTACGACGAAGAGACTACCACATCCTTCATCGAGGGAATGGAAAAGAGAAATATTCCGCTGAGCGTTTTCCACTTCGACTGCTTCTGGATGCACGAATTCCACTGGTGCGATTTTGAGTGGGACAAGAAATGCTTCCCGGATATTCGCGCAACCTTAAAGAAATATCACGACAAAGGTCTTCACATCTGTGCATGGATCAACCCGTATATTGCACAGGGAACCGCATTCTTCAAAGAAGGCGCTGCAAACGGCTATCTGCTGCAGAGAGCAGACGGAAAAGGCGTATGGCAGACCGACAACTGGCAGGCAGGTATGGGCCTTGTGGACTTTACCAACCCGGATGCGGTTAAATGGTATACCGATAAACTGAGAACTGTTCTGGACTGCGGCGTAGACTGCTTTAAGACCGACTTCGGCGAGAGAATCCCGGTTGACGTTGTTTACCACGACGGAAGCGATCCGCAGGCAATGCACAACTACTATACATACCTGTACAACCAGGCAGTATTCAGCCTGTTAAAAGAAGTAAAAGGTGAGAACGAGGCAGTTCTGTTTGCAAGAAGTGCAACAGCAGGAAGCCAGAAATTCCCGGTACACTGGGGCGGCGACTGCTCTGCAAACTATCCGTCCATGGCAGAAACGCTGCGCGGCGGCCTTTCCTTCGCCATGAGCGGCTTCTCCTTCTGGAGCCATGATATCTCCGGATTCGAGAGCACCGCAACACCGGATCTGTACAAGAGATGGTGCGCATTTGGACTGATGTCTACCCACAGCCGTCTGCACGGATCCACAAGCTACCGTGTGCCGTGGCTGTTCGACGAAGAGTCCTGCGACGTAGTAAAATTCTTCACCAACCTGAAATGCTCGCTGATGCCGTACATTTTCCAGAAATCTGTAGAGGCACACGAGGAAGGAACCCCGGTAATGCGCCCGATGGTATTCGAGTTCATGAACGACCCGGCCGTTCCGTATCTGGATCAGCAGTACATGTTAGGTGATGCCCTTATGGTTGCACCGGTATTCCGCGAGGATAAAGTTGCACAGTACTACCTGCCGGAAGGCACCTGGACTGAGCTTCTGACCGGCGAGACAAAAGAGGGCGGAAGATGGTATCAGGGAACCTACGACTACTTCTCCATGCCGCTGTATGTAAGAGAGAACAGCATCGTAGTAAGAGGAAACTGCGACACCAAACCGGATTACGACTACGCTGACCACGCAACTGTTTGCGTATATCAGTTAAAAGACGCAGCCGAGACAAAAGTTCCGGATATCCACGGAAACAATGTATTCACCGTAAAAGCAGTGAAAGACGGCGACACAGTGAAAGTATCCGTAGAAGGTGCACATACGGAACTCAAAGTAGAAGTATTCGTCGGAAACGAGAAGAAAGAAGCTGTACTCGCAGCAGATGCGAACGAAGTTGTTGTTGCATAAGCATCGGAATGTAAGAATATAGGGAGAGGCACGGAAAAGCAAATTGTTCTGTGACCTCTCTTTTCAAAAAAGGAGAATAAAACAATGCGTTTTCAGACAAAAAATGGTGTGTTAATTGCACAGGCAAACGGAGAAACACTGCGGATTGAGCCGTGGGGAAAAGATTCCTTACGTGTCCGCGCAACCATGCTTCCAGAATTTTCCGGAAAAGACTGGGCGCTGACCGAAGTGCCGGAAAAAACAGAGGCAAAAGCAGAGCAGTTTGAGGTCGATCATCTGGAAATCGACGGATCGATGGGAAAAAGAACCAGCGCATCCATCACCAATGGAAAAATCCGTGCTGTGGTCAACTTTGCAGGAGTTATCACCTTCTACAAAGAAGAACAGGAAATTTTAAGAGAATATCACCGTTGCTACGACGGAACGATCAGCAAAGAGAGCCGCTGCTTAAAAACGGTCAACCGTGAGTGGAAAGGTGTGATCGGCGGAAGCGAATACAGCCTGAACCTGAAATTTGAGAGCAACGACGAAGAGAAGATTTTCGGAATGGGCCAGTATCAGCAGAAATACATGGATCTGAAGGGATGCACCCTGGAGCTGGCGCAGCGGAACTCCCAGATCAGCGTACCATTCGCCGTATCCAGCTTAGGATATGGTATGCTGTGGAACAATCCGGCTGTCGGACAGGTAACCTTCGGAAAGAACTACACCGAATGGACTGCACGCTCGACCAAAGATATGGACTACTGGCTGACCGCAGCCGATACACCGAAAGAGATCCTGGAAAATTACACCGCAGTGACCGGCCGCGCGCCGAAATTCCCGGAGGACCGTATGGGCCTGTGGCAGTGCAAGCTGCGCTACCGTACGCAGGAGGAAGTGCTTGAAGTGGCACGCCGCTACCAGAAGGAAGGCATCAAAATCGATCAGATTGTCATCGATTTCTTCCACTGGACCGTACAGGGCGACTGGAAATTCGATGAAAAATACTGGCCGGATCCAAAAGCCATGGTGGACGAACTGCATTCCATGGGAATCAAAGTTATCGTTTCCGTATGGCCAAGCGTAGACCGGAAGAGCGAGAACTTCTGGCCGATGCTGGACCGCGGCCTGCTGATTAAAACAGAGCGCGGCGCCCTGCAGACGTATGATTTCCAGGGGGACTGCGTGGAAATCGATGTGTTCAACCCGGAAACCAGAAAATACGTCTGGGAAGTCTGCAAGAAAAACTATTATGATTTTGGAATCGATGCCTTCTGGCTGGACAACTCAGAACCGGATTTCGGCGTTTACGATTTCGATCATTACCGCTATATCGACGGACCGGCTCTTTCCTGCAGCAATATCTATCCGCAGCTGTACAGCCGTGTCTTCTATGACGGCATGAAAGCAGAAGGAGAAGAAAATATTGTAAACCTGCTTCGCTGCGCCTGGGCCGGAAGTCAGAAATACGGAAATGTTGTATGGTCCGGCGATGTGCCGAGTACCTTTGAAGCCTTCTATGATCAGCTCCAGGCCGGCCTTAATATGGGTCTTGCCGGCATTCCGTGGTGGACAACCGATATCGGCGGCTTTATGACAGATGATGTCAATGACCCGGATTTCCAGCAGCTTCTGATCCGATGGTATGAGTTTGCCGTTTACTCTGCTGTTCTCCGTATGCACGGCGACCGCGGACCGCACAACATTCCACCGCTCGATGACCGTGACTTTGGCGGCGGCTATCTGTATACCGGCCAGTCCAATGAATTGTGGAGCTATGGAGAAGAAAATTACCGGATCATGAAGAAATATTACGACATCCGCATCAGCATGCACGATTACATCAAACAGCTGTATGACGAGGCATCCGAAAACGGTTCTCCGCTGATCCGTACCATGTTCTATGAGTTCCCGGATGACAAAAAATGCTGGGAGCTGCAGGATCAGTATATGTTCGGAAGCGAATACCTGGTAGCGCCGATTTTCCATCTGAACGAGTTTGAGCGTGAAGTATATCTTCCGGAAGGACGCTGGGAAGACACCAGAGACGGAAAAGTGTACGAAGGCGGACAGACTATCCGTGCCGCTGCACCGATCGATTCGATTCCGGTATTTAAGAAAATGGCATAAGATCGTGTAAAAAGGTCAAAAAAGAAAACAGTACAGAAGACACACACAGCGTGGGGACTTTTCTGTACTGTTTTCTTTTCGACTCTAACTGCGCATCAGATATCCATATTTGCGCATCTGTCGGCGTATGATTTGCTCAACACGCTGGCGGATTTCCAGAGGGTAGTAATCGGCCAGAGAAGCCAGTTCCGTGCAGACATCTTTTGGCGTAAAGGAAAAGTGAAGCTGGATACCGTATAATTCCTCCGCAGCATCCAGCTGTGTATCAAAATCAGAGCTGAAAGGTTTGGCTTCGATGCGTTCTATACAGACATCCATCGGCAGATCCAGAGGATAGTCATTGCTAATGTCTGCAAACAGGCATAAACCCTGATCGAATAGAGGACTTGGAGAATATTGCTCTGTTTCTGTATCATATAGAACAGCGATGTTGTTGGTGTGCCGGTCTTCGTTTAGAAAGAAGGCATCAATTTCCAGCATAGCGGTCAGATATGCACCGAAATTCTGAATTCCCGTCATGTGTTCCATCTGATCTGCCAGAAAACGAATGCGTTCCGCCGGTTCTGAAAAAGCAGCAAGCGTGATTGCCAGACTGTCTCCGGTATTCTGGCGGTACAGTTTTTCCAATGGGATCAGCATCTGATTTGCTTTTAGAAAATCAGGACTGGAACAGCCACTGCGGAGAGTGCCGCGGTATGCAATCCGAACAGGCTGATACAGGACAAACGGATGGGAAAGAGTGCTTTTTTGCAGTAAATGAGACACCAGTGTCTCCGAGAGTCCCTCATATCCCATATAGTCGGATTTGTACCAGATATTACCGATTTTCCACTTGAGCTGGTCCCCTTTTGAGGTGTGATCTGTTTTTTTGACAGGCAGCTGATGATCAAGACGGATCTGTTCCATGGCGTGCCTCCTTATTTTTCAGAATCAGGAGCCATTGCTCGTCACCGGCCATTCGCCCATCTGTTTTTTCAATGATAAGCAGCGGATCATAAAAGGGAAGTCCCATTTCTTTTAAAATGTCTTTGGCATGATCGCGTGTTTTGGGAAAACAGCGGCTTTCCAGAAACCAGGTAAAATCATCCCAGGTCGGATGCTCCACAACGCCAAAGGCACGAAGCGGAATTTTTTTTGTGTAATTCTGGATTGCAATTTTCTCATGACGGAAGTCGATATCAATCGTTGTGCAAAGCTGATCGCGGTAAAGAAAACACATCCGCGTTTTGACATCGGGATCCGTGCTGAAACAGTGAGCACGGGCAATTTGATTGTATACCGTCTGCCTGCTGACCTGAAAGGTGCGCGCGATCTCGGCAATACTTTTTCCCTGCTGCTGCATGGCAGCCATCTGAATGATTTGTGGCAGCGAAAAAGCAGGTTTTCTTCCAGCTGCATGGCGCAGTGCTTCTTTTTTCGCTAACTGCTGGTATTGTTTCGCGTCTTTGGAAAGCTTGCGCAGCTCCTTTGGGTCCGTTGTTCCAAAGATCTCGTAAATCTGTTGCTCAAATGTGTTTTTCATGCAATCACCTCGTTTCTGCCATTACTGTATCACAGAGATCTGAAAGCGTCAAGAAATCATTTATTGACAAAAAACGAACTGATTGAGAAAAGTTACGGCTCGCAGATGTCTGAGAACAGCAATCATGGCGATGAAAGAACTTCCCTGCAGTGCAGGCAAAAGCTTGGCAGAAAAAAGCAAAGGCAGACCCCATTCTGCGTGAAAAACTGCTTCAGACAAGGGAAAATCCGAATCCAATCCACGCATTCTGCGAAATCTGCCATGCCTATGACGTTTCCATCTATGAAATGGATCTTGCCATGGCAGGTGAAGAATTTTACGCAGAAATCAAACGCAGCACCAATGGCGGCGGAGAAAATTCCCCGGCGCTTGAAGGGGAAGATGACTTCTATGAGCTGTTTCTGGCAGCGTTAGAAAATATATGATTTTTTGCGAAGAATGTAAGTATTGATGAGTGTGGAAAGCTGCATGGACAGTGCCTGATGAACCTGCGAAGGGCTTGCCATGTCGTAGACGACACCGTCAAAAACTTTGAAGCGTTTCTCTTCTGGAAGCATTTCATACTGTTCCAGCGTGACTTTTTCGAGCTGTGGTTGAAGAACTGGCGTCATAAAATACACATCTTTTCCCAAAAATGAAATGAAATCGCTTAAAATTCTTTCTTTAAATGTTCTGCGAGAATCGTATCGTAATCGCCTTCGATTTCCTCATCGCGCCCTGCATACCGCAGATTGGTCTCCACGCCGACCGGCTCCACATCGTCTGCAAATTCCCAGATATGATACCGCAGACCGCGGTGCTCAAAGTCGATGCTTCCGCAGTTGTCCTCTTCCGTATAGGAAAACGTGATTTTTTTCTCGTTTAAGACAGATTGAATTTGTGTCATATGCATAAAGCGTGATACCTCCGATTTTGTAGTTATCTGGAATAAAAAACAGCTACATTTGTTTACATTAGTATAGAACAGGGCGGGAGAAAATTCAATCGAAATTCTGGTCAGAATCATCGCAGCAGCTCTCACACGCGGTGTGCAGAGACAGCACGGGGTCGGAACGACCATCAAACATTACGCCTGCAACAATCAGGAAGAAAACCGCCGCGGCGTATCGAGCATCGTCTCCGAGCGCGCTCTGCGTGAGATCTATCTGAAGGGCTTCGAAATTGCAATCAAAGAATCCCAGCCAAAGGCGATCATGACCTCCTACAACAAGGTAAACGGTGTCCACACCGCCAACAGCTACGATCTGTGCACAACCGCTGCAAGAAAGGAATGGGGCTTTGCCGGCATCATCATGACAGACTGGACCACAACAAACGCCGACGGAGGCTCCTCTGCCGCAAAATGCATTGCTGCCGGAAACGATCTTGTGATGCCGGGAACCGAAACCGACCGCCGCGAAATCCTGGATGCGCTGAGTGCCGAAAATGACCAGTATCTCGAGGAAAAAGACCTGACCGCCTGTGCCCAGAGAATCCTGGAAATGATTTTTACTTCCAATTCATATGAATAATGCGGCGTTTTCAGGGATAAAATAACATCAGAAATAGCTGCCGCCTCTTCGCAAAGCAAAATTTTCCATGCGGGCTTTGAATGTTACAGTTCGCTGAGATGCAGTGAACTGTAACATTCAAATAGTTGGGCAATTTCACGATTGAAATTTCCCATAACATGTATTAGAATATAAATGATATCAATAAATACGAGGACGTGAAAAGAATGTCAGGATTAAGTAACACACAATATTTTAAAGTAAAAACAGAGCCGGAGATTCAGGTAAAAGAGGTACTCGAAACCGTTTACAACGCCATGGTAGAAAAAGGGTATAATCCAGTCAACCAGATCGTAGGCTATATCATGTCAGGCGACCCGACGTACATCACAAGCTTTAAGGGGGCCAGAAGCCTGATCATGAAAGTAGAGCGTGATGAACTGGTAGAGGAACTGTTAAAAGAGTACATCAAAAATGAATCCTGGAAGTGAGCGTAATTACTATGAGAATAATGGGATTAGATTACGGCTCAAAAACAGTAGGGGTGGCAGTCAGCGACGCCCTGGGTCTTACTGCGCAGGGAATCGAAATTGTCCGCAGAAAATCGGAGAATAAGCTGCGTCAGACGCTGGCCCGGATTGAAGAGATAGCAAAAGAGTACGGCGTGGAAAAAATCGTACTCGGCTTCCCGAAACATATGAACAACGACATCGGAGAGCGGGCCGAAAAATCTCTCGAGTTCAAAGAAATGCTGGAGAGACGGACAGGTCTGCCCGTTGTCATGTGGGACGAGCGGCTGACAACGGTCGAAGCAGACCGCACCATGATGGAAACCGGAATCCGCAGGGAAAACCGCAAGGAGTACGTAGATATGATTGCAGCTGTTTTTATCCTGCAGGGATATCTGGACTATCTTTCCCATCAGAAGGAATCACAGGAAAACTGAACAAAGGAATATTGTATGGAAAAAATAACATTTGTAACAGATGATGGCGGCAAAGAAGAATTTTACGTGGAGGAGCAGACCAGAATCAACGGAGTCAACTATATTCTGGTATCCGATTCGAAGGACGACGAGGCAAATGCCTATATTCTGAAGGATATCTCCACCGACACCGACGCAGAGGCAGAGTATGTTATGGTAGAAGACGACACCGAATTCGATGCCGTTTCCGGCGTATTTGCTTCCATGTTGGATGACGAGGCAGACATCACCTATTGAACCAGCCGTTTTGAAGCCATACCGGGACGCAGACGAAGCGGGACCGGGACAGCGCTTTAAAGGGCAAATCCTGCAGGTGCGGGATATGCTCCATCAGCCTGAAGTGACGCTCAGGGGATGCGTGCGTGAAGCCGTACCGGTAACGGAATCGTTTGGAAAACATGCGCGGAGGTGCTATTTGAAAAAGAATAATGGAAGTAAATTAAAAATTATACCGCTTGGCGGTCTGGAACAGATCGGTATGAACATCACCGTTTTCGAGTATGAGGACAGTATCATCGTCGTAGACTGCGGACTTGCATTCCCGGAAGACGACATGCTCGGTATCGACCTGGTCATCCCGGATGTAACATATCTGAAAGAAAACATCGACAAAGTCAAAGGCTTCGTCATCACCCACGGCCACGAGGACCATATCGGAGCCCTGCCTTACATCTTAAAAGAAGTGAATGTACCGGTCTACGCCACCAAACTGACGATTGGCCTGATCGAAAACAAATTAAAGGAGCACAACCTGCTCCGCACCACAAAACGGAAAATCATCAAACACGGACAGTCCATCAACCTGGGCGCATTCCGCATTGAGTTTATCAAAACAAACCACAGTATTGCAGATGCAGCAGCACTGGCAATCTACTCCCCGGCTGGCATCATCGTCCACACCGGAGACTTCAAAGTCGACTACACACCAGTCTTTGGTGATGTCATCGACCTGCAGAGATTCGCAGAGATCGGAAAGAAAGGCGTTCTGGCACTGATGTGCGACAGTACCAATGCAGAGCGGCCTGGCTTTACCATGTCCGAGCGGACCGTAGGAAAGACGATCGACGGCCTGTTTGCCGAGCATCAGAATTCCCGAATCATCATCGCAACCTTCGCATCGAACGTTGACCGTGTGCAGCAGATCATCAACTCTGCTTATAAATACGGCCGTAAAGTTGTCATCGAAGGCCGCAGTATGGTCAACATCATCTCCATCGCGCAGGAGCTTGGCTACATCAATATCCCGGAAAATACCCTGATCGATGTGGAGCAGATGAAAAACTACACCGGCGAGCAGCTTGTCCTGATCACCACCGGAAGCCAGGGCGAGTCCATGGCAGCACTGTCCCGTATGGCGGCACACCTGCACAAAAAGATCTCGATCCTGCCGGGCGACACCGTGATCTTCAGTTCCCACCCAATCCCGGGAAATGAAAAAGCCGTTTCAAACGTCATCAACGAACTGTCTGCACAGGGTGCCAACGTCGTATTCCAGGACGTTCACGTATCCGGACATGCCTGCCAGGAGGAAATCAAACTGATCTACTCCCTGGTAAAACCGAAATACGCCATTCCGGTACACGGCGAATACCGCCACTTAAAAGCACACGCAGAAGTAGCACAGAGCCTCGGCATCCCGAAAGAGAACATCTTTCTCATGTATTCCGGTGATGTCATGGAACTCGATGAGGACGGCGCAGCAGTAACTGGCAAAGTCCACACCGGAGCCATCATGGTCGACGGACTCGGCGTTGGTGATGTAGGAAATATCGTCCTGCGTGACCGCCAGCATCTGTCCGAGGACGGAATCATGGTCGTTGTACTGACTCTCGAAAAGAGAACGAACCAGCTTCTGGCCGGCCCGGACATCGTATCCCGCGGTTTCGTCTATGTACGCGAATCCGAGGATTTGATGGGCGAGGCAAGAGAAGTTGTAGAAGAGGCGCTGGATGGCTGCCTTTCCAAAAATATCTCCGACTGGGGCAAGATCAAATCCACGATCAAAGATGCCCTCGGCGATTATGTATGGAAGAAAACAAAGAGAAGACCGATGATCCTTCCGATCATCATGGAGGCATAAATACCATGGACAAAGTAACAGAATGTCTGGATGCGCTCATCGAAGAAATGAGGGAGAGCAGGGCATATCAGAATTACTTGTGGATGGAAGAGGAACTTGAAAAAGACCCGGACTTAAAAAGCCGGGTCGACGACTATCGAATCCGCAACTACCGACTGCAGCAGTCCGAAAACGTAGACCTTTACGATGCGGTAGATTCCCTGGAGCGGGATTCCTACGCACTCCGCAAAAGCGAGAAAGCAAACGCCTATCTTGAAGCGGAACTCGAGGTCTGTAAGATGGTACAGAAGGTGCAGGACTGCATTTCAGAGGCAATCCGCATCGGAGTACCGGAAATCTAAAACCGAAAATCAAAAGGAGAGCGCCCATGTCCGAAAAGAAAAGGGATGCCGGATACCGCGCAGCGCTGACAGGTGCGAAAGGAACCGTGCGCCTGCTCATTTACGTCTGCGTGATTCTTGTGATCATTCTGGCAGCGAAAACTTCATATCAGTTTGGACATGACGTGTTTGCCGAGGAGCCAGTCGCATCCAGAGGAAAAGGAAAGGAAGTCACCGTACAGGTGCGTTCCGGCATGGAGGCGAAAGAACTTGGCGAACTCCTGAAAGACAACGGACTGATCGACGAAAGCCTTCTGGTTTTCGAAGTCCAGTACCGCCTGTCCGGCTACTACGGCGGCATCAAGGACGGTTCCTACGTGCTGAACACCGCACAGACCGTCGATGAAATGCTGGAAATTCTGGCGGGCGTCAACACCGAAGGACAGCCGTCCGCGGAATAACGCACGTTTGCAAAACAAGAGGAATCTTACATGATAATAGACGAACGAATGGTAACCTACATCAATTCCCTGGACACCGGCCACACCCCGTTTCTGGAAAATCTGGAGCGGACGGCCAAACAGACAAAAGTGCCGATCATTCGCCGTGAAATGCAGAGCTTTTTAAAAGTATTCTTAAAGATGAAACAGCCAAAGAGAATCCTGGAGGTAGGAACTGCCGTAGGATTCTCTGCTGTTTTCATGGCACAGTACGGCGAACCGGACGCAGAGATTACCACAATAGAAAATTACGAAAAACGCATCCCGATCGCACGGGAGAACTTCGAAAAATCCGGCTTCGCCGACCGCATCACGCTGATCCCGGGAGACGCTGCAGAAGTCTTAAAAACCCTGGATGGTCCGTACGATTTTATCTTTATGGACGCCGCTAAGGGACAGTACATCCACTTCCTGCCGGAAGTCCTGCGTGTCCTTGATAAGAACGGCGTACTGATCACCGACAACGTGCTGCAGGACGGCGACGTCATCGAATCCCGCTTCGCCGTGGAACGCCGGAACCGCACGATCCACAAACGGATGCGGGAATACTTATTTGAACTGACACACAATGAAGGGCTGCTGACATCGGTCGTGCCGCTGGGAGATGGAATCGCGATCACGATGAAAAGCCATGAGAAGAGAGAGGAAACAACATGAGAAAACCGGAATTACTGGTTCCAGCCAGCAGTCTGGAAGTATTAAAAGTAGCAGTGATCTTCGGCGCAGATGCCGTATATATCGGCGGAGAAGTCTTCGGACTCCGCGCGAAGGCGAAGAACTTTTCGATGGAAGATATGAAAGAAGGCGTGGAGTTTGCGCATGCGCATGGAGTGAAAGTGTATGTCACCGCGAATATTCTGGCACATAATCAGGATCTGGAGGGTGTGCGGGCTTACTTTGCCGAATTGAAAGAGATTGGACCGGATGCACTCATTATTTCGGATCCGGGAGTGTATCGCATCGCCATGGAAGTGTGCCCGGAGATTGAGCGGCATATCAGTACACAGGCGAATAATACGAACTATGGAACGTATCAGTTCTGGTATGAACAGGGGGCGAAGCGCGTCGTGACAGCGCGGGAGCTGTCTCTGGCAGAGATCAAAGAGATTCGGGAGCACATTCCGGAGGAGATGGAGATTGAGACGTTTATTCATGGGGCGATGTGTATTTCGTACTCGGGAAGATGTCTGCTGTCCAATTATTTCACGGGAAGAGATGCGAACCAGGGGGCTTGTACACATCCGTGCCGGTGGAAGTATGCGGTCATGGAAGAGTCCAGACCGGGGGAGTATCTGCCGGTGTATGAGAATGAGAGAGGGACGTATATCTTTAACTCGAAAGATCTTTGTATGATTGAGCATATCCCGGATTTGCTGGATGCGGGGATTGACAGTTATAAGATTGAAGGAAGAATGAAGACGGCGCTGTATGTGGCGACGGTGGCAAGGACGTATCGGAAGGCGATTGATGATTATCTGGAGAGCCCTAAGAAGTATGAGGAGAATATGGAGTGGTATCGGGATCAGATCTCGAACTGTACGTACAGGCAGTTTACTACGGGATTTTTCTATGGGAAGCCGGATCATGAGAGCCAGATTTATGATAGTAATACGTATGTGAAGGAGTATACGTATCTGGGGATTGTTGGGGAGAAGAATGAAAAAAGCAGATATGCGATTGAGCAGAGGAATAAGTTTTCGGTTGGGGAAGAAATTGAAGTGATGAAACCGGATGGGGAGAATGTCCGCGTTACGGTGAAGGGGATCTGGGATGATGAAGGGAACCAGATGGAGAGTGCGCCGCATCCGAAGCAGAAATTGTGGATTGATCTTGGCGTGGAATTGGATAGGTTTGATATTTTGAGAAGGAAAGAAATGGAATAGGATAGGAAAATAAAAGGGGATTAGGAACGTGTCATTTTCGAAAGGTTGCTAATCCTTTTTTGTGCGAATAGATATTATGTAAAATAATGGTAATGATAAAAGAAACAAATAGGAAAAAGTTCGACATTCTGTGAAGAAAGTTGCTTCATAATGTTTACAAACTGGAGCAAATAAGCTAGAATGTACATGATATTGTTGGGCTAAGACTAAATGCTGTTTTAATAGGCCATAAGTCACAAAAATATGTTAAGTATCATTACAAACGGAATGTATATAACTGGCAATGTCTACCTCAAACTTTCAGTGGCGGCATGATGGTCTACGGTGGCGTATAAAACTCATGCAAAATACCCCTACTGCGAGCCTGTTTTATTGCAGAGCAAGGGACGGACATGATACCTTCATTTTTCCGAAGAATTAGAGGTGGAGGTTGAAAGTGTTGAAAAGTCCAAAATCTATTTTTCTGGAAAAGTTTATTGCAGACAAAAGCAGGACATGATAACTGCATTTTTCCGGGGAATTAGAGGTAGTGAGGGGTAGATGATTGTTCATGTTGCAACAAAGATGGAATATGAACTTGTACAGTTTTAACAAAGTAAGTTGATATGAAGGTTATGACAATAAAGGTCAACACTTTGAAAAATGGAAAAGTGCGACTGCGAGTTATGACAATAAGACCTAACACTTTGTTGGTGAGTTGGTATGAAGGTGTCTACCTTAAAGTTTCAGTTGAAGCGAAATGAGTGAGTAGCCCATGGCAGGTCTACATAAAAGATTCAGTGGTGGTCGGATGATACCCACTGTGAGAAAAATGATAGCTACAGTGTGATGAACACACTGTTTGATATAGATAAGGTCCGCCGGTGTACTGCATCGGTGGTTAGATGTAAAAACTTGTGAGAGGAATATAGCGGAATGTCAAATAAGAAGAATCTCCTGATCTACGCTCATTACTATATTCCAGATACTGCGTCAACGGGGCAGATCCTCCGTGAATTGGCGGAGGGTATGCTGGACAAATTCAATATTACGGTCATCTGCGTGGTACCGAGTTACTTAGGAATCATTGAAGATAAGTATAAGACACAGAAATACTACGAAGAAGAAATCAACGGCGTGAAGGTACTGCGAATCCGGGTGCCGGAGTTCAGCAAGACCAATAAGAAGAGCCGTGTGAAGAACATTGTTTCCTATTTCTTTGGAGCAATGGGTGCGACCTTTAAGGTTGGTAAGATGGACTATGTGTTCTCCATTTCTCAGCCTCCGATTCTTGGCGGTTTGTTGGGCGTCTGGGGCAAGTGGGTAAAACATGCCAAGTACATTTATAACATTCAGGACTTCAATCCGGAACAGGTGCTAGCTGTTGGCTACACCAAGAGCAAGTTTATCACCGATGCCATGATGTGGTTCGATAAATTCAGCTGCAAGCGCAGTGATCTTGTGATCACGGTCGGCCGTGATCTGGTGGAGACAGTCGAGAAACGTTTCGAGGGAAAGAAAGTTCCAAAGACCGTTATGATCAACAACTGGATTGATGAGAATGAGATATATCCGCTGGATGAAAACAATGAGAGAGTTGTTGCTTTCAAGAAGAAGTATGGTCTTGATGGCAAATTTGTCATCATGTACTCTGGCAATATTGGTTTGTACTATGACCTTGAGAATTTGATTAAGGTTGTGGAGAAAATCAAGGCTGGAACGAGGACGGCAGATGGTCGGGAGGTCGTATTCGCATTTGTTGGTGCAGGCTCCGTGCTGGACAAGTTGGTGCTCTATGTAAAGCAGCATCACATGGACAATGTGGTTTTCATTCCGTACCAAGATAAGGCTGACCTGATTTATAGCTTGAACGCTGGTGACGTTCACTGGTGTGTGAATGCGAAAGGCATTAAAGGTGTGAGCTGCCCATCGAAGGCATACGGAATAATGGCCGCTTCGAAACCCATTTTAGGGGTCCTAGAGTCTGGCTCAGAGGTTCGTTGCCTGATTGAAGATACACATGGTGGTCTCTGCTGTGAGCCGGGTGAGTATGACAAGGTGGAGGAGAATATCCGCTGGTTTATTGAGAATGCTGGAAACAGTGAGTTGAAGGCAATGGGAGCCAGAGGACGTGAGAATCTGGAGAAGAATCTTACCAGAAATGTGTCGGTGAGAAAGTACGCAGAAGAGATTCTGAAGCTGTAAAGGAGGCGAGAGGTATGAACAGTAACTGGTTTAAGCTGGTTATGAAGATGGCGAAAGTTGAATATGGGAAAAACCTCTTGCTGAAGGGTGTGCCGATCATCTTCAACAAGGACGGTGCCAAGCTAAAGATTGGTGAGAACGTCACAATCAAGAGTAGCTTTCTGAGTAATTTAGTTGGACTTTACAGCCGGACAATCATTGTCACTCGTGCTCCGGGAGCAGAGATTGAAATTGGAGACAATGTCGGGATAAGTGGAGCAACGATTTACGCCCGGAAAAAGATCACGATTGGTGAAAACACTTGCATTGGTGGAAACTGCAAGATTCTGGACAATGACTTTCATCCGATAGAGGTAGAGGCTAGAAACAAGCTCCTGCGAGATGAAAACGGCGGCGATAGCAATCTGGTGCCGAGCAGAGAAATTATGATTGGCAAGAACTGCTTTATCGGATGCAACAGCATAATCCTGAAAGGCACAGTGCTGGGGGATGGCTGTGTTGTCGGTGCCGGTGCAGTTGTGTGCGGTAAGTTTGAGGATAATTGTGTGATTGCTGGAAACCCGGCAAGGATTATTAAGAAGTTATAAAATATCTTGGAAAATCTACAGAGATCAACCATGATGAAACCTCAGTATTGATTTGAGAGAAAGGCCTTTGGGAAAGTATGAATAAAATAGCAATTGTAGGTTTTCATAATTTGCATCTGATGCAATTTCTATATAAATATACTGATATTTTTGACAAAAATAATATTCCATATGACGTATTATACTGGGACCGAGATATGGATTCCAATATTAAATGTAAAACATTTAAGGGTAATAGCATTTCATATCGTTATAAAATGAGCAACTATCAGCCCAAGGCGAAAAAAATTCACGGCTTTGTTGGGTGCATGCGGTATTTTTGCAAGATAATTAAAAAGAACAAGTATGATCATATTATTTTATTGACAACGCAAACAGCATTACCTTTATATATGCTGAGTGGAATCGTCAGAAAATCAAAATTTGTTTTTGATTATCGAGATTTGACATATGAAAAAAATAGCATTTGCAGAAAAATTATAAAAGGTATTATTGAAAAATCTGAATTTACAGCTATTTCCTCGATGGGATTTAAAAAGGTTCTTGGTGAGAGCAATAAATTTGTAATGTCTCACAATGTAAGCAATTTAAAAATGGAATGCTTACCTAAGAAAAGTAGTAGGAACCTCAGAGTCGTTTTTTGGGGAATGATACGGCAAATCGAATGGAATAAAAAAATTTGTGATTTATTTGGAAATGTACCTGGTATAGAACTACGCTATTGTGGGGAAGGCAATACAGAAGAACTCAAACAATATTGTGAGAAGTATCATAATATTGTTTTCACAGGTAGATATACAGTTGACCAAATTCCCTTTTTTGTAGAACAAACAGATGTATTACTCAATCTTTATGAGAATGATGAGCAGCAGAAACTGGCAATGACAGTCAAACTTTATGATGGGATTCGCTATGGCTTGCCGATGCTGATATCAAAAGGATCTTATATGGGAGAGCTGATGCAGACCAATGATTTCGTTTATGTCACAGATGTAGATGAATTTGATATTGAGGCATTTAAGAGCTGGTATCAAAGCTTGAATAAAGAGTGCTATCCATATTCAAGCGAATATCTTAAAATTCAAAAAGATGATGAGCGATTTGAAAGTAGATTGCTTGCTTTTGCAAAGGAATAAAAAATGCATATTGGAATTTATATAAATAATGAAAATATATCAAGTGTTGATTGTAAGAATTTATTGGCGGGAAATCCGGGAATAGGCGGAACGGAATATTGTGTTTTGCTGTTAGCCCAAGTATATAAAATGTATTATTCAAATAATAAGGTTACATTATTTGTGGCTAAACAAGGTATCCTGCCTGAAGTTGATAACTATGTAGTTGTTAATGGTATTGATGACTTACCAGCAAAGGCCCAAAAAGAGGACGTTGATGTCCTTGTTGTTAGTGCAGTTTATAATGGTATTCCGCTTCCACAGAGCTTTTTCGATGATATAAGTGCGAAAAAGATTAAAACAATTCTGTGGGGGCATAACTTTTATTTGAACGATTTCTGTAATAAAATTTGCAAATGCGAATATGCAAAGGCTAATGTATTTGTTGGAAGGCAGCAATATGATCGTTATATTGATCACGCTGTTATTAATAAGTCTACATACATATATAATATGTATCCGGAAACGGACGAATTGCACCGAGATAAGATACAAAACCATGCGGTTACCTATATTGGTTCATTAGTTCCGACAAAAGGGTTCCATGTACTTGCTGCTGTTTGGAAAACTATTCTAAAAGAAGTTCCAGACGCAGCGCTTAATGTTGTAGGAAATGGAAAGTTATATGGCCGAAATTCAAAGTTGGGAAAATACAATATTGCAGAAGATTCTTATGAGAAACAGTTTATGTCTGGCTTAACGGACGATGAAGGAAATATTTTGCCGTCTGTACATTTTTGGGGCGTTCTTGGAGTCGAAAAGAATGATGTGATTCGTAATACTTGTGTAGGTGTCGTTAATCCTACGGGAAGAACTGAGACATTTGGAATTAGTGCACTCGATTTTGAAAGCATGAGTGTGCCAGTGGTTACCATTGCAAAAGGTGGATTTTTAGATACTGTTTTGAATGAAGAAACCGGACTGCTTTATGGACATACAGATGATTTTGCAAAAGACATTATAATGCTATTGAAGAACGATAAACTTAATGAGCAATACGGGAGAGACGGCGTTCAGCTATGCAAAAAATTCACGCCAGATAAGATAATCAAGGAATGGAATCGCTTATTTTTGAAAGTTCTGAACGATGAAAAAATGGAATACATAGAACCTGATAGTTTTATGGAAACAAATCTAAAAAAATATCGATGCCTTAATCGGAAAATCAAAAATGCCATTGGGGTAGAATATCCGATATCTGTAATTGGCGCGGAAAGCTTTGCAAGAAATGTTTTGCGGAGGATGGGGAAATGATTAAATTTAGTATCATAACAGTGTGCCTAAACGCTGGAAATGATTTATTGGAAACTGTTGAGAGTACATTGAAACAGTCATATAGTGAGTTTGAAATCATTGTAAAAGATGGCTTTTCAAAGGATGAATCGATTTGCAAGTTACCACAAGATAAAAGAATTCATCTTGTACAAAAAAAAGACACCGGCATATATGATGCAATGAATCAGGGAATTGAAGTTGCACAAGGGGATTATATGATCTTTATGAATGCCGGTGATAAGTTTTATGATTCCGAGGTTCTTAAGCGTATTGCCGATGGAATTGAGGAGACATCGGGGGATTTGTATTATGGAAGATGCTATAATCAAATATTAGATGTGGTAGATCCCGCTCCCAAAAAGCTGACGAAATATTTTTGCTATAGATCAATGATTTGTCACCAAGCGACAATTTATAAAACTAGTATGCTGAAAAAACGTGGGTATGATGTTTCATACACGGTAAGTGCGGACAGAGAACGAATGTTATATGCTGTTATAAAGGAAAAAGCCAGATGTGTTTACCTTCCGGTTGTTGTTGTTGCTTTTCAAGGCGGAGGATTTTGTACAACGGACAAGGCAAAGAGACTGTTGGCAAATGAGAAAGAAAGACTGACAAAAACATATTTTTCAGCAGCAGAGCGTTTGAAATATGGAATCCAGCACAAGTTGACTTTTCCCGCCCTTAGAAAAAAAGTATTGAATAATGAGTCTGCTGTGCGTATATATCGAAAATTTATCAGCAAAATTTATGGAAATTGAGGAAAATTTATGGGGGTTATTATTATAAATCAAGGCTGGACTGATAACTTAGGAGATGTAGCAATTGGAAAGACGTTAAAGAAAGAACTGAAAGACTTTCACCCACTTGAGTTGCAGTTTGCTCCAATTATGGCAAAACCAGCACAGACTACTGCCTCAAAAATCCTTGAACTGATTAAACTTGACTGTAGATATAGAAGGTGGATAAAGAAGTAGCTAAATGAGATTAGTGAACCTATTAGCGCGGCTATTATTGGAGGCGGAGAGCTTTTAGCTACAAATATGAACTTTAATTCTGCTATGAAAATTTGGATAGAGCAGTTACATAAAAGAAAAATCCCTGTGTTCCTTTGGGGAATCGGGGGGGGTATACGAACCCAATTTATCGCATGAGGTATAAATCAGCACTGGCAAAAGCCGATGAGATTTGCGTGAGGGATGCTTATTCAAAGCAGGTTGTAGAGAAATGTTATGCCAGAACGCCTTTGAGTTATCCGGATGTTGTATTTTTGTATGGAAAAGAGAAAAAAACACACGATAAAAATAGTAAGGGAAAGAAAGTGTGTTGCAATGTTTTATCGTACGATTATTACAAGAATGCAGGCGGCAGCAAATCGAAAGAAGAGTATTTTGATGAGTGGAAAGAAATTCTAGATTCCTATACTGATTCAGATACTATTATTCTGTTTAGTTCAACTACAATAGAAGATAGAA
Organism: Fusicatenibacter saccharivorans; assembly: GCF_027667425.1. NCBI lineage: Bacteria > Bacillati > Bacillota > Clostridia > Lachnospirales > Lachnospiraceae > Fusicatenibacter > Fusicatenibacter saccharivorans. Next base: position 67,243 of record NZ_JAQEGR010000009.1, read on the forward strand.
AGACAACAGAAGAATTTTCAAAGAAATATGTCTGGCAGAAAAGTTGTGTATCTTTTCCTGATACTGTGGATGAGTATTGGAGCCAATTAGAAGATGTAGACTATGTCATTTCTGGAAGAATGCATGCTATGATTTTAGCAATGCAACAGGGATGCATTTGCGTGCCATATGAATGGAAAGATAAATTGGAAGTCTTCAAACGGGAGTATTGTGATTCTGGTATAGAGCTGGCAAAAGTTAGAAGAAATGTTGAACTTGGGTTCGCTGCGTTGAAGAAAGGCATAAGTGGATTAGAAGAAGATGAAAGGAAAGCATAAATGAATGTTGTGATTTTTAGTAATGCACCAATAAAAAGAATAACGGATGCATTAAATTTACCGTTTTCGCCTAAGGAAGGTTGGGTAAGTGCAGCGATAGCGATGTTGCAAACTGTAGAATGCAATATATTCTATGTTTTTCCACAAAGAAAAACTAAAGAAGTTATAAAGGGAAAAATTGAAAATATTCAATATTATGGATACCCAAAGACAAAAAGATATGATTGGGAGTTTGAAGAATCACACCAGCGTATCTTTGAAGAAATTTTAAATGAAATCCCACAAATTGATGTTATACACATAATGGGGACAGAGTATGGACACAGTTTGTCAGCAGTTTTGGCGGCAGAAAGCTGTGGCGAAATAAATAAAGTTGTTATTTCAATTCAGGGAATGGTATCTGTATATGCAGAACATACCTATGCAAATCTTCCCATTAGCGTTTTAAAGTCGTGGACCATTCGTGATATTATCCGCATGAATAATCCGATTAAAGCTAAACAAACGATGGAATTACGTGGAACATATGAGGTTCAGGCAATCCAAAAAGTCCATCATATTATGGGAAGAACAGATTGGGATAGAGCTTGTACAATGGAGATTAATCCATCTGCGGAATACCACTTTTGCAATGAAACTCTTCGACCGGAGTTTTACGTAGGAGAATGGAATTATGAAAAATGCAGAAAGCATAGCATTTTCATGAGTCAAGGGTACAACAGTATTAAGGGAATGCATTATATGCTAGAAGCCTTAAATATAATTAAAAGATTCTATCCAGATGTGAAACTATATGTAACAGGGACAAGCCCACTGAGTAGAAATTGGATTGAAAAACAAAAAAGATCTGTATATGTTAATTATTTAGAGAAACTTATAAGACAGTATAGTCTGGAAAATAGCATTGTGTTTTTGGGAAGTTTAAATGCCGAAGAAATGAAGGAACAGTATTTATTGGCAAATGTATTTGCTTCTCCTTCATCAATTGAAAATTCCCCAAATTCTGTAGGGGAAGCAATGATTTTAGGAACTCCTGTTGTCAGTTCTGATGTTGGTGGAGTGAAAAACATGTTGACGCATAATGAAGAAGGGTTTTTGTACCAACATGACGCACCATATATGTTAGCTTTTTATGCGATGGAGCTATTTGAAAATAAGGAAAAATGTTTTGAATTTTCAAAAAATGCAAAACAACATGCAAAAACAACTCATGATGCGAATCAGAATCTGAGAGCTTTAATCGATATTTATAGATCAATTGCGCAAAAAAATAGAGAGGTAGATAAGGATGGAAAATAAGCCGCTGATTAGCGTTATTGTTCCAGTATATAATGTACAGAAATATGTTAGAAAGTCAGTTGAAAGTATTTTACAGCAGACTTATAAAAATCTTGAAATTATATTGGTGGATGATGGCTCGACGGATGAAAGTGGTAAGATTTGTGATATGTTAGCGCGCTCGGATAATCGAGTAACCGTTATACATAAGAAAAATGGTGGACTTTCTGATGCACGAAATGCCGGATTGGATAGAGCAACGGGTGAACTTATAGGTTTTGTTGACAGCGATGATTACATTGAAAAAAATATGTATGAGGTTCTTGAGGAAAGAATGCGCATAAACGAGGCGGATATTTCATGCTGCGGAAGGTACGTGGTTCAAGAAAGTGATGGCACAAAAACGCCATATTTTATCTTGGATAGAGAACAAATATTATCACCTTGTCAAGCGATAGGAAAACTACTTGTATGGGATAGTTGTGATTCGGCAGCGTGGGATAAACTTTATAAGGTGAAACTGTTCAAAGGGCGTAGATATCCATTTGGGGTACTTCATGAAGATTTGAACTTTACGTCTAAACTATTTAGTGAAAGTGATAAGATTGTTCTAACAGGAATGCCTTTATATAATTACTTGATTCGAGAAAATAGTATATGCAATAAACCATTTACTACACAAAAGTTTGATATTTATGAACAGGCAAAATTGAATTGTCAGTTTGTTAGAGATACATACAAGGAACTTGAGGAAAAAGCAAAATATTTTTTATTTAGGTGTACATGTACTTTATTGCGGAGCGCTTCAGATGCTGCACAGATAAGTGAAAAAGATTTAAAACGGGTAAAAGAACTAGCTCGTACGCAGTTAAGTACAGCTATATTAAATAGATTTGTGCCATTGGGAGAAAGAAAATACTATTTTGAATTACTGTATAAGGTGTGTATAAAAAAGAAATAGTTGTATGAAGAGGAGAAAATCATGTTAGTAGGCATCCTTTCAATGCAAAGAATTGTGAATTATGGATCATTTATGCAAGCATATTCACTGAAAAAGATGGTTGAATCGTTAGGTCACAGAGTGGTTTTTGTTGACTATAAACCTAATGTCTTAATTGAAGATCGAAACGATAAAACAAAAAGACAAGAATTACTTTATCAGGAAATTAAAGATGGCATAAAATTCCACATCTTGAAAAAATATGGAGAACAGCAGAAAAAATTTATTGAATGTTATCCTATATTAGGAATTTCAAAGTTTAAAGCATACCATACGAAAGTTGATGTTCTTATAGTAGGAAGCGATGAGGTCTTTAACTGTACTCAAAGAAATCCTAAAGTTGGATTTGCTTTAGACTTTTTTGGTGAGAATAATAGAGCACGTAGACTAATAACATACGCGGCATCTTTTGGAAGTACAACTTATGAAAAACTTTGTTCTTATAAAGTTGACGCACAAATTAAAAAAGACTTGAAAATGTTTGATGCGATATCTGTAAGAGACAATAATTCATACAGTATAGTGGAAAAACTTTGTGGTGTAAAATCTAATATGAATCTTGATCCTGTTTTAGTTTCAGGAATAGAAAATGAACCTTGGAAAGAAGCTAATATAGAGAACTATATTATTGTATACGGCTATGCGGGTCGTTTTGCGGAAGAGGAAAAGCAAGCGATAGTTGAGTTTGCACATAAAAATAAATTAAAAACCATATCTTTGTGCGATTATCAAGATTTTTGTGATCAACATATTGTATGTCGCCCAGATGAAATTTTGGGCTATTTTAAGAAAGCGAATTATATTGTGACAGATACATTTCATGGAACTATTTTTTCTGTCATTTTTCATAAACAGTTTGGAACTTTTTGTAGATCAAAATCCAATACTGGGTCAACTAATCAAGAGAAACTCTTAGATTTACTGCATCGTTTACAATTAGAGAATCAATTAATAAAAGATGTAAGAAACCTTGAAACTGCTTTGACATCTGAAATTGATTACGAATCAGTGGATTTAATTCGCGAACAAGAAAAAGCTAAAAGCATAAACTATTTGCGTGCTAACATATCAATTCCAAAAGAGAGGTAACGATGAAAGTTAAATACATAGATTTGGAAATGGGATTACTAGCAGTAGTTATAGCCTTTACTGCGTTTATAAATATCAGTACATTTCATATTGCTAATTATAGAGAGATGAAAATTTTAATGCTCCTTCTAGGCGGGGTTATCATATTAAAATATGCACACGTGATAATGAAAAAAGAGTATCAGTTAATTAATGCTGGATTACTTTTTTTTGCGTGTGTAGCTGGAATGAGTTCATTCATAAATCGTGGGCTTCAAGGAACTGATTATGTCAGTGTGATCGTTTTTGTATTTACTATTCTTGAAACTTTTTCTTTTGTAGAAATTATTAGAGAAAATGAAAAAGTGCATATGGGATGTAAAATAATATACATCTGCTGTCTTGTGACTTGTATATTGAGTGATTTGTTAATGATTGTTTTTCCGTTTCGATTTTCATTTTTACTTCATAATGATGCGTATTTAGTAGGCAATAAATTTAATGTGTGCTATACACATTTATACTTACTTCTATTTTTTTGTGCAACGCATAATTTAAATCGAAAAAGAAATCGGATAGTTCTAATAGGGTTCTTGGTGGAATCTATTGCAGTTGCGCTTTCTGTAAACTGTACAACTGGTATGATTTCTTTCTTTATTTTTGCACTTTTAATGGTAACAAAGGATAGAATCTATAGCATAGTAGAGAAGCCGGCCTTTTTTGTCTTACTAACAATTGGATTGGATTTACTATTAGTGATCAATAGTGCGGTACTTAGCATACCGGTTATTAGTAACTTTATCACTAATACTTTAGGAAAAGATATAACCTTGACAGGTAGAATGGACGCATATGCGAGATTCTTTTTTATGATGAGTAGACATTATCTGCTAGGTTATGGGCTGGATCACAACTATTGGGTATGCTTGAAAGGATTGACGAGTAATAGTTTATTACCAATTTATAATGCGCAAAATGGTATATTTGATAGTATTGTGTCATATGGACTAATAGGTACTATTGTGATATTCCTTGTGTCGTGTGAAATGATTAAAAAGGGAAGAAAAAAAAGTGACTATGCATTTCTATGTGGAATATATGTTTTTTGCATGCTTTCAATGGTAGAAGTAACATTAAATCTTAAGTTTATTATTTTGCTTGCTTTTGTTGGCTTAGCATGGGAGAAAGAAAAGGTGCAGGACAATAACGATGAATGGTGATGTTTGGAAAACTCTGGATTGGAAAAATTCAGAGTTGCAAGGAAATTATAATAGTGAAACGGACAATATAAAGATTCGCCATGGAAAAAAAGATGGGATAGCATATATTTTTTGCTCATCGAATTCACTTTATAAAAAGGATGATAGACAGGATTTTGTATCTAAAGTAGTAAATAAAGACAAATTTGAATGGGAAAATATAACGCAGGATATAGATCATGAAAAAATAATTTATATAAGCGACATATGGTTGAGTTGGTATGTTGTAGGGGTAAATGCAAAATATAATACGATAGATGCACTTATTAAGAAAATGAGAGAGGAAACGGAAGGAATGCAGGTAATCACGGTTGGTGTTTCCTCTGGTGGGTTTATAGCTGCAATATTAGCTTCATCCCTTAAAGCAAGCTATTGCTTAGATTTTGCAGGTCAATTTTCATTACTGCATCATTGGACACATGTGGATACTAATCCATTTTTGAAGGAACTGTATTCAAAAAATGGACATTGCTTTGGAGAAGCATATATGTATTTGGGGGAGTCTCCAATATATTATTTTGAACCAGCCTTATGTGAGCAAGACATTGAACAGGCTAAATATGCAAAAATGTGCTCTAATGTTAAAATTCTTCGAGTCCGCTCAAAAACGCATGGATGTGCTATATCACCTGTTGCATTAAGGAAGGTGATGTCCTACGACGTGGAACAGATGGAAAAATTGTATCAGTCGTGTGAAAATAAGATGAAATCGTCTTTATGGTTTTCAGTGAAGACAGCGGGTGTTCAAAATACCCTTATTTATTTTGGTAAAAAAATATTGAAAAAATTAGAAGTTAAAATTAATTCTAAGAAAGGACTATTAATGAAAACATATGAAAAGCAATAATCGTGATTTTTTGATTAACCTAGTTGCACAAATGATGGTATTTGCAACAAACCTGATTATCAGTTTTTTCTTTACACCAATTGTACTAAATAAGTTGGGTAATGAAGCGTATGGATTTGTTGGGCTTGTTAATAATTTCGTGAGTTACATATCTGTTATTACGGTTGCACTAAACTCCTTGGCGGGTAGATTTATTACACTCTCGTATCACAGGCATGATGAAAAAAAGGTAAGAGAATATTTTTCATCAGTTTTTTTTGCGGATACAATTCTAGGTGTTCTTGTTCTGGGTGCAGCGGTAATATTGTGTGTTCGGATTGAGTACCTTATAAATATTCCAGATTACTTGGTTTCTGATGTACGAACAACTGTTATCCTCGCTTTTTTTAGCTCAACAATATCTTTAATTGGCGTTGTTTTTGGAGTTGCAGCATTTATAAAGAATAAATTGTACTTGAACTCATTAGCCCAAATGACGGCCAATATTGTTAGAGTGCTTGTTTTGGCGGCTACATTTTGGCTATTTGTACCCCATATGTGGTACTATTCGATCGCAGCAATATGTGCTGGTGGCGTTACAATTGCATTACAATATGTGTTCACCAAAAAGCTAATCCCTGAAATAACAATTAAGAAAGAATACTACAATCCTAAGCGTATTTTAGAAATACTTAAAAGCGGTGTTTGGCTGAGCTTAGAAAGTCTTAATAAAATGTTACAAACGGGACTGGATTTGCTTGTGACCAATCTGTTTGTAAACGCAAGCGCAATGGGACTGTTTTCTATTGCAAAACAGATACCAGTTATTTTGGCACAAATACCGCAGCTAATTGCAAATGTATTTAATCCGGAACTTGCAAAACTATATGCCGAAAATAAGCAAGAGGAACTAATTGAAAAATTTAAATTTACTATTCGCTTTTTAAGTTTTATGATGATAGTTCCGTTAATAGGTTTTGTGGTTTTTGGAAAAGAATTTTATACGTTATGGCTTGGAAATAAAACAGTAAATGAGATTAATACGATTCAGATACTTTCAATTTTAACGGTACTTCCGCTTTTGGTGAACGCTTATGTAGAGGGACTTTATTATGCTAATACACTTGCTAATAAAATCAAAGGATCTGTAATTATTACTACGATTTTCAGCGTTGCAAGTATTGGAACAGAATTTTTGCTTCTGAAAACAACAAATTTTAATCCGTTGATTATTATTGCTGGTACAAGTTCATGTTACATGATTGTTAGACATGCAGTGGTTACCCCTCTGTATTGTGCATATGTTCTTAAATTGCCTAAAATGACGTTTTATCCAGCCTTGGTTAAAAGCGTTGTAATTTCTTGTGTTATCTATGTATTGTTTGAGGGCGTAAGAAGAGTTATAGTCATAGGTTCTTGGTTTAAGTTTTTATTTGTCTGTGCCGGAGTAGGAATCTTAGGGTATGTACTTGTGCTGATATTGTTATTTAATAAGGACGAACGAAAAAAGGTGCTTCAAATGGTTTTGAAAAGAAAGTCAAAATGATTTATGTTTTCATCGTCCTGAGCAAACAAGAGGAGATTAAGCAATGAAAACAGTTTGTAAAATAAATCAATGTGCAGGATGTAAAGCCTGTGTGGATGTCTGTAAAAAAGAAGCTATTTCAGTAGAAGATACTTTGAATGCAATGAATGCAATTATTGATGAAAAACGGTGCATTCAGTGCGGTGCATGCGAAAGAGTTTGCCCGAACAATAGTATTGTTCAAAAGAGAAAACCGCAGGTTTGGTATCAAGGATGGAATAGAAATACCAGAAAAACATCTTCTTCTGGTGGAGCTGCTGCTGGATTAATTGAGGCATTTATACATTCTGGAGGGTATGTTGCGGCGTGCCTTTTTAAGGATGGAGAGTTTGTCTTTGATATTACAAATGATTTAGACTATGCAAAGAATTTTGCTGGGTCAAAGTATGTGAAAAGTAATCCAGTCAATATTTATTCAAAGGTTGCCAAGGAACTTAAAACTGGTAATAAGGTACTGTTTGTTGGGTTGCCTTGTCAAGTGGCGGCAGTAAAGAATTATGTAAAGAATACAGACAATCTATATACAATTGATTTGATTTGCCATGGATCTCCGTCGCCACAACTTTTGGAAAAGTTCTTGGAAGAAAATAAGGTTAATATCCACACAATCGAGAATTTGAAGTTCAGAAATAAAACAGCGTTTGGTTTGGAATCCGGCTATAAGAGAATTTCTTTTGATGCGCAGCAAGATTTGTATACATTCGCTTTTTTGACTTCTTTGGATTATACGGAAAACTGCTATTCGTGTCGTTACGCAACACTGGATAGAGTTTCAGACATTACACTAGGGGATTCTTGGGGAAGTGAACTTAGCAGGGAAGAGCAGAAAAAAGGTATCTCTTTAATACTATGTCAAACAGAGAAAGGAATAGAACTTGTTAAGTCGGCAGGATTTGAATTGGAAGAGGTAGACTTGGATAAAGCTGTAACAGCAAATCACCAGTTGCGTCATCCTTCAGAAATGCCGGATAAAAGAAATACTTTTTTTGAAAATATTGACAGGGGCTTTCATTATGCAATATCAAAGTGCTATCCCAAGATGTATTATAAACGTCGGCTGAAGACCTTCCTGCAGAAGACAAAAATTATTGGGGGGGGGGGCAAACCGTAATAAATGAGTATGACGTGTCTTTTAAAGAGTAAGAGATGTGATATGTGCTTCAGTTGGAAATGAAGAAACGGCCGTGTGAAAAATCACACGGTAGCTGCTCAAAACTTCACATACCTCTTCGTGGTGAGCAGCAGGCAACGATTTGTTATGATCGGCTGAGATGTGAAGAATGAAACCTATGGTAGAAGAATATTATCAGAAAAAGGTATAAAAAATCATGAATACAACATTACTTATCATGGCAGCCGGTATCGGTAGTCGTTTTGGAACAGGAATCAAACAGTTGGAGCCGGTGGATGCTTCAAATCATATCATCATGGATTACTCAATTCATGATGCAATTGAGGCAGGTTTTAACCATGTGGTATTTATTATCCGCAAGGATATTGAGAAAGAGTTCAAAGAGGTGATCGGTGATCGTATCGCAGCTATTTGCTCTGCTAATAATGTAACTGTAGACTATGCTTTCCAGGATATTAAGGATATTCCGGGAACTCTGCCGGAAGGTCGTACAAAGCCGTGGGGAACTGGTCAGGCAGTGCTTGCAGCAAAGAAGGTCATCAAGACTCCTTTTATTGTGATCAATGCAGACGATTATTATGGCAAGGAAGGCTTCAAGGCTGTTCATGAGTATCTGGTAAATGGCGGTAAGTCCTGTATGGCAGGTTTTGTACTGAAGAACACGTTGTCCGATAATGGTGGCGTGACCCGTGGTATCTGCAAGATGGATGAGAATGGGAATCTGACTGAAGTTGTAGAAACCAAGAACATTGTAAAGACGGTGAAGGGAGCCGAGGCAGACGGCGTGGCTGTTGATGTGAATTCTCTGGTTTCCATGAACATGTGGGGCTTGACTCTAGAGTTCTTGGATGTTCTGGATCGGGGCTTCCAAGAGTTTTTCGAGAAGGAAGTACCTGAAAATCCGCTGAAAGCAGAGTATCTGATCCCGATTTTCATTGGGGAACTGCTGAGTGAAGACAAGATGTCTGTGAAAGTTCTGAAGACCAATGACACCTGGTACGGCATGACCTACCACGAAGATGTCGCAGCGGTAAAGGACAGCTTCAGGAAGATGCTGGAGGACGGCGTGTACAAAGCTGATTTATTTGCAGATCTGTAATAGAAGAGTCTTGCTTGAAAGATTAATAGCGTAATATTTGACTGCATAGATTTGAGGACTACATAAATGAGTGAGGCAATAGGAACACGAGAATTTGCTGAAAAATACGGTGTGACACAGGCTACAGTTTCCAAGTGGTGCAGGGAAGGTAAAATTCCAAACTGCAATCAAGATGGAAAAGGATCACCGTGGCATATTCCAAAGGATGCAGTCCCGCCGTTTGGATATAAGCAAAGGAAAAAATGATGTTGGAAAGGAGCAGCTTATGGACCAAGAACTATTCAATCCACAATCTTCTTCCGTAAGTTCCTCCCGAATCATTTACACCCCGTCAACCTTTGCCCGGACATCCTTGCTCCATCTGCAGGAGGTCGGTTCTTTGCAGGCTGTTCACCCACATGTATCCCAGAGAGAGGATTTAGTATCGTTCCTTTGCTTCATCGTTCTGTCTGGCGAAGGAGAACTTTCCTATGAGGAGAAGACATACCAGCTAGGCCAGGGAGACTGCGTGTTCATCGACTGCCGAAAAGCGTACAGTCATTCAACCTCCGACAATCTCTGGTCGCTCCAATGGTGTCACTTTTATGCACCATCCCTTCCGGCTGTGTATGAGAAGTACAAAGAGCGTGGCGGTCGGCCAGTGTGCCATCCAGATGATCTAGCTTCTTTTACATCAATCCTGACAGACCTTTATGACCTCGCTTCTTCGTCTGATTACATACGAGATATGCGAATCAATGAGAAGCTTGGAACTTTGCTCACATTGCTGATGGAGCAGTCCTGGCATCCAGAGAGTGTGACGGTGAGCCGAAAGAGAATGGAACTGGCGGTTGTAAAGGAGTATCTGGACGAGCATTATACGGAGAAGCTTACATTGGATGATTTGGCAGAGAAGTTCTTTATTAACAAGTTCTATCTGTCCAAAATCTTCAAAGAGACTTACGGAACAACGGTCAACAACTATCTGATCTCAAAGCGGATCACCAGAGCCAAGCAGCTGCTTTGCTTCACAGATATGACTGTGGATGAGATCGGCGTTGGCGTTGGCATGGGAGATGCAAACTACTTTAGCCGGATGTTCCGCAAGGTGGAAGGTATCAGTCCAAGGGAGTACAGAAAGCAATGGTGAACACAGGGTAAACGGTAGAATACGAGTACCTTTTTATTCACTTCAAGTTATGCCATAATCATACTCAACAAAATAACATAGTCAAAAAAGTTTAGTACTTAACTTTTTTAACTGACTATGATTCAGAGGAGGAATCTTATGGCTACGCAAACCAGCCTTGTAGCTCAGCAGGTGAGGATCAGACAATGGGCAGAACAGATCCGGAATTGTCAGAACCGTCCCAAAGGGATGGATGTTGAAACCTGGTGTACCCAAAATAATCTTACAAAAGCCAACTATTATTACCGTCTCCGGCGTGTCAGGCAGATATGCCTGGATCAGATGCAGGACACAGAAACCACTGCTTTTGTGGAACTGCCCGCACCTGCACCAGATCCAAAGAAAACAGATACTCCAAAAGAATCCGGTACATGCATTTCGGCAGGAACTCTGCCAATGATCCGTATTAAAAATACCAGGGGACTGTCAGCTGAGATATTTTCCGGTACTTCACCGGAAATGCTCTGCCATCTCATAAAGGCTTTTACCCATGCTGAATGATGCAGATGCTTCCGGATTTAAAAAGGTGTATCTGGCGATGGGATTTACGGATCTCCGTCGTGGGATCGATGGGCTGGCAACGATCGTACGCTTTCAGTTTAAGCTTGATCCTTACGACAAAAATACACTGTTTCTTTTCTGTGGAAGAAGATGTGACCGGATCAAAGCACTGCTCTGGGAAGGCGATGGTTTTCTCCTTATGTACAAGAGACTCGATAATGGTGCATTCCGGTGGCCCCGTTCGGCAGATGAGGCAATGGCGATCACAGACGACCAGTACCGTATGCTGATGCAGGGGCTGGAGATCGTTGCACGCCATCCGATCTCTGAGCTGAAAGAGACACCCCGCATTATGTAGCCTGTGCAAAATGCCGAAAATAAAAAAGTACCAAAACTGTAAAAATGATGTGTATCAACCGGATGAAAAAGGTTATCCACAAACAGTCTTTTCTCATTCCATTTGTTATCGTGTGAATAGAAAAACTGTTGTGGATAATACATCTGAAAAGCTGTAAAACAACGGCTTTCCAGATGTATTATCCACCGTCATTATGACGAAAGCCCATATCTGAAGGATTGGCGGAAATACAAAAATTCTGTTATAATCGGAATCAGTATAAAGACAGGAGTTCTGGTTATGACGATCAAGTACACAAAAGAACAACTGAATAAGTTTGATAAGGATCTGCTGATAGAGCTTTTTCTTGGGATGCAGGGACAGATGGAAGAATTGTCCAGGCAAACGCAGGCCTTAAATGACAGGATGCAGCTGATGATGGAACAGATGGTCCTTTTTCAGAAGAACCGTTTTGGCAGATCCAGCGAAAAAATGGCGGATTCTGAACAGATACGTTTCATGGAAGTGGACGGGACTATCGTATTCTTTAATGAAGCAGAGGCAGTCTGCGACCTGGATGCACCGGAACCTGATGACCTAGAATTGAAAGCACCCAAAAAGAAAAAACAGCCAGGGAAAAAAGCGGCTGATATAGCAGGGCTGACAGTAAAACGTATTGATCACTATCTGAAAGAGGAAGAACTGACGGCTGAGTTTGGTGAAAACGGATGGAAACAGCTTCCGGATGCCATTTCCCGATGTTATCAGTTCATTCCGGCCAGTGTCGTGATAGAGGAACATCATATCGGCGTTTATTCCAGTAAACTGGATGAACACATGATAAAGGCACCCCATCCCAGAAATCTGCTTCATGGAAGCCTTGTATCCCCGTCCCTTGCTGCGGCAGTCATAAATGGTAAGTATGTAAATGCGGTACCTCTCTACCGTCTTGAAAAAGAATTCGAAAGGTACGGGCTTGCCATTACCAGACAGAACATGGCGAACTGGATGATCCGTCTTGGGGAAGAATATCTGGGAACCATGTATGATTATCTGCATAAACTTCTGTATGATTATCATGTGATACAGGCAGATGAGACTCCTGTACTTGTAAATAAGGACGGGCGTCCTGCCGGCAGCCAGAGTTACATGTGGGTGTACCGGTCCGGCTTTATGTACCGGGATCGTCAGATCATCCTTTATGAATACCAGAAAACGCGTAATGCATCCCATCCCCGGGAATTCCTGAGGGATTACACCGGGATCTGTGTTACGGATGGGTACCAGGTATATCATACATTGGAAAAGGAGCGTGAAGATCTGAAGATCGCAGGCTGCTGGGTTCACTGCAGGCGCAGGTTTAACGATACACTGGAAGTGATACCAAAAGCACACCGAAAGGAATCGATCCTGCATCTGATCATGAAACAGATACAGGCCATTTACCGGGAAGAGGGAAAACTGTCTGATTTTTCTACGGAAGACAGGCTCATGCAGCGTCAGCTTGTGGTAAAACCACTGGTGGATGCTTTCTTTGCGTACCTGAAACAGAATGAACCTAAAATTCCAAAGAACGGTAAAATACGGGAAGCATTTACATATGCACTGAACCAGGAAAGCTACCTGAAAGTCTTTCTGGAAGATGGGGATGTTCCAATAGACAACAATGCCAGCGAACGTGCGATCCGTGGATTCTGTATAGGGAAGAAAAACTGGGAGATGATCGATACGGTCAATGGAGCCAATAGTTCAGTGATCATCTACAGTATCGCAGAAACTGCAAAGGCGAATAACCTGAAACCTTTCGATTATTTCGAATATCTGCTTACGGAGATTCCCAAACGTGTAGATGACAAAAACACAGATTTTCTTGCAGAACTTCTGCCATGGTCAGATATGTTGCCCGAAAACATTAGAAAGCCGCAAAAAGCCAGCGGAAAATAAACAGACCGCAAAAGCGGTCTGCTATTTGTCAAGGTACTCGTATTCTACCGTTTACGAAAACATAGCGAAATAATAGGAAAATAAAAGCTTTCTTATTTGAAAATTCATTCGATAGAACATGCGAAAGAGAGGCAGAAAATCAATGGCGAATTATGATTATGAGATTGTAAATGGAAGAAAAATCCGCGTAAGACCAAAAGAAACCGTATCGGAGATCGACAAAAACGGCTATTTCCGCAGACAGCCGAATCACTTCACGACTCCGTTCGGCGACGGTGAAAACGATCTGAAGGCAGAAGGTAATAAGAGATACCGTCTCGTCTGGGCAAAGCTGTGCCACTGGTCCAACCGCGCGGCGATCGTAAGAGAGCTGGAGGGCCTGGAAGATCAGATTTCCGTCAATATGGTAGAACATGCCCCGCATGAGAAAAACCTTGGCTGGGAATACGTTTACAATGAAAACAACATCGACCCGGTGCTCGGTGATCAGTTCCTCTCTGAGGCGTATTACCGTGCTGATGATGATTACCAGGGAAGAACGACCGTTCCGGCGCTGATCGACACAACGACGGGAAAGGTAGTCAACAACGATTACAACTGGCTGACCACTTATTTCGAGGTCAACTTCCGCCCATGGCACAAAAAAGGCGCGCCGGAGCTGTATCCGGTGGAGCTGCGGGAAGAGATTGACAAGATGAATCTCTGACTCTTCGATAATATCAACAACGCGGTATACCGCAGTTCCTTCTCCAGAAGCAACGAAGGCCATTTCGACGGTGTGAACACCTTCTACGCTGCGATGGACCGCCTGGAAAAACGGCTGGAAACCAATCGTTTTCTCTTCGGTGATTACGTAACCGATTCCGATATCCGCCTGTACGTGACACTTGCCCGTCTGGACATCCGCTATACCGCACAGCTCGGCGAGACGAAGCGTCCGCTCTACACTTACAAAAACCTGTGGGGCTACGCAAAAGAGCTGTGGGAGATTCCGGCATTTGCACATCACACAGATTTTGCAGCCATCATCCGCCAGGGAAGAATTGAGGGAGAGGAAGACGGCTTCCGCGCCAGCACACACTACGATCTGGCACTTCCGAAGATTGACTGGGATGCACAGTGGAAGGTTTCGACCGAGCGCGCCTACCTGTCCTCAGACCCGACCCATCCGATCTATCTTGGAAACAACCGCAGATTCGACATCGACCCGACCTGGTACGATCTGGGCGCAGAATCTCCGAAAAAAGAGGAGAAAGAAACGCCGCCGTCCTGCGGATGCTGCTGCGGCTGATCAAATCATAGATAAAAAATAGAAAACACCGTTTCAGAGGCAGATTTCCAAAAGGAAATAAACTTCTGAAACGGTGCTTTTTTCCGACGCACAAACTGCAAAAGGAAAGGCATGAAATCCGCTTATCGTCCGAAATGGAAAAATCCCTTTTTTTCATACGGCTCACTCGTATACGAAACCAGCTCATATCCGATGTCCTTGATCTGCTGTTTCAGATACGGAATATCGAGCGGCGCTTCGCTGATGACAACGGTCTCGCCGTTTTTTGCAGAAGAGTTTACTTTCTTTGGAGAGCAGCTCTTGCGGACTACATCATTCATATGGGATTCGCACATGCCGCACATCATACCATCAATTTTTAAGACTGTTTTAATCATACAATACCTGCTTTCTTCCGGGAATACAGCGAAACGAAAGCGTGCCGGACTGTATTCCTGGGGTTTGATGAAAAATTTGAAATCACATACCCTATCGGGGTATCTAAAATATAGCGTGGATGAAAAGAAATGTCAATAAGCTGATAAAATATGATAATTATTATCATTTAAGAAGGAAAAATACGGTCATGGAAGGGCGATTCGCCGGCAGAACATGGAAACTTGCCGGAATCGCAAAGTTCGTGTTACAATTGGGACCGCAGAGCAAAACAAGAGAGGAGACAAAAATATGCTCTCACAGATGAATTACCGAAAAGAAACACAGCCCCACGGTGATGAGCTTTTTCCGCTGAGCATTCACGTTTTCGAGACAGACCTGCAGAGTACCGTGCGGGTGTACTGCCACTGGCATGAGGAAGTGGAGCTCTTTTATGCAGTAAAGGGCGAAGCTGTTTTTCATATGGATACCGAGACCTTTCTCCTGCGGGAAGGGGAGACCGCCTTTGTCAATGCAAACCGTCTGCATGAGGTAGAGGGAATCGACGGACAGGAATTTACGTTTCTTGCCGTTGTATTCCAGCCGCGTTTTCTGTCCGGCACATCGCTTGACCGGATCCAGCAGCAGTATATCGAACCAGTGCTGTCCTCCGAGATCCGTTTTCCATCCAAGACAGAGCGGGGGACACGCCTTGCAGAAAAAACGGCACAGGCCATGCAGGAGATCCGAAATCTGCAGGAAAGAAAAGAACCGGGCTGGGAGCTGCTGTTAAAAGCGGAACTTCTGAAAATCTGGCAGGGATATTACAGTGCGGCAGAAAAGAACGGCGGAAAAACGGATGCCTCGACGAATTACCGTGTCAGCAGAATGAAAGAGATCCTCACATACATGAATGCTCATTTCTGTGAGGATCTCGAAATCGCGGAACTGGCGAGCCAGTTTCATATGAGTGAGAGCGCTTTCTGCCGCTTCTTTAAGTCGATTATGCATATTTCCGCCGTGACGTATGTCAATAACCTGCGGATTGCCGAGAGCTGCCGGCTGCTGCTTTCCACCGAGGAGGCGATCAGCAAGATTGCGAGCGACTGCGGATTCCGAAATATCAGCTATTTTAACCGCGTCTTCCAGGAACGCATGCACCAGACGCCGGGGCAGTTCCGCAGTTTATCCGCAGAAAACCGTACTGCGATATAAGATTCGGAACTTATGCAGGCTTCTGCGATCGGAATGCACGCCGCAGGAAGAAAAGTCCGGTCATATCAGCCAGTGCCCAGCCGATCGGAATGGCGATCCAGATTCCGGCAACGCCAAGCGCCGTGGCGGAGAAAAGGTATGCCAGCGCCACACGCATGCCAAGCGAAATGACGGTCAGAACAACCGACATCTCGGCGCGTTTGACAGCGCGGTAATACCCGTACAGCAGAAACAGCCATCCGATGCCGAGATAGAACGAGCCTTCCAGCCGCAGGTACTGTACGCCGATCGCGATGACCTCCATTTCTGATGCTTTCACGAAAATCTGCATCAGCGGATGCGCGAACAGATTGACAAGCAGAGAAATGACGATGGAAAAAGCAGCGCTCAGTGCAAAAGCATCTTTCGTGCCGCGCCGGATCCGCTCGTGATTTCCGGCCCCGTAATTCTGTGCGGTGAAAGTGGAGTAGGCATTTCCGAAATCCTGCACCGGCAGATAGGCAAAGGTATCAATTTTCACCGCGGCCGCAAATGCCGCCATGACCGCCGGACCGAAGCTGTTGACGAGCCCCTGTACCATTAGAATGCCGAAATTCATGACCGACTGCTGAATGCAGGTCATCGAAGAAAGATTCAGAATCTCTTTTAAAATGGAATGGCTGAAACGCCATTCTTTTTTTGACGGCAGCCACATGCGGCAGCGGAGCAGCACATAGAGCAGAATACCGACGGCGGACACATACTGCGCAAGAACCGTAGCGAGCGCCGCGCCTGCGATGCCGAACGGCAGTACAGCGACAAAGAGCAGATCCAGTGCAATGTTCAGCACAGCAGAGACAGCGAGAAAAATCAGCGGCACAGAAGAGTTTCCGAGCGCGCGCAGCATACAGGAAAAGAAATTGTATACGGATGTTGCAATAAGGCCGGCAAAGATAATCAGAAGATACGTCCGCATGCCGGGACGGACTTCATCCGGGACGCGAAGAAACGTAAGGATCGGCTCGATGCCTGCATAAACAGCGAGATTCAGCACGAGCGTAACGGCAAGGATCAGCAGAAACGCGTGGAGAATCGAAAGTTTTAAAGAAGAAAGATCTTTTCGTCCCTGATAAATCGAAAAGAGCGCACCGGCGCCCATCGACAGGCCGAGAAAAATGGAAGTCAGAAACGTCATCAGCGTATAGGAGGAGCCGACGGCGGCGAGCGCATTGCTTCCGAGAACGCGTCCGACGATCAGGGTGTCGGCAATGTTGTAAAACTGCTGCAACAGATTTCCTGCGATCATCGGCAGGGCAAACAGGATAAGAGAGCGGGAGATTTTCCCGCGGGTCAGATCGTAATACATAAAGAAACTTCTTTCCGAACATAATTATTAATATTATAACATAAAAAATCAAAAAATGTCAATTTGCAGGATGAAGTGTACAAAAATGCAATTGTCAGAAAACTTCGAAAAATCGAAGTTTATAAAATTTTTACAGATTTTGGGACACGTTCTGTAAAAAAACGGAAGATTTTCAGTTGATTTTTTTGGCCTTTTATGTATAATTAGAGTAGAAGAGGCCGGCTGGTCCGGTTTCTTCTAAAGGATACCTTCAAATTTCTGCATTTTGCAGAATGAAGCAGTATTACTATCAAAGGAAAGAGGTTAATTACAAGATGGCACAGATCGATTTAACAAAGTATGGCATCACCGGTACCACAGAAATTGTGTACAACCCTTCTTATGAGCAGTTATTTGAGGAAGAGACAAAACCAGAGCTGGAAGGCTATGAAAAAGGCCGGGAGACAGAGCTTGGTGCAGTTAACGTTATGACCGGTATCTATACAGGCCGTTCACCGAAAGACAAATACATCGTTGTGGACGAGAACTCGAAAGATACTGTATGGTGGACTTCTGATGAGTACAAAAACGATAACCATCCGGCAACCCAGGAAGCATGGGCAGCAGTAAAAGAGATCGCCAAAAAAGAGCTCTCCAACAAAAGACTGTTCGTTGTAGATGCATTCTGCGGCGCAAATAAAGATACCCGTATGGCTATCCGCTTCATCGTTGAGGTAGCTTGGCAGGCACATTTCGTAACTAACATGTTCATCAAACCTACAGCAGAAGAGCTTGAGAACTTCGAGCCGGATTTCGTTGTTTACAACGCATCCAAAGCAAAAGTTGAGAACTACAAAGAGCTGGGTCTGAACTCTGAGACAGCAGTAGTATTCAACATCACAAGCCGTGAGCAGGTTATCGTCAACACATGGTACGGCGGAGAGATGAAGAAAGGTATGTTCTCCATGATGAACTACTATCTGCCGCTGAAGGGCATCGCTTCCATGCACTGCTCTGCAAACACAGACCTGAACGGTGAGAACACCGCAATCTTCTTCGGACTTTCCGGAACAGGAAAAACAACTCTTTCCACAGACCCGAAACGTCTTCTGATCGGTGATGATGAGCACGGCTGGGACGACAACGGAGTATTCAACTTCGAGGGCGGCTGCTATGCAAAAGTCATCAACCTGGACAAAGAGTCTGAGCCGGACATCTACAATGCAATCAGACGTGACGCTCTGCTTGAGAACGTTACCGTTGATGCAGAAGGCAAGATCGACTTCAATGATAAGAGCGTAACCGAGAATACTCGTGTATCTTATCCGATCAACCACATTGAGAACATCGTTCGCCCGATTTCTTCTGCACCGGCAGCTAAGAATGTTATCTTCCTGTCCGCAGATGCATTCGGCGTACTTCCGCCAGTATCTATTCTGACACCAGAGCAGACTCAGTACTACTTCCTGTCCGGATTTACTGCAAAACTTGCAGGAACCGAGCGCGGAATTACCGAGCCGACTCCTACCTTCTCTGCATGCTTCGGCCAGGCATTCCTGGAGCTGCACCCAACCAAATATGCAGAAGAGCTTGTTAAGAAAATGGAGAAGAGCGGAGCAAAAGCATACCTGGTTAACACAGGCTGGAACGGAACCGGAAAACGTATCTCCATCCGTGATACCCGTGGAATCATCGATGCAATCTTAAGCGGTGCTATCAACGAAGCTCCGACGAAGACTATTCCGTACTTCAACTTCGAAGTTCCGACTGAACTTCCGGGCGTTGATCCGGCTATCCTGGATCCTCGCGATACCTATGCTGATGCTTCCGAGTGGGAGACCAAAGCACTGGATCTGGCTGAAAGATTCATCAAGAACTTTGCAAAATATGAAGGAAACGCTGCTGGTAAAGCACTCGTTTCCGCCGGCCCGCAGAAATAAATTTTCTGAATTGATCGAAAGGAAGCCCCTGACATGAAAGTGTCAGGGGCTTTCTTTTATGAAAATATCTGGAGAAATAAAATAGTTCCCTGCCCGAAAGTACAGACTGATGGGACAGGAAACTATTTTACAGCACACTCTAAAATAATACAAAAAATTTCAGCACCACAGAGCGTGAATTGTTGCGTCACTGGTTTTCGCCGTACCCTGATACGCCTTCAAAATAGAAAATAAGGCAGATCAGCAGGACAAGAGCAGTTCACGTACCATTTCTGCATCAAAGGTAACAGAGGAAACATGGTTGACTTCTATCTGATATAACGCATTTGCTGCGATATGCTCAGCAGCCTGCTCAAGATCACGAATACCGCTTGTGTTTTCGTGGCAGGAGATTACGGCATCGAGTCCTTCCGGTGTCAGAATGCATTCCTTTTCTTTCATACCGATACGTTTTAACACCTTTGGAAGTGCATAGCGGGAGAAAATGATTTTCTTTTCTTCCGGTGTGTAATCCGGAATTTCAATCACAGCGAAGCGGGACATCAGCGGAGCACTGATCTGGTCCTTGTCGTTTGCGGTTGCAATCGGGTATACACCGACGGTCGGGATCATACATTCGATATAGTTATCGGTAAAACCAAGATTATCAAGAAGGGTCAGCAGAACATCTGCCGGGTTTCCGTTTCCTTTGCCGGAGGCAGCCTTGTCGAGCTCATTGATGATAAAGACGAGATTGGATTCACCAGCCATGGAAAAAGCATCCATGATGATTCCCGGTTTTGCGTTTGCGTAGATGCGGGAACTTCCGGTCAGCTGTTCCGGGTCATTAATCGAACTCATATCGAGTGTTGTCCACGGTAATTTTAAGATACGTGCAACGGCATAAGCAATCTGCGATTTTCCGGTTCCGGCAGGACCGATCAGTAACAGACCATAGGCCGGCAGCGTATGAGTCCGGTTAATCTGAATGATGGTTTCGATAATTCTCTGCTTCACACGTTCCATGCCATATAGTTCTTCATCGAGGATCCGGCGTGCTTCCACTGGATCAATGGCTTCAAAATAGTTGCTTTTCCATTGAATATTCATCATCATGGAGAGGGCGCGCTGTGCGTGACGACGTTCTTCGGGAGAGACTTCGTGGGAACGGGCAACAGCGAGGTTTCGACGAGCCCAAAGGCGGATATTGTCCGGCAGCGTTCTTCCGGCACAGTTCATAAAATCAGTGATGGATTGGATGCTGGTGAGCTTCATGCTGTCACCGGTTTCCTCCTGATCCTCATCCTCAACTTCTTCTTCCGGTGCATTGCTGGCGAGGAGACGCTCAATCATAAACTGTAAAAATCCATCCTCAGCCGAAAGCTTTGCGCCGCCACCGAAAGCGATCTCGCGGATTTTGTAAACTGCATAACCGTCGGATGTTTGTGTACCGGAAAGGCGGACATTGATATGGTTTTCACCGAGCCATTTTAAAAGGCTGACAAAACGGGCATCGATCTGAAGAATGTCGGCAATGAAGGATTCTTCTTCATCTTTAAATTCAAACGAGGTCCGTTTGGATGGGTTTGTGAAAATACCGCAGGGATGATGCGGGAAAGCCTTCTCTTTTGTATCCAGAATTAGGATCGGCTGATCCGGAGAAGTAAACGGTGCGTTTGTGCGGAAAACAGTATACGTACATTCGGAAACTTTTGTTTTTTCCGGGGAATTGCTGAAATCAAAAACGGGCATGACAGAACCTCCTAATAAAAATAAGTGCTTATTGGTACAATAAAAACAGTGTAGCACGAATTAAAAAATCCTGCAATCAATATGCAGAATTTTGTATTTTTATGCTATAAAAATGTTAGGCAGGCGGATATTCGCAATGGAAGCCGGGGACTTGCTCGATTCGGTTAAATTTTCGGATGGCGTAAAAAAGCCCTCCGGACAGGATCACGCTGCGGCGGAGGGGAATTATGTCATCAAAGCAAGCTGCCGTAAGAAAGAAGCTCGCAAAACAGAAATCTTTCTTACACTGAAAAAGGAATAACATCAGGAAACAGCATTGGCTTTGTGAAAGTTCGGAAGCTGTACCAGCACGATCGCTGCAAACATCAGAATACAGCCGGAGAGCTCGCGAGCGGAGAGAGCCTGATGAAGGAGAATCCAACCGGCAAGAACAGAAAAAACGGATTCCAGGCTCATAAGCAGAGAAGCTGTGGCAGGATTTAATCCTTTCTGCCCGATGATCTGCAGGGTATAGCCAACACCTGAAGAGAGAATTCCGGCATAGAGAATCGGCATCCAGGCGTGCAGAAGATCGGAGAAGTTTACGGTTTCAAAGAGAACCATACAGACAGCGGACAGGATCGAACAGGTAAAAAACTGAATGCAGGACATTTTGATGCCGCTGACAAGCGGAGAAAAATGATCAATAACCAGAATATGTACGGTAAATCCGAGCGCGCAGGCAAGCACAAGAAAATCTCCCTTCTGCAAAGAGAAGGAGCCGTCTGTCATACAGAGCAGATAGAGACCAGCGACGGCAATAAGAACTGCGAGCCAGACCTTCGGCTGTACACGCTTTCGGAGAAAAAAACCGCAGACCGGAACAAGTACGATGTAAAGTGCGGTGATAAAACCGGCCTTTCCGACGGTTGTGTACTGGATGCCGATCTGCTGCAGAGTTGAGGCGACAAACAGTGCGATGCCGCAGAGAATACCGCCCGCCCAGAGCGTTTTTGGCTGTGTGCCATTTTCTGACGAAGCATCCGGCGGTAGGGTTCGCTTTTTACGCGAGGAGAAAAAGACAATCAGCGGAAGAAGCGTAAGTCCGCCGAGCAGGTTTCGTGCCGCGTTGAACGTAAAAGGTCCGACATAATCCATACCGGTCTGCTGTGCGACAAAGGCAGAACCCCAGATCGCAGCGGTCAGAAGCAGAAGCGCTGACTGTCGGTACTTATGAGAAACAGTATTCATAATAGAAAAAACCTCCTGAAATTGATACGATATTCATCATAGCACAAAGAGATGGAAAAAGCGAACGGAAAAATGTCGGAAAAGACGGAAAAATAGCACAAATAATCATAATGACGAAATAGTGCAGATGTTGCGAAAACGGATATGTGAAAAATGAGCAGAACAAAGGGAGTTAAAAAGAGTAAAATGAGCAATTTAACCAACATAAAACAAAAAAAGAACACCAAAAACAAAAAATAGACACTGTTTTTCTAACAGTCTTTGTGTATAATGAATTCATCAAGCAAGAACGAAAACCTTAAGGAGGTAAAAAGTATGAAAAAGCGTAACATGAAAGTCCTTGCACTGTTAATGACAGTGACAATGGCAGGAACGATGCTTGCCGGATGTGGAGACAGCGGAAGCACAAGCACTAGTTCAAGCGGAGGAGCAACAGCATCCTCCAGCGGAACAGCAGATGCATCAAGCGATACCACAGCAGCATCTTCCAGCACAGCAGATGCTTCCAGCGAAGATACCACAGGTTCAGATGATGTGGTAGGCGAGCTTCCAAGAAATGAAACTCTTTACTTCGCAGGACAGCAGTGGGGTACCGTCAATGATTACAACCCAATGTCAGCAAACTCAAACAATGCAATGGTTATAGCACAGGGCGATGCTTCACGTGTACTTGTTTATGAAACTCTTTATATGTGGAATCCACTGGATGCAAAAATGTATCCGTTGCTTGCAGACGGAGATCCGGTTTGGAACGATGCCCGTACCGAAATTACCGTTAAGATCAAAGCTGATGCAAAATGGAATGACGGCACACCGGTTACTGCAAAAGACGTAGCAGCTACCTATCATGCACATGTAGATTACAATTCTTCTACCGGCGCTGAAATGAAGAGCTACATTGCAGATGTTGTTGCACAGGATGACAGTACCGTAGTATTCAAACTGACAACGGATGACTCCGGCGAAGCAGTTAACCCGGTTCTTGCGGAAAGATATCTGCCGATGCTCTACATCATGCAGGAAAATTATTTAAAGACCGTAGCTGACAGAAACAACAACGATGCTGAAGCAATTAAAATGGATAAGATGGACGATCTGGTAACTTCCGGACCGTACAAAAAATACTTTGACAATGACCAGAACGTAGTTCTGATCCGCGATGATAATTATTGGGGACAGGCAGATTCCATGTGGGGTAAGCTTCCGGTTCCGAAATATATTTCTCACCCGATCTTTAAAGATAACGCAGCAGCTACCACCGCATTCCAGAATGGTGATATTGATGTGGCACAGATATTCATCACAGACCTTCAGAAATTGTGGTTAGAGCAGGATCTTCCGATTTCTACCTATGTTGATGAAGCACCGTATCAGCTGTGTATGACAATGCCTACCCTGTTCTTTAATACAGAAGTAGAAGGACTGGATCAGGTAGCTGTTCGTAAGGCAATCGCTATGGCAGTTGACTACGATCAGGTTATTTCTTCAGCAATGTCCGGACAGTCTCCTACCTTCGCAGATGTTCCGCGTTCTGTCATGAACCCGACCGATGCTGAGCAGGCTATGGTGGATCAGGATGCCTTAAAAGAGTATCAGTGGTCCAATGCCGATGTAGAAGGTGCTAAGAAGCTTCTGGACGATGCCGGAATCGTAGACACCGACGGAGACGGAATCCGTGAGTACAACGGAAAGAACCTTTCCTATAAGGCTGAGTGCCCGACAGGATGGTCTGACTGGAATGCAACCCTTGAAATCGTAGCAGCAGCAGGAAAGAATATTGGTATCAACATTGAGACCTACTTCCCGGAAGCAGCAAACTACAGCACGGATTACAGTACCGGAAACTTCGAAATCACCATGCAGTCCGGCCCTGGTACATCGGTTGCCAACCCGTACATGAGATGCCGTTTCTTCATGAGCTCTGATTACAACGATCTTGAGGTTAACTTCAGTGGTAACTTCGGTCATTATCAGAACGACCGTGTAGATGAAATCCTTGCAGCAATTCCTCATGAGACCGATGATGCAAAACTGAAAGATTACTATACAGAACTTTCCAAGATTATGCTGGAAGATTGCCCGTGTGTACCGCTGATGTACAGACCGCAGGTATTCCACGAAGTAAACGAGTCCGTATGGACCAACTATCCGCAGAAAGACGATGGAACCAATGTTCCTCCGATGGACTGCACCGATGGTTATGGCGTAGCAGCACTGTACAATCTGGAACTGATTGACGGCTGATTTGCCAAACAGAAAGAAAGCACACACTGAATTGTAACAGAGGCGGCCGGAGCCGGGGTGCTCCGGCCGCTTTTACAAAATCAGAAGGAGGGTTCCTCTATGAAAGGAATGAAAAAGTATTATACGCAGAAGATCATGTGGTATCTTTTGACGTTAGTCTTTGCAGTGCTGCTGAACTTCATTCTTCCGCGTCTGATGCCGGGCGATCCGGTTTCAACTATTGCGTCCAAATCGGTAGAAGGTATGACCGATGCGACTGCAATTCAGAAAGTATATGAAGACTATGCAGCGAAATTTGGTATTAACAAACCAATGTATGTCCAGTTTTTTACCTGGGTAAAAAATGCACTTCGCGGTGATTTCGGCATTTCTTTCAGCCAGTATCCGCGTACCGTATCCGATATTATTTCCAGTTCGGTTCTGTGGACCATATGTTTACAGCTTCCGGCCATTATTGTTGGATGGATTCTTGGTAACCTGCTTGGTGCAATTGCAGCTTACATGAAAGGTGTTTTCGACAAGGCAATCCTTCCGGCATTCCTGTTTATCAGTAACGTACCTGCCTTTGGTATGGCAACCGTACTTTTATTTGTTTTCTCACTGAAATTACATATTGCACCTGCAGCAGGCGGCTATGCGAGCAGTATGATTCCGCATATGAGCCTTGCTTTTATGAAATCTGTGCTTTCACATTACCAGTTGCCGTTCTGGTCTATCGTAATCATCACGATCGGCGGCCAGGCTATTGGTATGCGTTCAATGTCAATTTATGAATTGAATGCCGACTATGTAAAATACAGTCGTTTCCTTGGAATCAAGGATCATACGATTGTGAAATATGTGTTCCGTAACGCAATGCTTCCGCAGATCACCGGTCTTGCAATGTCCCTTGGTACCATGATAGGCGGTAACCTGGTAGCTGAGATGGTATTCAGTTATCCGGGACTTGGAACAACGATGCTCTCAGCAGTTACCGGCCAGGATTATCCGTTGCTTTCTGCCTGTACGTTAATCATTACTATCATGGTTCTGCTGGCCAACCTGCTTGTTGAACTTCTGTATGCAGTCATTGACCCACGTGTCAAAGCATCCCAGCAGGATTAGAAAGGAGAATACGCTATGAAAAATACAATCAAACAGATTTTTCATTCAGGAAAATTCGTGACAGGATTTGTAATCTTCTTGGCAATTCTCCTGACTATTATCATCTATCCGCTTGTTGTGGCAAAAGATCCGCTGGCAATGATCGGAAACGGAAACTTTTTCAAACCGGGTACCTATCTTTCGATTC
The DNA here is from genome assembly GCF_027667425.1 of Fusicatenibacter saccharivorans. Classification (NCBI taxonomy): domain Bacteria; kingdom Bacillati; phylum Bacillota; class Clostridia; order Lachnospirales; family Lachnospiraceae; genus Fusicatenibacter; species Fusicatenibacter saccharivorans. The sequence goes on from NZ_JAQEGR010000009.1 coordinate 93,377, forward strand.
AGGACACCGTAAATTCCGGCAAAACGTATAAGATGAATGTTGATGCAACCGCATCCATCGTTGAAAGCAAACTGACAATGGACAACCGTTCTATGATGGCAGAATGGCTGGAAAAATACGGCGGTGTAGATGCCAGTGAAATCGATGTTACCGATGCAGAAGGTCTGATTGCTCTCTGGGAGGAAAAATATGACCCAAATGCAGAACAGAAAGGCCTTATCGCAGCAAAAAAGAAAAAATATCAGCGTCTTGACAACGAAATCGACGGTATTTTAGAGGATGTTCCAACCATTATTGCCGAGAAAAATGAAGAGACCGGTGAGCTGGAAGAGGTTCAGAGCATCGACAGCAAGCAGTACATCAATGAAAAAGATGTCATTAACCGTCAGAACTTTGTTCTTGGTACAGATAACTTTGGTCGTGATGTTTTGACTGAGCTGATCTCTGCAACAGGTTCATCCCTGAAAATTGGTCTGGTTGCGGGAATCATTGCAACTGTGATCGGACTGTTCCTCGGACTTCTTGCAGGTTACCTTGGAGGTTTTGTGGACAACCTGATTCTGTTCTTTACCAACTTGTTCACCGTTATCCCATCCTTCGTTCTCCTGATCCTCATCTCCTACAGCGTAGGTGAGTCTCAGAGGGGAATCATGATGGTGGCACTCCTGATCGGAATTACCGCATGGCCGTGGACAACACGTTCTGTACGTTCCCAGGTTATTTCTCTTCGAAACCGTGACCATGTAAACCTTTCCAAACTGTCCGGCCACAGCATGCTGCGGATTGTCCTTACCGACATCCTTCCGTACGTTGCATCCTACGTTGTTATGGCCTTCATTCTCCAGATTTCCTCCGGAATTCTGGCAGAGGCACAGCTTTCTATGATCGGACTTGGACCGGCAACCACAAAGACTGCAACACTTGGTCTTATGATGCAATGGGCAACCCAGTACAATGCACACTTAAACGGTGCATGGTGGGCATATTTCCCGGTTATTCTTGTAATCGCACTTATTTCATTCTCTCTTAACCTGATGAACACCGGTCTTGACCAGGTATTCAACCCGCAGTTAAGAGACTAAGGAGGCAGCTATGGGAAAAGTAATGCTGGAAGTAAACAATCTGAAAACGAAATATGTAACTCGTTTTCATGAAGATGTATACGCCGTAGACGGAGTCTCCCTGAAGATTGAGGAGGGAAAATCCCTCGGTGTAGCAGGTGAGTCCGGCTGTGGTAAATCGACGCTGGCACTGTCCCTGATGGGCTATTATTTCGCACCGCTTCACTACATCAGCGGCGATATTATCGTAGATGGAAGAAAAATTTCCGGAATGAAACCAGACGATGTCCGGAAAAATATTCTGGGCAATGAGATCGCCTACATTCCGCAGGCAGCAATGAATGCTCTGAACCCGACACAGAAAATCATCCGATTTGTAGAAGACGTTATTCATGCGCATGATCCGAAAATGCCGAGAAAGGATATTTATGATCTGGCAAAAGAACGTTTTCAGATCTTAGGCCTGCCGGAGGAGGTACTGCAGAAGCATGCGGTTGAGCTTTCCGGAGGTATGAAACAGAGAACCGTTATCGCAATTTCGACCATTCTTTCTCCGAAGGTACTGATCGCCGATGAGCCATCGTCCGCGCTGGATGTAACTTCCCAGAAAATGGTTATTAAAATGATGCGTGATCTGATGGAAAAAGGATTTATCAAATCCATGATCTTCATCACACACGAGCTGCCGCTTCTTTACAACGTAACCGATGATATTATGGTTATGTATGCTGGACAGATTGTAGAAAAAGGTACCGCAAAAGAAATGGTATTCGATCCGCTGCATCCATATTCCAAAGGTCTGATGGGATCGATCATCGTTCCGGAGGAAGGTGTAAGAGAACAGAAGCTGACTGCAATTCCGGGAACTCCGCCAAACCTGAAGCATCCGCCGGAGGGCTGCCGTTTCGCAGACCGCTGTCCTTATGCACAGCCAACCTGCCGCGGTATGAAACCAGAGGTCATCGAACTGCCGAACGGAAGAGAGTACCGCTGCCTGATGTCTGAGAGAAAGGTTCGGGAGGTGTATGCAAATGCGTGATGGTAAAGAATTAAAACCATGCCTCTCCGGAAGAGGCGTAACGAAAGTGTTTGGCTTTGGCGATGCAAAAACGGTCGCTGTAGACCATGTTGATTTCGATTTTCATGAAGGTGAATTTGTTTCTATCGTAGGAGAATCCGGATCCGGAAAAACAACCCTTTCGAAGATGTTGCTCGGGCTGATCAGCGTAACGGAAGGTGAAATTGATTTCCAGGGTAAACCAAGAGACATCTCGAACGGAAAGAAGAAAAAAGAGTACTGGAAGGGAATTCAGGCGATTTTCCAGGATCCGTTTGCTTCCTACAATATGTTTAAACGTGTAGATTCTGTTCTGCTGGATTGCATTAATATGCGCGGTGACAAGAATCTGCCGAAAGAAGAAAAAGAACGTCTGATGACAGAGGCCTGCAGCTTTGTAAACTTAAAATACGCAGAACTGACAAACAAATATCCATTTGAGCTGTCAGGAGGCCAGATGCAGCGACTGATGATTGCACGTATTTTCCTTCTGAAACCAAAGATTCTGCTTGCCGATGAGCCGACGTCTATGATTGATGCCTGCTCACGTGCAACGATCCTGGATATGCTGCTGAAGCTGCGTGATGAGATCAATATGACGATTATCTTCATCACCCACGATATTGGTCTTGCTTACTATGTATCCGATAATGTTTATATTATGGAGCATGGAAAATTTGTGGAATCGGGACCGGCAGAAGAAGTAATTCTTCACCCGACAGCAGCGTATACCAAACGTCTGATCAGCGATGTTCCAAAGATTTATGAACCGTGGGATCTGACAACAGTATAACAATGGTACGAAAGCTGTTTCCCTGGAATCATGCTTTGCGTCATATATGAGTCTTGCGAAAAGAGAGACGGTGCACGGAAAAAAAGTGTACCGTCTTCTCTTTTTGTCAATAATTTTTCTGAAAAAATTGCTTTTTAAAGAAAAAACTGGTAAAATTAGTAAGGTTACAGAACCGAAAAGAAAACTGGGGGATGAAAAATGCGAAACTGGTTTCGCGGACTGAAACTGAACCAAAAATTTACCGTAACAACGTTGATCTTTATTTTTATTCCGCTTTTTGGCATGATGTGCTTTGGGTTTAGGAGTATCAAAAAGAATGCCATAGATCATGGGGTAAATGAAGCAGTAACGGCAATAGATCTTACCTGTGCGGAGGTGAATGCAAAAGCGAATGCCTGCTCAATGGTTGTAGATACGCTGCAGGAGTATGAACCGTTGGAAAAATATCTTCTTCATCTCAGGAGGGGAGAGGAGATCTCGGAGAGCTATTATCAGCAATTTCGAAACAACAGCATCAGCATAATCGATAAAATGCAGGAGGCAATGCCAGATCTGTACCAGATCCATATTTTTGCCATGGCAGATGGTTTTCTGGAGCAGCAGCCGATCCTGTATCAGAAGGAAAAGATGAAAAACTGCGCCTGGTACCGAAGCTATCAGGGCGGTGGACAGTGGTTTTTTGACATACAGGAAAAAAATATTATCTCCGGTACAAAAAAAGAAGGTTCCCATTTGATGACTTATGTACGGGAACTGCGGGATCAAAGCGGAGGAAGGCTTGGCGTGATCGAGGTATCCATGCGTATGGCAGACATATTTCCCGAAATTTATCGATCCGGTGACAGCAGCTGGGCCTGCTTTGTTGATGAAAATTGGAATTTATATGACTGCGGAAAAACAGCGGCAGCCTGCAAATGGCAGTCCTATCGGGGGCTGATTCTGTTCCGGGCAGGAATCCGTGACAGAAAAGAGAGTCAGCAGAGCGCGGTGATTGACCGGAAAAACGTTGCAATTGTGCTTCGGAAAGTCGATAAACTCAATGGAATGTTTGTAACACTGACCAATTTGGATGATGCAACCGGAAACATGATCAAACAGCAGCAGAGAATGCTGCTTGAATTTGCCGGCTTCGGGCTGCTTCTGATTGTGGTGGTCAATCTGATTGTGCGTGGCCTGCTGAAGGAGTTTTATGACGTCCTGTGTGAGATGCGTCAGATTGACAATGGAACAACAAAGATAAAGGTTTGTTACAGCGCAGAAGAGATGCGGGAAATGAGCTATGGTATCAACGGAATGCTGGAGAGAATTCAGAAACAGAACGAGGAAAGCATCAAAAGGGAGGCAGCGCTGAAAGATACGGCAATCCGGGCAATGCAGAACCAGATTAACGCTCATTTTATTTATAATGTTCTGGAATCCATTAAGATGATGGCTGAGATTAATGAAGAGTATACGATTTCCGATGCGGTAACAGCACTTGGTGAAATGCTGCACTACAATATGCGCTGGAATAAATTTCTGGTAACCGTTCAGGATGAGATGAATTATATTCAGAACTATGTGGAACTGATGAATCTGCGGTATGATTTCACAATTACATTATCTGTTCAGATACCGGAAAATTTGTATCGGCAGGATATCCCCAAGATGTCTCTTCAGCCGATTGTGGAAAATGCAATCACACATGGAATTGAGGAGCTGGATGCAGACGCCGTCATTGAAATCAAAGGAATAGAGCATGAAAAGAGCTTTGAGATTGAAATCACAGATTCCGGAATAGGCATGTCAGAAAAGCAGCTTGCAATTCTGAGACGTAAACTAAGAATGCGCCTGAATTCAGATACACAGCCGAAACATGGAATCGGGCTTCGGAATGTACAGGACAGAATCCACATTCAATTTGGAACAGAGTATGGACTGTCAGTTTATACAAAAGAGCATTGCTATACGAAGGTGAGCATTCATCTTCCCATCACGAGGGGGAAATATTCTCCGATGGATCAAGAGGGTGACGAGAAAGAGGAAGAAAAAGAAAATGAATACACTGCTGGTTGTAGAAGATGAAAAATTGATTCGACAGGGAATCGTGGCGATGATCCGGCGAAGCAGCGTGCCGGTGGAGGAGATTCTGGAGTGTCGAAACGGAGAAGAGGCATTGGAGATTTTGAGAAAACAGAGGGTGGACGTCATGTTCACTGATATCCGTATGCCCAAAATGGACGGTCTGACACTGGTCAACAAAATGGAGGAGCTGTCACAGAAACCTGTTGTTATTGTTTTAAGTGGCTATGATGAATTTTCCTATGCGGTTGAAATGATGAAACATGGAGTTCGGGACTATATTTTAAAACCGATCAAGCGGGAGACGATAGAACAGCTTCTGGAAAATCTGGAACGAGAGCTTTCGGAGACCCGGGAAACGGAAGAAGAGGAAGAACGGTGCTTTTTAAATCAGCTCCGTTATCTGATGATGAATGCAGAAATGGCCGAAGAAAAAGAATGGATGGATATGGAAAGCAGGATCCGGCGCCACATCGGAAACGACAGCTTCCGGATCCTGCTGACCAGCAAGGCAAATGGGGAACGGTTTTCGAAATGCAGCGGAATTCTGCTGGAAGGCGTAGAAGGAGGAGTTCTGTATCTTCTGCCGGAACCGGAGGCAGAGCGGATCATGAAAGAAAAAGATGAGAGATTTTGTCTCGGAGTGGGAAAAGAACATCGTTCTGTGATGGAAATTCCAGAGGCATACCAGGAAGCACTGCTGGCCCGGGAAATGGCATTTATACAGAAAAATCCTGTGGAAGAATATCAGAAAAAATGTTTTGAGGAAAAGCCGGAGCTGGCACAGTTTCAGGAAAAATTTATTCTGCAGGTGCCAACGGACCGGGCAGATACTGTGCTGCGAAAAATGCGGAACTGGTATTTTGAGGCGGCGCATCAGAGGGTCTCCCCCTATCAGCTTCTGACAGTGACGGAAGCAATCTGCAAAGAACTGGATCTTTTTTACCGCATGCCGGAAAAACAGGAAAAATGTCCGCGTCCTCTGCAGTACCGTGATGCAGATCTGTTTCTGGATGCGTTTGAAGAATGGATACACGTTTACAGGGAAAGCCTGAAAAGTCAGACAGCCGGAAAAGAAAAAATGGAAGAGGCAATTTCATATATTCGGGAAAATTATGCAAAAGATCTGAATATGGCGATGGTATCTAACCATATTTGCATGAATTATTCGCTGTTTTCAGCAGCGTTTAAAGAACATACCGGTGTGAATTTTGTGAACTATCTGAAGGAGATCCGCATTGCGGAGGCAAAGCGTCTGTTGATTCAAACAGAAGATAAAATTACGGAAATTGCCAAACAGGTTGGATTTGAAAATGATAAGCATTTCATGAAATCATTTAAAACGGCATGCGGCGTATCACCGTCTGAGTTCCGAAAAGATTACAAAATGGTTTCCAACGGAAAGGGAGGACAGGATGAGTAAAGAAAAAGAAACCGGAAAAGAGAAGGGAAGAATCCGCCAGCTGGCGCGGTATTACATTCCATATAAGGGATTGTTTTTTACCGACATGTTTTTTGCAATGCTTGGAGCAGCCATTACACTGGTGATTCCACTGATTGTACGGTATATTACGAGTACGGTTGTGGAAAAGCCGCTGGAGCAGGCAACGGGTGAGATTATCCGCCTAGGTATTCTGATGATTGCTATGGTTCTGGTTGAAATGTACTGTAACTTTTATATTGCCTATTACGGCCATGTGATGGGGGCGCGGATTGAGCATGATATGCGGAACGAGATCTTCGGCCATTATCAGAAGCTTTCGTTTGCTTTTTTCGATAACCAGAAGGTCGGCCATCTGTTGTCACGCATCACAAGCGATCTGTTCGATATCAGTGAGCTTTTACATCATGGGCCGGAGAATATTGTCATTTCGTTTATCAAACTGATCGGCGCGATGATTATTCTGTTTGTGGTAAATCCGATGCTGGCATGTGTGCCGCTTGTGGTTATTGTGGTGATGCTGCTGTTTGCGTTAGTGATGAACAGCCGCATGAAGAGTGCATTCAAGGAAAACCGCCGCAGAATTGCGGATATCAACAGTCAGATCGAGGACAGCCTTTCGGGGATCCGTGTTGTCAAATCGTTTGGAAATGAGACAGAGGAGATGCGAAAGTTCAATGCGGGAAATGACCGTTTTGTCGATTCGAAGAAGGTCAGCTACCGCTATATGGGAATTTACAATTCGGGAATGGGAGCCTTTTCGACGCTGATTACCGTTATTTCGCTGATTGTCGGCGCATTGCTGATGACAGGTGGGAAGCTTGGGGCGGCCGATCTGGTTACCTTTCTTCTGTACATCAACAACTGCACAGATCCGGTGAAAAAGCTGGTGAACTTTACGGAGCAGTTCCAGAATGGTTATTCCGGTTACGAACGTTTCCTGGAAATTATGAGCATCGCACCGGACATCCAGGACAAGCCGGATGCACTGCCACTGAAGAATGTGCAAGGAGAAGTAACCTTTGAAAACGTTTCGTTCCATTATGAGGAGTCGAAGGAGAATGTGTTAAGCAATGTGAATCTGCATGTCCCGGCAGGAGACTATGTGGCGCTGGTGGGCAGCTCCGGCGCCGGAAAGACGACACTCTGTTCTCTGCTTCCGCGTTTTTACGATGTGACAGAAGGAAGGATTCTACTGGATGGAAAGGATATCCGCGATGTGAAATTGAAGGATCTGCGCGATGAAATCGGTATTGTGCAGCAGGATGTGTACCTGTTTGCGGGAACGATCATCGATAACATTCGCTATGGCAGACCGGATGCGACCGACGAGGAGGTCATCCGCGCAGCGAAAGCGGCCAATGCACATGAATTTATCATGGAGCTGGCGGACGGCTACGACACCGATATCGGCCAGCGCGGCGTAAAACTTTCCGGTGGCCAGAAACAACGGCTTTCCATCGCCCGCGTATTCCTCAAAAACCCGCCGATCCTGATTTTCGACGAGGCAACCTCAGCGCTCGACAACGAAAGCGAAAAAGTCGTCCAGAAATCTTTGGAACTTCTGGCGAAAGACAGGACAACCTTCGTGATTGCGCACCGGCTGTCCACAATCCGGAATGCAAAGCGGATTCTGGTGCTGACGGAGAATGGAATTGCGGAGGAAGGCACACATAAGGAACTGCTCGCGAAAGGCGGGATTTATGCGCATTTGTATGAGATGCAGTTTTGATGAAAATTTCATTAGTATGACAGAAAGGCAGCGGAAGAGAAACCGCTGCCTTTTTTGACACTTTCTTATTTTCTTCATACTCTATAAAGAACAGAAAATGAAAGAGGAACATGGTATGGATTCATCCCGTATGAATCGCGGCTGCTGCGGTGCGAACAATATGCAGAACCGCCGCGCCGCTTCAAACAATATGGAACTGAAGATGGAACCAAGGAATTTCCCGCGGAAAATGCAGCATGTAGATCATATGATACCTGCAATGGCGTACGTTCCGATGCAGCGGTTTGAACAGATCTATGATCTTTCCACTGCATTAAAAAATGGAACCTTATTTCCGGAACTCTGTAAACCATTCTGTGGAAAGGGAGGAGGAGAGTGCCTATGATGCCGCAGATGCCATCCCGTGAAAAGCTGCTCGCCTGGATTGATCAGGTCAGCTTTGCTGTTGTTGAAATGAACCTTTACCTCGACACCCACCCGGAGGATGAAGATGCACTTGCCTTTTTCCGGGAAAAAGTGGAGCTTCGAAAAGAAGCACTGAAACAGTACGCCGAACAGTACGGTCCGCTCACGATCGATACCGCCAACGACCGCATGAGCCGTTCTTTCGAATGGGTTATGCAGCCATGGCCGTGGGAAGTCAACCGGAAAGGAGGGTGCTGACGGATGTGGAATTATGAAAAACGCCTCGAGTATCCTGTAAACATCACGACACCAAACCCCAAAATCGCCCAAATTATCATGAGTCAGTACGGTGGACCGGATGGAGAGATGGGCGCATCCATGCGGTATCTCTCTCAGCGTTTCACAGCACCGAACCGAATTGTAGCAGGGGTGTTGAATGATGTTGGGACAGAAGAACTCGCACACCTTGAGATGGTTTCAACGATCGTTCATCAGCTCACCTGCAATCTTTCTCTGGAAGAAATTCAGAACTCTGGTTTTGCCAATTACTATGTAGACCACACAGCCGGAATCTGGCCGCAGGCGGCTGGCGGAGTTCCGTTTAATTCTTGTGAGTTCCAGTCGAAAGGTGATCCTTTGACAGATTTGTTCGAAGACCTCGCTGCGGAGCAGAAAGCCCGGTCAACGTATGATAACATCCTTCGTTTGGTAAAAGATCCTGAAGTTGCAGATCCGATTCGTTTCCTGCGGGCGCGTGAAGTTGTGCATTTCCAGCGTTTTGGTGAAGCACTGCGTTCTGTACAGGATGAATTGAATTCGAAGAACTTTTATGCGTTTAATCCGTCGTTTGATGCAAAGACTTTCTGTGCGGCACCGCAGCCAGGGGCAGGTCAGGGGAATTGCTGCACAAGATAGTAAATTAAAAATCAAAGAACAGCACACCACTGGAAAATCCCATCTGAAAAACAGGTGGGATTTTTTGGGTTTACAGTAAGAAAATCTTATCCAGTCGTAAATCATTATCCCATCATAATATAGAAAAAAGACTTTCAAAAACAGAAAAGTCAGAAAGGATGTTCCATGGAAGCAATGAATTATGTAAAGCCCGAACTCATCGTCGTTGCGTTCGTGCTGTATTTTTTCGGTGTTGCTTTGCGGCAGGCACCGGATGCGGACAGCAGGATGGAAAAATCAGTAAGCAGCCCATCCGCCATGGTAAAAAAACTGCAGAAGTGGTGCAACCAGAAATAGAAAAAAGAATACTCAAAGACCCGGTTTTGTGTTATACTGGAAGATAGTTTAAAATGAACAGAAAGAAAAGAGCTTCAAAAAAGACTCGAAGTGTCAAATGTAAAATACAAAAGAGAAAAAATAAAGGTAATTTTTGCATACAGATTCATCGGGGGAATTGCGGCTGACAGGAGAGAACAACAGCAGATGAGAAAAAAGGCAGTAAAAAATGCAGGAATGATACGAATTTATCTGAATATGGCATGGAAACTTTTGCAGAAAAACCTGCTTAGCATCGTGATATTTGAGACGGTCTACCGCCTGTTTTCCAGCCAGCTGGTTTCAAGACTCGCCAATGCGGCGATCAACTTTTCCTTAAAACAGCTGGGAACGAGTTATATGACATCGGAAAACTTCAACAAGATCATGTTGCATCCGCTGACCCTTCTGTTGATTTTTGGAATTCTGCTTGTTTTCTTTTTCTGTATGCTGTTTGAAATCTATGCTGTCATGGCGGCTCTGGAGGCCTCCTGGAAACGAAAACGGATTTCCGTTCCTGTCATGATGCTTGCCGGCGGAAGAGGAGCCGCACAGTTTGTGCGTGCCCGCCCGTGGACCTGGTTTTTCTACATGGCAGCGAGCTTCCCGTACCTTTGGCTGCACAGCAGCTACAGCGCCATCCGCAGTATGAAACTGCTTCAGGTTTCCCTGACGAAGATTTTCAATGCCTTCCCGGCATACTGGATCCCTGTGGTGCTGACGATTCTGCTTGTCGCGTTCTCGTTTGTGTTTTCCTACACCATCCCGTTCCGGTGCATGATGACGGAAAAAGAGAAAAATACCCATCTGCGGGTGCGCCAGACACTGGAAAAACGCGTGCTGCGTGAGCTTGGCATCAACGTCTTTTTCCAGGTGATGATTTTTCTGATTACGTGGGTTTTGTATCTGATTTTCGGAACGGCTGTCGTTGCCTATGCAAAGCTGGTGAAAACGCCGTCTACCGTTGTCAGTACCGTCATCGTCTATGGTGACTGGGTCAAATCGACGATGAGCCTGATCGGCGGAGCGTTCGGCCTTGTCGGAAGCATTACGTATCTGTATCTGATTTTTATCCGTTCCTCCCGAAAGGGCTACCAGAAGAGCCGGACAACGAAAAAGCCGAGCTCGAAGCTGGTACGCACCTTCTGCGGTCCGGTAACGGCGGTGGTTCTCACGATCGCCATGCTGGCGGGAGAAACGGTTTATCTTGTATATGCCATGCGCGCAACACGTGCAGAGGCAACGGCTTCCTCCCAGTATATTTCGGTGTCAGCGCACCGGGGCGGAGCCAGAAAAGCACCGGAAAATACGATGAGCGCGATCAAATATGCAGTGGACAGCATGTCGGATTATGCGGAGATCGATGTACAGGAGACGAGTGATGGTGAGATTGTCCTTCTGCACGACACAAATCTGAAGCGGACAACCGGTCTGAATGCCAGCATCTGGACCCTGACCTACGATGAAATCAGCCAGCTTGATGCCGGTGTACGATTCAACAAAAAATTCCGCGGCGAGCAGATTCCGAAGCTGGAAGAAGTCATCGCGTACGCGAAAGGAAAAATCAACCTGAATATCGAAGTAAAATACAACGGCCACAACCAGAATATTGTCAAAAAAGTGGTGAAAATCATCGAGGACAATGACTTTGTGGATCAGTGTGTGCTGACTTCCATGAACTACAATTTCCTCAGGCAGGCAAAGAAAATCAATCCGGATATCAAGACCGGGTATACGATGAAAATGTCGTACGGAGGCCTGGAGGATATGGACGCGGCGGACTTCTTTTCTGTAAAATATACGTACATCACAGAAAGCTTTGTAGAGCATGCGCACAGTCTTGGTAAAGAAGTCTGTGCCTGGACGCTGAATTATCAGGGAGATATGCAGCGGATGGTCAACTGCGGCGTGGACAACATTATCACGGACGATCCGGAGCTGGTGCGTAAGGTTATCCTCGGAACGACCGACCGAAATCCGGGCTTTGTCAGCCTGCTTGGCTATGCACTGAAATAAATGGAGGAAAACAATGGAGGTGGAAACTTCATGGCAGAGAAAGTAAACATGCCATCCCAGAAGAAAGAAAAGAAGAAAAAGAGGAAGAAAAAACTTCCTTCGGATTTTTATGATTATAACCTGCTGGCCTGCACTATTTTGCTGGTCAGCTTCGGACTGATTATGCTGTACAGCGCGAGTGCCTACGAGGCGGCCAGTACATTCAAGGGAAATGATATGTATTATTTCACGCATCAGGCGGGGCTTTCTGCTATTGTTCTGGTGGGGATTGTGATATTGTCGAAGTTTGTAGATTATCATAGTGTATGGTTCCAGCGGATTGCAGCACTGGTATACTGGGGAAGTCTCCTTCTGATGGCGGCGGTAAGGTTTACGCCGCTTGGTTATGAAGCCTACGGGGCGAGAAGATGGCTCCGGATCGGCGGTGTCAGTCTTCAGCCTGCGGAGATTGGAAAGCTGGGGCTGATTCTGTATTTGCCATACATTATCCTGAAGATGGGAAAAAATATGCGTACCATCCGCGCAAAAGCGATTGTCCTCGGACTTGGCGTGCTGCAGGCGCTGGCTGCGTGGATTCTGACGGACAACCTGAGTACCGCCATTATTCTTGGACTCATCGCCTGCGTCATTTTGTTTCTGGCGGACCCGGAGGTAAAATTTTATGCGCGTGTGATTCCGGGCGCGGCAGTAATTGGCGTTTTTGCGATTATCATTTTAAAAAATAATCTGCAGATCTTTGAAAGAATAGGCGGTGACTTCCGGTCGAACCGTATCTATGAATGGCTTTCCGGAGGCAGCTATCAGATTCTGCAGGGACTTTATGCGATTGGATCCGGTGGATTTCTCGGAAAAGGACTTGGCAACAGTACGCAGAAGATTACAACAATTCCGGAAGCACAGAACGATATGATCTTCTCGATCATCTGCGAGGAGCTTGGAATATTTGGCGCGCTTCTTGTATTGCTGCTGTTTGGCTACCTGCTGTACCGTCTGTTTGTGGTTGCACAGAATGCGCCGGACGCGTATGGAATGCTGATGGTGAGCGGCGTTTTTGCACATATTTCCATTCAGGTTATTCTGAACCTGTGCGTTGTTCTGAAACTGATGCCGGCAACGGGAATTACCCTTCCATTTATCAGTTACGGAGGAACATCGGTGCTCTTTATCCTGACGGAAATCGGCATTGCCCTGTGCGTCTCCCGCTTTATTGTGTTCCAGGATGGAAAGAGCGGAGAAGGAGAGGCACAGGCGGAAGAACAGTAAAAGTAGAAAAATCTATTGACAAATGCCGGAATAACAGATACACTTTTTTCGAAAGAAATACTGGCTGCCGGGTAGAGGCAGGAAGGAGCAGAATAATGTTAGAAAAGATAAAAGAAATTTTAGTAGAACAGCTCAACTGTGATGCAGACAGCATCAACGAAGATACCTCTTTTAAAGATGACCTGGGTGCAGATTCCCTGGATCTTTACGAGATGGTTATGGCATTAGAAGACGAGTACGGAATTGAAATCGACACCGACGAACTGACAGACCTTTCTACCGTCGGCGACTTTATGGAATATTTGAAACAGCACGGCGTAGAGGTCTGAAAAAGAGCATTGCCGCTGGCAAAAGTGGAAGGATGGTGCAGCTCGGAAGAAACGCCGGGCTGTTTTCCATTCTAAATAAATGGTGGAAGGGAACAGACAAAAGGATTGTTCCAGAAAAACCAGAAATCAGGAGAAAAGAAAAATGAGCAATGTAAAAACAAGATTTGCACCGAGCCCGACAGGCCGGATGCATGTAGGAAACCTGCGTACTGCCCTGTATGCGTATCTGATCGCAAAACACGATGACGGAACCTTTATGCTCCGTATCGAGGATACCGACCAGGAGCGTTTCCAGGAAGGCGCACTTGATATCATCTACCGTACCTTAAAAGAGACCGGCCTGGTACACGACGAGGGACCGGACAAAGACGGCGGCTGCGGCCCGTACGTACAGAGCGAGCGTAATGCAGCAGGTCTGTACCTGAAATACGCAAAACAGCTGGTAGAGCAGGGTGACGCTTATTACTGCTTCTGTGACGCAGAGCGCCTGAGCCAGTGCAAGCGTAACGTAGGCGGAAAAGAAATCTCGATCTACGACAAACACTGCCTTGGTCTTTCCAAAGAGGAAGTAGAGGCCAATCTGGCAGCCGGCAAACCGTACGTCATCCGTTTCAATATGCCGACCGAAGGAACCACAACCTTCCATGATGAGATCTACGGAGATATCACCGTAAACAACGAGGAGCTGGAAGACCTGATCCTGATCAAATCCGACGGATATCCGACCTACAACTTCGCAAACGTCATCGACGACCATCTGATGGGTGTAACCCACGTTGTCCGCGGTAATGAGTATCTGTCCTCATCCCCGAAATACAACCGTATTTACGAGGCATTCGGCTGGGAAGTTCCGGTTTACGTACACTGTCCGCTGATCACCAACGAGGAGCATCAGAAGCTGTCCAAACGCTGCGGCCATTCTTCTTATGAAGACCTGATCGATCAGGGCTTCTTAAAAGATGCCATTGTCAACTTCGTAGCCCTTCTTGGATGGAGCCCGGAAGGAAACCGCGAGATCTATTCTCTCGAGGAGCTGGTAAAAATCTTCGATTACCACCACATCAGCAAATCTCCGGCCGTTTTCGATATGACAAAACTCCGCTGGATGAACGGCGAGTACATGAAGGCAATGGACGACGAGAAGTTCTATGAGATGGCGCTTCCGTATATCCAGAAGACAATCCACCGTCCGCTCGATTTTAAGAAAATTGCAGCCATGGTAAAAACAAGAATCGAAGTATTCCCGGATATTGCAGACCTCATCGACTTCTTCGAGGAAGTTCCGGAATACGACGCTTCGATGTACACTCACAAAAAGATGAAGACAAACGAGGAGACCTCCCTTGCACTTCTTCAGGAAGTAAAACCGCTGCTGGCAGCGCAGGAAGATTTCAGCAATGATGCTCTCTTTGAGATGCTCAGCGCATTCGGAAAAGAAAAAGGATACAAGACCGGTTATATTATGTGGCCGATCCGTACCGCTCTTTCCGGAAAACAGATGACACCGGCCGGCGCAACGGAAATCCTTGAGGTTCTGGGAAAAGAGGAGTCTCTTGCCCGCATCGACAAAGCGATTGAGAAATTATCCAAATGATATATAATAATTCACAGAAAAAAGCGGTGATGCATACCACCGGCCCCATGATGGTCCTTGCCGGACCGGGGTCGGGGAAAACCGCAGTGATTACGGGGCGGACCTGCCAGCTTGTAACGAGCGGCATTTCCGCCTCTCGTATTCTTGTCGTAACATTTACGCGTGCGGCGGCAAAAGAGATGAAGGAGCGGTATTTGAAGGCGATGGGAAAGACGAGTACCCAGGTCACCTTTGGAACGTTCCACGGGGTATTCTACGCGATTCTGCGCCATACGTATCGCATGTCCGGCAACAATATTTTAAGCGAGGAAGAGAAAAAGCGGCTGATGCGCGAGCTGGTCAACCACTATGCCAGAGACCTGGAGGAAGAGGATCTCGAGGAAAATCTGGCGCGCGAAATCAGCACTGTGAAGAACAATCAGATCCCGCTGGAACATTACTATTCCGCCTGTATGCCGCAGGAAAAATTTCGCGAAATCTATGAGGCGTATGAGAAATGGCGGAAGGAGAACAAAAAACTCGATTTCGACGATCTGATGGTGCAGTGCAAACGTCTCTTTCTGGAGCGGCCGGAGGTCCTCCGCGCCTGGCAGCAGAAATTTCAGTATATCCTGATTGACGAGTTTCAGGACATCAGCCCCGTGCAGTATGAGATTGTGCGGATGCTGGCGCTGCCGGAAAATAACCTCTTTATTGTCGGTGATGACGATCAGTCGATTTATCAGTTCCGCGGGGCCAAGCCGGAGATCATGCTGAATTTTCCGAAAGATTACCCGGGCGCGGCGCAGGTAGTGCTCGATAAAAATTACCGTAGTACGGAATTTATCGTGAAGCGGTCCCAATGCCTGATCCACCACAACAAAAAGCGGTATGAAAAGGCGATTTCCACCGACAACGAGAAAGGCGCTCCGGTTGCAATCCGGGGATATAAGAACCCGCGCGAGGAGATGCGTGCCGTTGCCGAGGAGCTGCGGGAGGCGGAGAAAAACGGCTGTCCGTATGAAGAGATGGCGCTTTTGTTCCGCACGAATCTTGGCTGCCGGACAGCAGTAGAGGAACTGATGGAAGCACAGATCCCGTTCCAGATGCGGGATACCCTGCCGGATCTCTATGACCACTGGATTGCGAAAGATCTGCTGACGTATCTGAATCTTGCGATGGGAAGCCGGAAGCGCGGCGAGTTTTTAAAGATTGCCAACCGCCCGAACCGTTATCTGTCGCGGGATGCCTTTGAGGAGGCGACTGTTTCGTTCGATGCACTTCTGGAATATTACGAAGAAAAAGACTGGATGTGCCAGCGGATCCGCAAACTGGAGCAGGATATCACGACACTGACGCATTTATCGCCGTTCGGCGCGGTCAATTACATCCGCTATGCGATCGGCTATGAACAGTATGTGAAGGAATATGCTGCATACCGCCATCTGAAAGAGGATGATCTGATTTCCGTTTTGGACGAGCTGCAGGAGGCGGCAAAGACCCAGAAAAGCATCGAGGGCTGGTTTGCACATATTGAGGAATACCAGCAGAAGATGAAGGAAAAACAGAAGCAGCGCGCAGAGAGTGCGGAAGGAGTTATGGTTTCCACCCTGCACAGCGTCAAGGGACTCGAGTACGACAAGGTCTATCTTCTTGACGTCAACGAGGGTGTAATGCCGTATCAGAAAGCAGTCCTTGCGGAGGCGATCGAGGAGGAGCGGCGGATGTTCTACGTCGGAATGACGCGCGCCCGGAAAGAGCTGACGCTCTGTTACGTGGAGGAACGGTTTGAAAAGAAAGTCGAGCCGTCCCGGTTCCTGGACGAGGTGATCCAGTAAATTTGTACTGTTGTGAAAGATGTTGAAAATAAATTTACTAATTGATAAAATTTTAACAAATAATACATTGACAAAGTTTTAACAATGAAGTATAGTAATACCTGTAAGCGGGAACAATAAGATGACCGCAAAGCGAGGAGGAAAAACATTATGAAAATTTTATTTTACGATACCCAGAGCTACGACAGAGAATCTTTCGACCGAACCAAAGAGCAGTTTCCAGAAATTGAAGTGGAATATTTAAAAACCGGCCTTGCTGCAAGAACCGCTTCCCTGGCAAAGGGCTACGATGCCGTGTGCGCCTTCGTAAACTCCGATGTCGGAACAAAAACCGTAGAAGCACTGCATGAGGCAGGTGTCAAGCTGATCCTGATGCGTTGCGCAGGCTTCAACAACGTAGATTTAAAGACAGCTGCAAAATACGGCATTGATGTACGCCGTGTACCGGGTTACTCCCCGGAGGCTGTAGCTGAGCATGCGATGACACTGGCCATGACGGTCAACCGCCACATGCACAAAGCATATACGAAAGTAAGAGAAAACGACTTCAGCCTGGGCGGACTGATGGGATTTAACTTCTATCAGAAGACCGCCGGAATCGTCGGAACCGGAAAAATCGGTGCGGCTATGGCAAGAATCTGCCGCGGTTTCGGCATGAAAGTTATTGCTTACGATGTATACCAGAATGAATCCTTAAAAGATTTTGTTACGTACGTAACTCTTGATGAACTGCTGGCACAGAGTGATCTGATCTCCCTGCACTGCCCGCTGATGGACAGCACATACCACATGATCAACCGCGAGAGCATCAAAAAGATGAAAGACGGCGTGATCCTGGTCAATACGTCCCGCGGAGGTCTGGTAAAGACAGACGACCTGATCGAGGGAATCCGTGCAAGAAAATTCTTCGGCGTCGGCCTTGACGTATACGAGGAGGAAACCCCGAACGTATTCGAGGACCGTTCCGATGAGATTCTGGAGCACTCCACCACAGCACGTCTCCTGTCCTTCCCGAACGTTATGATCACTTCACATCAGGGATTCTTCACCGAGGAAGCACTGCGTGCGATTGCAGAGACCACACTGCAGAATGCACTGGATTTCGAGGCAGGAAAAGAGACCCCGAACATTGTCCGTGCATAATGGAAATCCACTAGAAAACAGTTATCTTATAAGAGAACAAGAGACAACCCATTTTCGGCGGGTTGTCTCTTTTAAATTATGAGAAAATAGTGTATGATGGTAGATAGCAGAAAAAACGGCCAGAGGAAAACACTGGCCGGATACAAAAGGAGAGCAGGATTTTATGGACTGTAAAGAAGCAGAAAAATTAATACAGCCATACGTGCAGGGAAATATGCCGGAGAAAGAGATGGAACCGTTTATTTCCCATATCCGGAAATGCCATACATGCCACGAGGAACTGGAGACATATTTTATTGTGAACCGTGCGATGGCATATTTCGAGGATGACGCGCCCGATTCCTACAATCTGACAGGACTTCTGGAACGCGATCTGGAGAAAAAAGAGGAAGAAGCGAGACACCGCCGGTACAAAGATACGTTTTTCCGGGTGCTGATGCTGATTCTCGTTCTGTTTCTGGTGCTCCTGGCTCTGCACTATTTTGAAGTGATAGAATTACCCTGGCTGAAAGGATTATTATGAGTGATAAAATCGTATTACTGGACGGACACAGTATTCTGAACCGGGCTTTTTACGGCGTACCGGATCTGTCCAATGCAGAAGGACTGCACACGAACGCCGTATATGGATTCCTGAATATTCTGTTTAAAATTCTCGATGAGGAGCAGCCGCAGTATCTTGCCGTGGCGTTTGACCTCCATGCGCCGACATTCCGCCACAAAATGTATGACCAGTACAAGGAAACGAGAAAGCCGATGCCGCAGGAATTGCGCGAACAGGTCCCGGTGATCCAGGAAGTGCTCGCAGCAATGGACATTGAGATTGTCACAAAAGAGGGCTATGAGGCGGATGATATCTTAGGAACGCTCGGCCGCAAATGCGAGGCGGAAGGGATGGAAGTTACGATCGTATCCGGAGACCGCGACCTGCTGCAGCTTGCAACGGACCACATTCTGATCCGGATTCCAAAGACCGTAAAGCGTGTGACGACGATTGAAAATTACCACACGGCAGAGGTGCTGGAAAAATACAGTCTTCTCCCGAAACAGATCATCGATCTGAAAGCGCTGATGGGCGATACCGCAGACAATATCCCGGGTCTGCCGGGTGTCGGCGAGAAAACCGCGACGAAAATCCTGCTGCAGTACGAGACACTGGAAAATGCGCATGCACATTTCGAGGAGATCAAACCGAACAAGGCAAAAGAGGCGATGCGTGATCATTATGATCTGGCGGAATTAAGCAAAAAACTTGCAACGATTGATACCGATGCGCCGGTGGAGCTCGACCGTGAAAAAGCGGCACTCTCGAATTTTTATACATCAAAAGCGTATGAGATGTTCAAACGTCTGGAGTTTAAAAACCTGCTGGGCCGCTTCGAGGAGACGAATGCAGAACCAGAGGATGCCGTCTTTCTGCGCACCGTAACGGATTTTTCCGAGGCGGAAGAACTCTTTGGAACCATCGCGAAGGAGGAGAAGGCAGGAGCCGCTCTTCTGACAGAAGAAACCCCGAAGGACGGACCGATGGCAGATCGGAGCCGTTCACTTGTCGGTATGGCAGTTGCGTATGGAAGCGGAGAGCCGGATGTTGTTTACTTCCCAGCAGAAGGTTTCCTGACCGGAGATTATTTAAAAGAAAAATTGACTGAGTTGCAGAAGCAGATTCCGGTTTTCTGCGTCATGGACGGAAAAGAATTTCTGAAGGATATGCCGGACGCCGATGAAGCCCATCTGTTTGATGCCGGAATTGCCGCGTATTTATTAAATCCATTGAAATCACAGTATTCGTACGATGATATCGTAAAAGAGTACGTACACCGCTATGTGCCGGCAGTGGAAGAGATCTTCGGCGGAAGCAAGATTCCGGCCGCAGGAAAGATGACGCCGGAACAGCAGGAGTCGTATGCAGGTCATCAGGCGTATGCTGTATTTGCCGCACAGGAAAACATGGAAAAGCTGCTGAAGGAGCAGGGCATGTGGGATCTGTACCGGAATGTGGAGATTCCGCTGGTGTTTACGCTCCGTCAGATGGAAGCGGATGGAATCGCCGCAGAAAAAGAAGCACTTTCCGTTTACGGAGCTGAGCTGGCGGAGCGGATCGGAGAGCTGGAGGCACAGATCTACGAGGAGGCCGGCGAGGAGTTCAACATCAATTCCCCGAAGCAGCTCGGCGTGATTCTGTTTGAAAAGCTGCAGCTTCCGGGCGGCAAAAAGACCAAGACGGGTTATTCCACCGCCGCCGATGTGCTCGAAAAGCTCGCACCGGATCACAAACTCGTTGCCGATATTCTGGAGTACCGCCAGCTTGCCAAACTGAAATCGACGTACGCCGACGGTCTGCAGGCCGTGATCGGGAAAGATGGAAGAATCCATTCGACATTTAACCAGACCATCACCGCGACCGGCCGCATCAGCAGTACCGATCCGAATCTGCAGAACATTCCAGTGCGGATGGAGCTTGGCCGTCTGATCCGGAAAGCCTTCGTGCCAAAGCCTGGCTGTGTCTTTCTGGATGCCGACTATTCCCAGATTGAGCTCCGCGTGCTGGCCCACATGTCGGGCGATGAAAACCTGATCGAGGCGTACCGCGAGGCGGAGGATATCCACCGCATGACGGCATCGAAAGTGTTCCATGTGCCGCTTGAAGAGGTAACACCGCTGCAGAGAAGAAATGCGAAGGCGGTCAACTTCGGTATCGTATACGGCATCAGTTCGTTCGGTCTGGGCCAGGATCTCGGCATCAGCCGGAAAGAGGCAGAGGCCTATATCCAGCAGTATTTCGAGACGTATCCGGGTATCCATGAGTTTTTGAACCGCTGCGTAGAGGATGCCAAAGAGAAAGGCTATTCCGTGACGATGTTCGGACGCAGACGGCCGATGCCGGAGCTGAAATCGAGCAACTTTATGCAGCGGTCATTCGGCGAGCGCGTTGCGATGAATGCGCCGATCCAGGGAACGGCGGCGGATATTATTAAAATAGCGATGATCCGCGTGGCGAAACGGCTGAAAGAGGAGCAGTTAAAGACCAGACTTCTTCTTCAGGTACACGATGAGCTGCTGCTGGAAGTGCCGGAAGACGAGCTCGAAAAGGCAGAACAGATCCTGGAAGAGGAGATGACCGGGGCAGCACATCTGGCTGTCAAACTCGAGATCGATATGCACACAGGAAACAACTGGTACGAGGCGAAATAGCGCACTCATACCAGGAGCGAAAGGATACAAAAGAATGAAAGTTTTTGGAATTACAGGCGGCGTTGGCGCCGGAAAAAGCGAAGTGCTCACGTACCTTGGACAGAATTATGATGCAACGGTGATCCAGGCGGACGAGGCAGGTTACCTTGTGATGCTGCCGGGCGGCGAATGCTATGGAGAGATTGTGAAGCTGTTCGGCAGACAGATCACCACAGAGACCGGCGAACTTGACCGGAAACGGATTGCTGAGATCGTTTTTCAGGACGAAGAAAAGTTAAAAGCCCTGAATGCGATCATTCATCCGGCGGTAAAACGGTATATCAAAAAAGCCATTGCAGCCGCGGAAAAAGCAGGGACGGAATACGTCTTTGTGGAGGCCGCACTCTTAATCGAAGAAAAATATGATGAAATTTGTGATGAACTGTGGTATATTTATGCGGATGAAGAAGTCCGGAAGGAGCGATTGATCGAAGGACGCGGCTATTCCGAGAAGAAAGTTCGCGAAATCATGGCAAATCAGCTTTCCGAGGATGAATTCAGCAGCCACTGCGATTTTGAAATCGACAACAGCGGCGATTTTGAGGAAACAAAAAAACAGTTAGACCATAGGATGAAAAGATATGAAACTTTGTAGTATTGCAAGTGGTTCGAGCGGAAACTGCATTTTCGCGGGAAGCGAGACCACAAGCCTTCTGATCGATGCGGGCATCAGCGGAAAGCGCGTGGAGGCGGGACTGGCTGTTCTCGACCGCAGCGCGAAGGAGCTGGACGGCATTCTCGTGACACATGAGCATTCCGATCATATCCAGGGCCTTGGCGTGCTGGCGCGCCGGTACGGTATTCCGATTTACGCAACGGATGGAACAATTCAGGCGATGCAGCAGACGAAGAGCCTTGGAAAGTTTCCGGAGGGGATTTTCCACACGATTCACGCGGATGACACGTTTACGCTGGGTGATATCGCCGTACATCCGTTTACGATCTCCCACGATGCGGCAGAGCCGGTCGGCTACCGCATGGAATCCGGCGGGAAATCGATTGCGATCGCGACGGACCTTGGTGTCTACAGCGATTACACGGTTCAGAATCTGACCGGGCTGGATGCCGTTTTGTTGGAGGCAAATCACGACGAGAACATGCTTGCGGTCGGACCGTACCCGTATCCGTTAAAACAACGGATCGCCGGGGCGAAAGGCCATTTATCGAACCTGGCGGCAGGCCATCTCCTCTGCGAGATTCTGCACGACAATCTGCAGGAAGTGCTGCTCGGCCATCTGAGCAAGGAAAATAATTATGAGGCACTGGCCTTTGAAACCGTGGCCTGCGAGGTCACAACGGGTGATAATCCGTATCACTCGGGTGATTTTCATCTCGCTGTCGCTAAAAGAAGCGAAGTATCACCGTTAATTGAGGTTTAAATATACATTTTTAGCTACATACCATGTTTTTCGCAAGGCCGCCATTACCGGTTTTTCCGGGGCTTTGACATAAAACCAGAAAAAGGAGAATGGAAACATGAAGAAGACAATTATCACTGTCGTAGGCAAGGACACCGTGGGCATTATCGCAAAGGTATGTAATTATCTGGCAGAGAACCAGGTAAACATCGAAGACATTTCTCAGACGATTGTGCAGGGATATTTCAACATGATGATGGTAACGGACGTCTCCAAGAGCGAGAAATCCAACGCAGAGCTTGCAAAAGATCTGGAGGAGCTTGGAAGTTCCATCGGCGTTGTCATCCGCTGCCAGCATGAAGATATTTTCAATATGATGCATCGTATCTAAAGCGAAGGAGAAAAACGACATGATAAATCTGTTTGAAGTAAAGGAAACGAACGAGATGATCGAAAAAGAGAATCTGGACGTTCGTACCATTACCCTTGGAATCAGTCTTATGGACTGTATCGACTCCAATCTTGACAAGCTGAACCGCAAAATCTACGACAAAATCACGACGACTGCCAGAAATCTGGTTTCCGTAGGTGAGGAGATCGAGGGCGAGTTCGGTATTCCGATTGTAAACAAGAGAATTTCCGTTACCCCGATTGCCTTAGTCGGCGCAGCAGCCTGCAGAACGCCGGAGGATTTCGTGACGATTGCACAGACTCTGGACCGTGCGGCAAAAGAAGTCGGCGTCAATTTCCTCGGCGGCTATTCCGCTCTGGTAAGCAAAGGTATGACGACAGCAGATGAGCTTCTGATCCGTTCTATCCCGCAGGCACTGGCTGTTACGGATTTTGTCTGCAGCTCCATCAACCTTGGCTCCACCAAAACCGGTATCAACATGGATGCTGTCAAACTGATGGGTGAGATCATCAAGAAGACGGCGGAGGCAAGCAAAGAGAACAATTGCCTTGGATGCGCAAAACTCGTTGTTTTCTGCAATGCACCGGACGACAACCCGTTCATGGCAGGCGCTTTCCACGGCGTAACCGAGGCGGATGCCATCATCAATGTCGGCGTTTCCGGCCCTGGTGTTGTCAAACATGCTCTGGAAAAAGTACGCGGCGAGAACTTTGAGGTACTCTGCGAGACGATCAAGAAGACCGCATTTAAGGTAACGCGTGTCGGCCAGCTCGTTGCACAGGAGGCTTCCAAGCGGCTGAACATTCCGTTTGGTATCATTGACCTTTCCCTGGCACCGACTCCGGCGATCGGAGATTCCGTTGCGGATATCCTTGAGGAGATCGGCCTCGAGCACGCAGGTGCACCGGGAACGACGGCGGCGCTGGCACTTCTGAACGATCAGGTGAAAAAGGGCGGTGTTATGGCATCTTCCTATGTCGGCGGTCTCTCCGGCGCATTCATCCCGGTTTCTGAGGACCAGGGTATGATCAACGCAGTCAACGACGGTGCGTTGACCATCGAGAAGCTGGAAGCTATGACTTGTGTCTGCTCTGTAGGCCTTGACATGATCGCCATCCCGGGAGACACGAAAGCATCGACCATCTCCGGAATCATCGCAGATGAGCTTGCCATCGGTATGGTCAACCAGAAAACAACGGCAGTCCGCCTGATTCCGGTCATCGGAAAAGGCGTGGGCGAGACCGTAGAATTTGGCGGCCTCCTCGGCTATGCACCGATCATGCCGGTCAACAACTTCTCCTGCGAGGCATTCGTCAACAGAACAGGAAGAATCCCGGCACCGATTCATTCGTTTAAAAACTAAAGAGAAAGCTGAAAAGCCGGCAGTGATCCTGAATGGAAAGGATCGCTGCCGGCTTTTTTTACTATCTGCGCAAATAAAAATAGTAATTTTAAGGAATGTATAGTATGATATATTACATATTGATAATTTTACTTGCAACCCATAAAAAGTGTAAGAAAAAATGAATTATTACGGGGAACTTCAGCGGTAGCAGCCGTTGTTCTAGCAATACCTCTGCGGATGTGGATGTGAAGGCCGCCATAGAAAACACAAAGTATTATTTGAACAAAAACGGCAAAATGCAGACTGGCTGGCAGAAGATCGGTGGAAAATGGTATTACATGGATAAGAACGGAGCGCTGCAGGAATCTAAATGGATCAGCGGAATTTATTATGTAAAAGTCGATGGGCAGTCCGTTCGTCTGATGAAAGACCGGAAAGCTTTCCTTCCTCCCGGTAAATCGCACGGATCGGGTTCATGATGAGGTACAAAACAGACTGTTTCCTCAGATCTTTCGGTATGACCTCCAGTGCCTCATGGAACTTGCGCCTGTAATGTACCCAGCACCCTGCGATCTTCAGATCTCCAAAATATGATGTTCCTCAACTTCGACTTTTCAGGCACAAAGCGGTAACATCTGGATATGGCATCTGGAAGCTGTTTTCATTCTTTTTGCCGATCTGTTTTTTTCTTTTTGGCTGCTCTTATTGGACAGCACGATCTGTTCCATCATCAGCTGCATCTTATCATTGCGGGTCTGTGTCTGTTTTGTCAGTTCCTCCATCTGATCCTGAAGACAGAGAAACAGAAGAAAATATATCTGCCGAAAGTCCATTTCCGTTTTTGATACACATCACTGGAACTTTGGGCACAGTTGCTGTTCTTTTTTTGCCTTTTAACGCTAAAAGGTAATGTTTTTCTTGTGTGCAGTAAAGTGTTAGAGTATAATAAAACCAGTTTTTTTGCATAAGTTTAAGCGGAGAATCCTGCCGTAGCAGGATCCTTTCTTACGGTGTTATTTCACAGACGTAACCATAATAGTTTTACTGCAGGGGGGGATAGAAAATGAAAACAAAAGAGATTCAGGAACTCTATCAAATAAAATTACATAGTATGGACACGATCCTGCATCAGATATCGCTTATGGATCAGGTGGAAAATGAGCAGGAGCTGTCAGAAATTATTCACTCTTTGTTGCAGGCGATTGGAAACTATACAGGGGCAGACCGGGTATATGTTTTTGACTGGGAAACCGATCAGAAGGACAGTCTGAGCAATACATTTGAATGGTGTGCCGATGGAGTGGCACCAGAGATAGATAACCTTCAGGCAATCCCGGTCAGTTCGATGCCGAACTGGGTGAAACGATTTGAAAACAAGGAAGTAATCGTGATTCATGATCTGGAAGCGACAAAAAATTCTGAACCGGAAGAATATGAATTGTTAAAAACACAGGAAATATGTTCCTTGATTGCGGTGCCGATTTATGCCAATCATCAGATGAATGGATTCATCGGGGTAGATAATCCTGATTTGAGGCAGAATGAGATTTCCATTACACTGCTGTCTGATGTTGGCGGACATCTTGGATGTGTGAGGGAAAATCTGAAAAGTACGGTACTGTTGAAAAAGGCTCTTGATGAGGCGACAAAGAGGTCAGAGATTATTGCCGCAATTGCTACGTTGTATGTAACAATCGTACAAGCCAATGTTAAAGAGCGGACATATGAGCTTTTGAAAGGCCATGACCTTGTGCAAAAAATCCTTGGACAAAAGGGGAAAATTGATGATGTTATGGAAAGACTTCCAACAGCATTTGCCGCCCAGGAAGAGAGAAAAAAATACCGGGAGTTTCTTGACTTTGATACATTGACAGAGAGACTTCGTAATACGAATTTTGTTTCGATTGAATTTATGGGAGTAAACGGAGAATGGCGGCTGGCCAGATTTATTGTAAAGAGCAGAGATGCACATGGAAACGCTGTGGATGTGCTTTATGTCGTACGAGATATTACGGAAGAAAAATCACGGGAACTCATGTATCAGAAACAGCTTAAGGAAAGCATGGAAGATGCTCATCGCGCGAATCTTTCAAAAACAGCCTTTCTCCGGCGTATGAGCCACGATATCCGTACACCGCTAAACGGAATCGTGGGGATGATCCATATCGCTGAAAAATATAACAATGATGTGGTCAAGTTAAGGGAATGCAGGAAGAAGGTACTTCAGTCCGCCGATTATCTGCAAAATCTGATCAACAATGTCCTGGATATCAGCAAACTGGAATCCGGTTCCCTTGTGTTGGAACATAAATCCTTTGATCTGGCAGAACTGTTAAGGAATAATCTGACGGTTGTTGCAATGAGTGCTTATGAGAATGGTGTAAGATTTGAAGGCGGCGTGGAAGCAAGCACAATCCGCCACAGATATTTGATTGGAAGTCCGGTACATCTGAGCAGGGTTTTAATGAATCTTTCTTCCAACGCGATTAAATACAATCATTTTCATGGAACAGTGAATGTTCATTGCGAAGAATTATCGGATGATGGGAATATAGCTGTTTTTCAGTTTGTATGTTCAGATACCGGTCTTGGTATGAGTGAAGAATTTCAAAAACATGCGTTTGATGCTTTTGCGCAGGAAGGCAAACAGTCAACTACAACATTCAGTGGCTCCGGTCTGGGACTTTCGATTGTCAAAGATATTGTTGAACGGATGGGTGGAACGATAGAACTGGAAAGCGAAGAAAATGTAGGAAGCACGTTTACGGTTACGGTTCCATTTGAAATAGATTATTTGGCTGAAAATAATGATTCACAGAAGGACAGCTACTCACAGGACAGGGATCTGTCAGGAAAACGGGTGCTTCTTGTTGAAGATAATGTCATTAATATGGAGATAGCCCATGAAATCCTGGGGGAGGAGCATCTGAACATTACAGAAGCGAAAAACGGAAAAGAGGCACTTGAAATATTTCAGAATTCCAGGTTGGATGAGTATGATGTCATCATCATGGATGTGATGATGCCGGTCATGGATGGGCTGGAAGCAACAAAAGCAATTCGTATGCTGGAACGTGAAGATGCCAAAAAGATTCCAATCATTGCCATGACGGCAAATGCTTTTGAGGAAGATCGGAAAGCATGTCTGGAGGCCGGGATGAATGAACATATTGGAAAGCCGATTGATATTCCGCGATTAAAAAGAGCGATCACAAAACTGCTGACAAAAAAGGGGTAGTAAACGCAAAAACATAATCATTCATTGAAATTAAGAAAAACTATAGTAATTTTATTAGGACTTTTGATATTTAGCAGTCACCCTGGCAGGGTGCAAAAACACAGATAACACGAAAGAAGAAACCGAAAAGCCTGTTATTACCCTCGGCAGCGACAGCTATCCACCATACAATTATCTGAATGAGGATGGTGTACCGACAGGAATTGATGTAGAACTGGCTACGGAAGCATTCAAAAGAATGGGATAACAGGTGAAGGTTGTCCAGATCAACTGGGAGGAGAAAAAAGAACTGGTGGAGAGCAGCGAGATTGATTGTATCATGGGCTGTTTTTTCTATGGAAGGACGTCTTGACGATTACCGCTGTCCAGTCCACAACCAAACCGGAAAGCATCTTTCTGAACCGGACGGATGAGAGGATCCCAAAGCTGGGAAATCTGATCATCCTGGGACACCGGGAGCTGATCTATACGTTTCTGGGAAAAGGATATGTAGATGCGGTTGCTGCACACGAGGAATCTATCGTTCAGTATAGGAAGGATTATGATGCAAGCTTCCGTATCCTGGAAGAGCCTCTGATGATCACCGGAATAGGCGTTGCTTTTGCAAAAGAGGATGACAGGGGAATCTGTGAGCAGATGGGCCAGACACAGGAAGAGATGCGTCTGGATGGCACATCCCTGAAAATCATTGAAAAATACCTGGATGATCCCCAGAAGTATCTGGAGGTGGAGAAAAACGGATCCAGCTGCTCGGCGGTCTGATAGGAATCTGTGTAGCTGTAGTCTCTCTGTTTTATTTCTTCCACGCAGAAAAAGCAGAAGCAGAGAAAAGAATGGTGGAGATTGTAAACTATGTGAAAGTGCAGTGTTCCACTACACCCATTATAATGAATCTTCGGAATCCAAAAGTCTCCTCCGTGCCATTGAAAGTGCCAGACAAATGAGTACAAATATTAAAATGGAAACAGAAAACGGCGGGCAGCTAAGAGAGGATTTCCTGAAAGAAAAAAGGTGCCGACGTGACAAAAACATGGGATGGTCAGGAAGCTGTTGAACTGTTCAGAAATAGTGAACCTGGTGAATTTGATGTCATTCTTATGGACATTATGATGCCGGTCATGAATGGTTATGAAGCTACAAAGATGATTAGGTCTCTGGACAGAGAGGATGCAAAGAAAATACCGATCATTGCAATGACAGCAAATGCGTTCACGGAGGACAGAATAAGGGCAAAAGAAGCAGGGATGAATGAACATGTTGCTAAGCCTGTTGATGTGGAATTACTGATGAAAGTAATTTATAGCGGGAGTGCTATGAAGCATTAATAGTACATGAGAAAACAAGGAGGAATTCAGTTGTTGGAGAAAGCGGTTCAGGCTGCAATATATGAAAAAGCTCTTAAAAATCATTATATAGAAATCCTGTACATTGATTTTGAAGATACTCATGCGTTATGCATCTGGCAATATAGATGATCTTAATCGGATAAAACAGCAGATGACGATGGAAGCAATCACACAGGGAACAGCAGAACACATCATGCATCATGTTATGATCAATTTTATACTGAATGGTGAGATGCGTTTCATGCAGTTTGACTTTACAAGAGAAAGTGCAGATACAAAAAATGTTTTCCTGTTTGTGGAGGACTATACAGTTCCACAGCAGCAGATGATGCTGCTGCTGGAAAAAAGCTGGTTCTATAACAGAACCAGCTTTTTTGTGTATTCATGGACGAACTGTGTCCCTGTTTTGTGAGAACGGACAGTCTCGTAAAAAAGAGAGGCCTGTATATCGCTCTCAAAGGCGGCAAGTGCATCGCCGGTAAGAAGCCGCGGGGCGTCGGCTGCCTTGGCAATGAGCGGCAGAGAAGAACGTCTTCTAATCTCTTTTAACAATGCACCGGCACTTTTTCGGAAACCGAGAACACGGTTATAGCCGGCCGGGTACAATGTTTTCTGGTTCAGAAGCAGATGCATCAGGGCACGGCTGATGCGGGTGTAGGTCATCTCTTTTGTTTTGAGCTGCAGGGCGAACTCCGAGAATGAGGAGCATGCGTGGCGCTGGCGGAGGATGCGGTTGGCAAGATCCGGCGAAAGATCAAGATAAGAGGAAAGGGATTCCTTCGTTTCTGTGAGGAGCCGCGCGGCGAGGAGCAGGCTGAAATCATCGCTGGAAAGCAGGCCGTGTGCGGTGACGGCGTCCTGGAAAGCGGGATAGACTGCTTCCGGCATGCAGGAGGCGAGCGCGGACAGTTCCGGATCCTTATGCGGATTGGAAAAAAGAAGATTCCGCATTGCTGTAGCAGAAGGGAGTGCCTGTGTGAAAAGCGCTCCTTCGTGGTAGCCGCTGCCCTCCCGGCGGATCGTTACCGGCCGAATGCGGCTTTGTGACAGCAGAAGTGCCTGGACATATTCAATGCCTAAAATATTGTTTGGTTCTTTTAAAAAGGTATCAAGTTCTTCTTTTGAAAGCGAAGAGAAGGAAGCGCTGTCAGAAAAATAAGCGGAAAGTGCCTGTGCGCGCGCCGTCGGGAAGGAAAGTCCGTTCCGAAGCAGACCGGAGAGCAGCTCGCGGTATTCCTCCGGCTCGTGGAGCAGAACATCAGCGAGTTCCAGAAACGGCGCCGTGTCTCCATATTCACTGCCAAAGCAGAGAAAATCGACGCAGCCAAGCGCAGTAAGAAGCGATACCGCCCCGCGTGCGAAATGCTGTGCACTGCCGAGTGCAAAGTGACACGGAAGCTGTAAGATAAGGTCCGCGCCGCCAAGAAGCGCCAGCTCCGCACGGTCATGTTGGTCAAGAATCGCAGGTGCGCCGCGCTGGACGAAATCGCCGCTCATAATCACGACAAGATAGTCCGCCCCGGTCAGTTCCCTGGCTTTTGCCAGCTGATAAGCATGGCCGTTATGAAAAGGATTATATTCTGCAATGACTGCGGTAATGGTCATAAAACGTACCTTCTTTCGAAAAAAATAGCACGATTCCAAACAGAGAGGAACCGCGGATCACATAGCCCTATCGTAACAAAAACAGAAAAGGAATGCAAGAATTCCTCCGTTTTGGATTTTTTGTCCAGTTGTTTTGAATTTTATACTTGCGAAAGGGCAAAAAGCGTACTACAATGAGAATATCGAGTAAATTTATCGAAAGGAGTCAAAAGATCATGGGATTTATTGACACAATTAAAGCAAGAGCAAAAGCAGACAAAAAAACAATTGTACTGCCAGAGTCAGAAGACAGAAGAACATATGAGGCTGCTGCACAGATCCTGAAAGAGGACCTTGCAAATCTGATCATCATCGGAAGCGAAGAGGCAGTAAAGAAAGGCAGCGAGGGACTGGATGTCTCCAAAGCTACTATTGTAGATCCAGAGAAAAACGAGAAAACACAGGCTTATGTAGATAAGCTGGTAGAGCTTCGTGCAAAGAAAGGCATGACTCCGGAGAAAGCAAGAGAGACCATCCTGAATGACTATACATATTATGGCGTTATGATGGTTAAAATGGGAGATGCAGACGGACTTGTTTCCGGTGCCTGCCATTCTACCGCAAATACCCTTCGTCCATGCCTGCAGATCTTAAAGACCAAACCAGGTACAAAACTCGTATCCGCATTCTTCCTGATGGTAGTTCCGGACTGCGAGTACGGCGATGACGGTGTATTCGTATTCGGTGACTGCGGTCTGAACCAGAACCCGAATCCGGAAGAGCTGGCTGCAATCGCAGAGTCTTCCGCAGAGTCCTACCGCATGCTGACCGGAAACGAGCCAAGAGTTGCTATGCTTTCCCACTCCTCCAAAGGAAGTGCAAAACATGCTGATGTAGACAAAGTTGTTGAGGCTACCAGAATTGCAAAAGAAGCAAACCCGGATCTCGCTCTCGACGGCGAGCTGCAGCTTGATGCAGCAATCGTTCCGAGCGTAGGTGCATCCAAAGCTCCGGACAGCAAAGTAGCAGGAAAAGCAAACGTTCTGATCTTCCCGGATCTGGATGCCGGAAACATCGGATACAAACTGGTACAGAGACTGGCAAAAGCAGAAGCATACGGCCCAATGACGCAGGGTATCGCAGCTCCAGTCAACGATCTGTCCCGTGGATGCTCCGCAGAGGATATCGTTGGTGTTGTAGCAATCACTGCTGTACAGTGCCAGGCACAGTAAGCACGAAATAAAACCAATTACAAGCGGTTTTCTGGCCGGCTGCGGAGAACAGGCCGGCCAGAAGTTTTAATAAGACTTTTAAAATAGGAGAATTTAGAAATGAACGTATTAGTAGTAAACTGCGGAAGTTCCTCTCTGAAATTCCAGCTGATCAATTACGATAACCGTGACGTCCTGGCAAAAGGACTCTGTGAGAGAATCGGTATCGACGGACGCCTCGTTTATGAGCCAAAGAACGGCGAAAAAGAGGTAACAGAAGCAGCAATGCCGACACACGTAGAGGCAATCCAGATGGTTCTGGACGCTCTGGTAAACGAGAAGAGCGGCGTCATCAAGAGCCTGGAAGAAGTAGATGCCATCGGACACCGCGTTCTGCACGGCGGAATGAAGATCACAAACTCTGTTATCATCGATGACGAAGTAATCAAAGTTATCGAGGAGTGCGCTGACCTTGGTCCTCTGCACAATCCGGCAAACCTGATGGGAATCAATGCCTGCATGAAACTGATGCCGGGCGTTCCAAACGTAGCAGTATTTGATACCGCATTCCATCAGACCATGCCTCCGAAAGCATATATGTACGGTATTCCGAAAGAGTACTATGAGAAATACGCAATCCGTAAATACGGCTTCCACGGAACTTCTCATAAATTCGTATCCAAGAGAACCGCAGAGTTCCTTGGCAAAGACTACAACGATCTGAAGATCATCGTATGCCATATGGGAAATGGTGCTTCCCTTTCCGCTGTAAAGAACGGCAAATGTGTAGATACCTCCATGGGCCTTACCCCGCTCGAAGGTGTGATCATGGGAACCCGTTCCGGAGATATCGATCCGGCTTTTGTTGAGTATCTGTGCAACAAAGAGAACCTGACCGTATCCGAGGTTCTGAACATTCTGAACAAGAAATCCGGTATGCTCGGCATGACCGGCATCTCCAGCGATTACCGTGATGTATCTGCAGCAGCAGAGGCAGGTAATCAGGATGCCATCAACTGTCTGGAAGCATACGCTTACCGCATTATCAAATACATCGGTTCCTACATCGCAGCTATGGGCGGCGTAGATGTGATCACCTTCACCGCAGGCCTTGGAGAGAACGCTATTCCACTTCGTGAGACCATCTGCAAAGCATTTGAGTTCATGGGTCTGGAATTCGATTCTGAGGCAAATAACTGCCGCGGCGTTGAGAAGATCATCACCAAAGAAGGCTCCAAGATTACAGCATGCGTGATCCCGACCAACGAGGAAATCGCAATCTGCGAGGAGACTGTAGAGTTAGTAAAAGGAAAATAAAAAATAATTCAAAAAGCAGTTGACAATTCTTACCTTCCCGGGTATAATTGGTAAAGTGTGATTAGGAGAACAATATGAAAATCAGTCTGACCAAGTTATTTGCGCAGGACGGAAAGTCCGAAAAGTATGAAATTCCGCTTACATCCGAAACTTTTTCGATCGGCGGGCAGGACTATCGGGTAATCGAAAAACATCCTGTTATCCTTGGCCTTACGCATGAAGGCAATCGTGTGATCACGATCACCGGCAGCGCAGACCTTACAATGGAGATTCCATGTGCAAGATGCCTGACACCGGTAGCGACTCCATTCCAGCTCGAGTTCGATCTGCAGATTGATCTGAATCTGTCAGAGGAAGAACGCGAGGAAAAAGAAGAGGACTCTTCGTTTGTGGAGGGAGACGAGCTCGATGTGGAAGAACTGGTTCGTAATGAGCTCATAGTCCAATGGCCGATTCGAGTGCTGTGTAAAGATGACTGTAAAGGAATCTGCAGCCGTTGTGGTGCGAATCTGAATATTCAGACCTGTGATTGTGATACCACAGGGCTAGACCCCCGAATGGCTGCAATCAAAGATATATTCAGCAAATTTAAGGAGGTGTAACTATGTCCATTTGTCCTAAGAATAAATCTTCCAAAGCAAGACGCGATAAGAGAAGAGCAAACTGGAAAATGTCTGCTCCGAACCTTGTAAAATGCAGCAAATGTGGTGCTCTTATGATGCCGCACAGAGTTTGCAAAGCTTGTGGTTCTTACAACAAAAAAGAAGTCGTTGCAATGGACTAATATTCATAAATCGGAATCAGTTCCGATGTGCAATGCAGCAAAAGGCTCCCGTCACCGGGGGCTTTTTTGTTGTCTCTGCGGGTTGTCTGGAAGCGTCATATAAAAGATTTGACGTGGTGTGTCGTGATGTGCTATAATGGTCTCGGTGAGAATTGAAACAATATTGCAACATTTTCGTAACAATTATAAAAAAGGAGTGCAAAGCATATGAAGAATAGACGAATCATATTTCTGGCAGCATGCATGTGCAGTGTAGTATTCCTCTCAGGATGTTCCACAGACAGTCTGATGGATAAAATGATGGGAACTGAGACGACGGTTTCGTCTTCGGCCAGTGTAGATATTTCAAAAGAGGACAGCGATGCTGTTCATGTAGATGCCAATCTGGAAAAGCCGGTTTTTTCGGTAAATCCGGTGGAGAGCCTGCAGATTCCCGTTGGAAATACATCTGGAAAGCTGACTTGTGAGGCAGGAATAACGGGAGAAGGCACAGTAACATATCAGTGGTATAAGAACAACGTAAATTCCAACGGCGGAGGAACGCCGATTGAAGGCGCAACAGAAGTGACATACCAGGTCGATACTTCGGCGGAGGGCAAAGATTACTATTACGTTGTGGCAACAAACACGGTTGGAAATACCGTTTCCATGGCGACGAGTACGGTAACAGAAGTTACGGTAATTCCGGCAGGGAAATGGGTTCAGAATGAAAACGGATGGCAGTATCAGAATAATGATGGAAGCTATGCAACCAATACCTGGCAGAATATCGACGGCTACTGGTACGTGTTTGATGAAAATTCATACATGGTGACAGGATGGTACTGGAGCGGAGAAGAATGGTATTATCTGGCGGACAACGGTCAGATGCAGACCGGCTGGTTCACGCAGGATGGTGAGGAATATTATCTGGATCCGGATACCGGTGTCATGGCACGGAATACAACCATAGACGGTCATGAGATGAATTCGAGCGGAGTCAAGGTTTCTTAAGAAAAATAAGACAAAACAGAGCGGGTGGATTTTGGAAAGATAAATCCACCCGCTTTTTTGGAATACAGGAGAAAGCGCGGATGGGCATTTGTGCTTGATTTTTGCAAAGGAGTTTAGTATAGTTAATACAGCACTTGCATGAGTGCTTTTAGAGCGTGGTTGAAAACGGTTTTTTGAAAGAAAAAGAGTTTTCAAACGCGCTTTAGAAAAGAGAAAAGAGGAAAAAACATGAGTGACTTAGTCAGAGTTGCAGTGGACGCGATGGGCGGCGATTATGCGCCTGCGGAGCCGGTAAAAGGCGCCGTTGAGGCCGTAAACGCAGATGAACGTGTCAAAGTCCAGCTGGTCGGCCAGGTGGATGTCATCGAAAAAGAACTGCAGAAATATACGTACCCGAAGGAGCGGGTTGAGATCGTTCCGGCAACCGAGATCATTGAGACGGGAGAGCCGCCGGTCAATGCGATCCGCCACAAAAAAGATTCTTCGATCGTTGTCGGCATGAAAAAAGTGCGCTACGGAGAGGCAGACGCGTTTGTCTCATCAGGAAGCACCGGAGCAGTCCTGGTCGGCGGACAGACGATCGTAGGACGCATCAAGGGCGTAGAGCGCCCGCCGCTGGCTCCGCTGATCCCGACGAAAGACGGTGTATCCCTTCTGATCGACTGCGGTGCGAATGTTGATGCAAGACCGTCCCATCTGGTGCAGTTTGCCATGATGGGTTCCATCTATATGGAACACGTTGTCGGCATTAAAAATCCGCGTGTGGGAATCGTGAATATCGGTGTGGAAGAAGAAAAAGGAAACGCGCTCGTCAAAGAGACGTATCCGCTTCTGAAAGAAACCCCGTATATCAACTTTGTCGGCAGTATCGAAGCAAGAGAAATTCCAAACGGAGCCGCAGACGTTGTTGTCTGTGAGGCGTTTGTCGGAAACGTTATCTTAAAGCTGTATGAGGGCGTCGGCGCGACCCTGATTTCCAAGGTAAAACAGGGCATGATGACATCTCTGCGCAGTAAAATCGGAGCCCTTCTTGTGAAACCGGCGCTGAAAGAGACACTGAAGTCTTTTGATGCCAGTGAGTACGGCGGAGCACCGCTGCTTGGCTTAAAAGGACTCGTTGTAAAAACGCACGGAAGCTCAAAAGCCAACGAATTTAAAAATTCCATTCTCCAGTGCATTTCATTTAGCGAGGAGAAGATTCCGCAGAAAGTGCAGGAGCATCTGGCAGACTATAAGAGCAGCAGGGAGGCAGCGAAAGATGGAATTTGAGAAATTACAGGAGATCATTGCGGATGTATTAAACGTAGATCCGAATGAAGTAACCATGGAGACAACCTTTACAGATGATCTGGGAGCGGATTCCCTGGATGTATTTCAGATTGTGATGGGAATTGAAGAAGAATTTGATATCCAGATCGAAGCAGAAGAAGCAGAGCACATCGTATCGGTTGAGGATGCGGTGGAAGCGATCAAAAAGAAACTGGCAGAATAATAGAAAATGGCGAAGGGGCTGTTTGCTACAGGACAGCCCCTTTGTTACCGTCCGCAGAACACCTGCAAACGGTAACTATGAGGAAGGACAGGCTTAAAACAGGTTATGAATAATATTGATAAACTCGTGGATTTGGAAAAGAAGATCCAGTATAAATTTCAGGATTTCGGACTGCTGGAGATGGCGATGCGCCATTCTTCCTACGCAAATGAGCACCATATGGAGCGCCTGGAGTGCAACGAGCGTCTGGAGTTCTTAGGAGATGCCGTGCTGGAAGTTGTATCCAGCGAATTTTTATACAAGACATTCCCGCGTCTCCCGGAGGGCGAGATGACGAAAAAACGCGCCAGCCTCGTCTGTGAACCGGCACTGGCATTCTGTGCCCGTGAGATTGACCTTGGAAGCTTTCTACTCCTTGGAAAGGGCGAGGAGGCAACCGGCGGCCGTCACCGCGATTCCATCGTTTCGGATGCTATGGAGGCAACGATCGGTGCGATTTTCCTGGACGGCGGCTTTGAACCGGCAAAAACGTTCGTTCTGAACTATATCTTAAACGATATCGAACACAAACAGCTTTTCTACGACAGCAAAACGATTCTGCAGGAGCTGATCCAGGGTGAGACGGATGAAGAGATTGTTTACACCATCTTAAAAGAAGAGGGACCGGATCACGACAAGAGCTTCTGGGCACAGGTCAGCGTCGGAAAGAAAGCGCTCGGTACCGGAAAGGGCAGAACGAAAAAAGCGGCAGAACAGGCAGCGGCATACGATGCAATTCTTGCCAGAAAAAAAGCGTAGGTGAATTATGTATCTCAAATCCATTGAAATGCAGGGATTTAAGTCGTTTGCCAACAAAACCATTCTGCAGTTCCACGACGGTATTACCGGCGTTGTAGGGCCGAACGGCAGTGGAAAGAGCAATGTTGGCGATGCGGTGCGCTGGGTGCTCGGCGAACAGAGCGCCAAGCAGCTCCGCGGCGGAAATATGCAGGATGTTATTTTCTCCGGAACCGAGACGAGAAAGCCGCTCGGCTACGCGTCGGTTGCAATTACACTCGACAATTCCGACCACAAGCTGAATGTCGATTTCGAGGAAGTCACGGTGACGAGACGGCTCTACCGCTCCGGTGAGAGCGAGTATCTGATGAACGGCGCATCGTGCCGGTTAAAGGACATCAACGAGCTGTTCTACGATACCGGTATCGGAAAAGAAGGCTATTCCATCATCGGACAGGGTCAGATTGATAAGATTTTAAGTGGTAAGCCGGAAGAGCGCCGGGAGCTGTTTGACGAGGCGGCAGGAATTGTCAAATTCAAGAGAAGGAAGGCCGTGACCGAAAAGAAGCTGGCGGAAGAGCAGCAGAATCTGGTGCGCGTCAACGACATTCTCTCGGAACTGACAAGGCAGTTAGAGCCGCTGGAACGCCAGTCTGAGACGGCAAAGATTTATTTAAAGAAGAAAGAGGAATTAAAGCTCCTCGATATCAATATGTTTCTGCTCGAGATGGAGCGCATCCGGAACGATCTCGCGAAAGTAGAAGACCGGTACCGGATTACAGAAGAGCAGTTAAAGAGCACGAAAGAGGCTTTTGAGCATACGAAGCAGGAGTATGAAAAGCTGGAACAGGAGCAGGAAAAACTGGACCAGACGATTCTTTCTGCGCGCGATCAGGCGGGGGAGAATGCACTGAAACGTCAGCAGCTCGAAAACCAGATCGAGGTGTTGAACGAGCAGATTCATGCATCAGAGAGGAACAGCGACACATTAAGAGAACGTCTGGAGGCGATCCGCGCGGAGAGCCGCACAAAGACGGCAGAAAAAAATACATATCAGGCAGAAAAGGACGGGCTTCATGAAGCACTTCTTGCGTCAGAGACGGAAAAGAGTGAGAAAGAGGCCGCTCTCTCGGAATGCCAGGAGCAGATCCAGGCAGTCGAGCTGCAGAGTGAACAGGATAAGAGCGAAGTCATCGGCCTTCTGAACCAGCGGGGTTCCACGAAGGGAAAAATGCAGCGCTACGATGCGATGCTCGAGCAGATCGGCATCCGAAAGGCAGAATTAAGCCAGAGGGTGCTGCATTTAAAGACGAGCGAGTCCGAACAGAACGGGCAGATGGAAGAACTGCAGAACGCGTTTGAAGCGCTCGAAGAGACGGTAAGCAGCCTGAAACAGCAGTACCAGGAGGCAGATCAGAAGATTACCGCGCTGACGGCGGATCTCTCGAACCAGACGAAAGAGATGGAAGCCGGCCAGACCAATTACCACAGAGAAGCGTCAAGGCTCGAATCCTTAAAGAACATCACCGAGCGGTACGACGGCTATGGAAACAGTATTCGGAAGGTCATGGAGCAGAAAGACCGGAATCCCGGCATCCACGGCGTTGTGGCGGATCTTCTGCAGGCGGAGAAAAAGTACGAGACGGCGATCGAGACCGCACTTGGCGGCAGCATTCAGAATATTGTCACCGACAATGAGGCGACGGCGAAATACCTGATTGAATACCTGAAACGGGGCCATTTCGGCCGTGCGACGTTCCTTCCGCTCACCAGTATGCGCGGGAAAAAAACGCAGGTGAATGAGGATGCGGCAAGAGAAACTGGTGTGCTCGGTGTGGCAAATGCACTTGTTTCGTACGACCCGGTGTATGAGGGCCTTGTGGCACAGCTGCTTGGAAGAACGCTGGTGGTCGACACGATCGACCATGCCATTGTGATCCAGCGGAAATACCGTCAGACGCTCCGCATGGTAACCCTCGAGGGCGAGCTCTTGAGCCCGGGCGGTTCCATGACAGGAGGTTCGTTCCGGAACAACAGCAACCTGCTCGGAAGACGGCGTGAGATTGAGGAACTCGAAAAGAGCGTACAGGGTCTTGCGAAGGAACTGCGGGAAATCCAGCAGGAACTTGAAGAGAAGAAAAATAAGCGGAATGAAATCCGCGATCTCCGCACCGAGCTGAATGAAAAACTGCAGCGGCAGTACATCGAGCAGAATACGGTGCGCCTGAATCTGGAAAAAGCGCGCGAGAAAAAGACGGAAATCCGTCTGGATTTTGAAGCGCTTCAGAAGGAGAGTCTCGAGATTGAAAATCAGATCGCCGAGATTGAGCGGAACCGGAAAGTCATCGGTCAGGAAATGCAGGAATCGGTGGAGCGGGAAAGCACGCTACAGGAGAATATCCAGAAGGCACAGGAGGCGCTTACAGGGCTTCGCCGCCGGGAAGCAGAATATACGAAGGATCTTGAAGAAATCCGGTTAAATTACGCAAATCTGTCCCAGAAGGATGGATTCCTTGCCCAGAACATCCGCCGTCTTGAGGAAGAGACGGGAAAACTGGAAGCGGAAAGCCGCACCATGCTGGAAAAAGCGGCGGAGGAAAAAGACGATGTCAAAAGGAAACAGCAGGACATCGTGGAGATCCAGAAGACGATTGCAGCAGCAGTGCAGGCAAAAGAAGAGGAAGACCGCCGGATTGTGGAACTGCAGGAGAAAAAAGAAGCATTAAGCGCAGATCACAAAGAATTTTTCGAGAAGCGGGATCAGCTCTCCGACCAGATTTCCCTGATGGACAAAGAGTGCTTCCGTCTGAACAGCCAGAAAGAAAAGCTGGAGGAGACAAAAGAGGCACAGACCTCGTATCTCTGGGAAGAGTACGAAGTGACACCGGGCCACGCAAGAGAGTTCCAGATGGAGGAGATTCCGGAGCGCAGTGAATTAAAGCGGCGTGTGCTGGAAGTAAAAGATGCGATCCGGAAGCTTGGCTCTGTCAATGTGAATGCGATTGAGGAGTACAAAGAGATTTCGGAGCGCCACGCCTTTCTCGATGCACAGCACACCGATCTTGTCAAGGCGGCAGAGACACTGCAGGGCATCATCGATGAGCTGGATGCCGGTATGCGCAAGCAGTTCACGGAAAAATTCGAGGAGATCCGGAAAGAGTTTGACCGCGTGTTCCGCCAGCTGTTCGGCGGCGGAAAGGGAACGCTGGAACTCGAGGAGGACACGGATGTACTCGAGGCAGGTATCCGCATCATTTCCCAGCCGCCGGGAAAGAAACTGCAGAATATGATGCAGCTCTCCGGAGGCGAGAAGGCACTGACCGCGATTGCGCTGCTTTTTGCAATCCAGAACTTAAAGCCGTCCCCGTTCTGTTTACTTGACGAGATCGAGGCGGCGCTCGACGATTCCAACGTAACGCGTTTTGCACAGTATCTGCATAAGCTGACAAAAAATACCCAGTTCATCGTCATCACCCACAGGCGCGGTACGATGACGGCGGC
Source organism: Fusicatenibacter saccharivorans (assembly GCF_027667425.1). Classification (NCBI taxonomy): domain Bacteria; kingdom Bacillati; phylum Bacillota; class Clostridia; order Lachnospirales; family Lachnospiraceae; genus Fusicatenibacter; species Fusicatenibacter saccharivorans. The sequence continues at coordinate 133,950 of NZ_JAQEGR010000009.1, forward strand.
AGACCGTCTGTACGGCATCACGATGCAGGAGAAGGGTGTTTCTACCCTTGTTTCTGTCGATTTGATCGAGGGAGAACTGGACAAATAGAAACGAATAAGATACAATACGAAAGAAGTAAGATAGAAAAGATAAAGGGAGGCGAACGGTATGGCGGAGGAGAAAGTAGGCTTTTTCAAACGTCTTGTCAACGGTCTGACGAAGACCCGAGACAGCATTGTAGCTGGAATTGATTCTATTTTCAGCGGCTATTCCAATATTGATGACGATTTTTATGAGGAGATCGAGGAGATTCTCGTCATGGGAGATATCGGCATCAATACAACGACCAAAATTATTGACCACTTAAAAGAGCGGGTGGCAGAAGAGCACATTACCGATCCGGCAGAGTGCAAACAGCTTCTGATCGAGAGCATCAAAAAACAGATGGATGTAGGCGATACAGCCTATGAATTTGAAAACCGGAAATCGGTAGTGCTGGTGATCGGTGTCAATGGAGTCGGAAAAACGACCTCCGTCGGAAAGCTGGCCGGCCTTCTGAAGGATCAGGGCAAAAAGGTTGTTCTTGCGGCAGCAGATACGTTCCGTGCAGCGGCAGGCGAGCAGCTCACGGAGTGGGCGCACCGCGCCGGCGTGGATATCATCGGCGGACAGAACGGAGCAGATCCGGCGTCCATCGTGTACGATGCAGTCGCAGCGGCAAAAGCCAGAAATGCGGATGTGCTGATCTGTGATACGGCAGGAAGACTTCACAACAAGAAGAACCTGATGGAAGAGCTCCACAAGATTTACCGGATTCTGGAAAAAGAGTACCCAGAGGCATACCTGGAAACGCTGGTGGTGCTGGATGGTACCACGGGCCAGAATGCGCTGCAGCAGGCAAGACAGTTTGCGGAAGTGGCAAATGTCACCGGTATCATTCTGACGAAGCTGGACGGAACTGCAAAGGGCGGTATCGCCGTTGCCATCCAGTCCGAGCTTGATATTCCGGTCAAATACATCGGCGTGGGCGAGAGCATCCACGATCTGCAGAAATTTGATGCAGACCAGTTTGTAAATGCACTGTTCCATACATCCGAAGAGAATGCTTAAAAAGACAACAAGGAGAAAAGACTATGGCAGAAGAAATGCTGACACTCCCGAAATTTGAGGAAGCGTCTGAAATTGTAAAAAAAGTAACACAGGAGACCAAACTGGTTTACAGCAAATATTTCAGCGAGCAGACGGGAAATAAAGTCTACTTAAAACCGGAAAATATGCAGCTGACCGGCGCCTATAAGCTGCGCGGTGCCTATTACAAAATCAGCACCTTAAGTGAAGAGGAGCGCGCAAAAGGACTGATCACCGCATCTGCAGGAAACCATGCACAGGGCGTTGCGTATGCGGCAAAATGCTACGGTGCAAAGGCTGTCATTGTGATGCCGACGACCACACCGCTCATCAAAGTAGAGCGTACCCAGAGCTACGGCGCTGAGGTTGTTCTGTACGGAGATGTGTACGATGAGGCATGTGCAAAAGCATACGAGCTTGCAGCAGAGCATGGCTATACCTTTATTCACCCGTTCGATGATCTGACCGTTGCAACCGGCCAGGGAACCATCGCTATGGAAGTGATTCAGGAGCTTCCGCTCGTAGATTATATCCTTGTTCCGATCGGAGGAGGCGGACTGGCTACCGGTGTTTCCACACTGGCAAAACTGCTGAAACCAAACATCAAAGTCATCGGTGTTGAGCCGTCCGGAGCAGCCTGTATGAAGGCTTCTTTTGAAAAAGGCGAGGTAACGACCGTATCTCCTGTCAGCACAATTGCAGACGGTACTGCAGTACAGACACCGGGATCCAAGATTTTCCCGTATGTAAGACAGAACCTGGACGAGATCATTACCGTGGATGATGATGAGCTGATCGTAGCATTTCTTGATATGGTAGAAAACCACAAGATGATCGTCGAGAACTCCGGTCTTCTGACTGTGGCTGCATTAAAGCATCTGGATGTCAAAGGCAAAAAGATTGTTTCGATCTTAAGCGGCGGAAATATGGACGTCATCACCATGTCTTCCGTGATCCAGAACGGACTGATCCAGAGAGACCGTATCTTTACTGTATCCGTTCTTCTGCCGGATAAACCAGGCGAGCTGGTACGCGTTTCCCAGGTGATTGCAAACGAGAACGGAAACGTCATCAAACTGGACCACAACCAGTTCTTCACAACGAACAGAAGTGCTGCAGTAGAGCTCCGCATCACAATGGAGGCATTCGGCACCGATCACAAGAATCGTATCGTCAAAGCACTGGAAGAGGCAGGCTATACACCGAAGATTGTAAGACCGAATCTGTAAGAATAAAAATTGCAGAGAAAATTCTGAAAAAAGGAAAAATAAAAATCAGAGGAGATCCGAAAAAGAATTTCCTCTGATTTTTTTGAGAAGGAAAAAACCCTTGCATGCACAAGGGTTCTCATTCTGCGGAAGATGGGACTTGAACCCACACGATCGCAATGACCACCAGATCCTTAGTCTGGCCTGTCTGCCAATTCCAGCACTTCCGCATGTTATGTAGTTTTTTAAATTTCATGCGGAAGATGGGACTTGAACCCACACGATCGCAATGACCACCAGATCCTTAGTCTGGCCTGTCTGCCAATTCCAGCACTTCCGCATGTTCTTTAAGTTTTTGTCATCTCGCTGACGACAAGATGTATTATAGCACCAGAGTTGTAAGCCGTCAACACTTTTTTTGAAAAAATTTGAAAAATTTGAAAAATAAAAAAGGAAATCGGAATCGGGCACCGAATATAGGAAATAGGAGGACAATGAAAAGAACTGTTACAGGCATATTACCGGGAAAGAGGTGGTCTTCGTTTGAACTTGAGAGAATCGTTTGAAGAACGGGAATTTCAGGAGCTGAGTCCTTATGCGGCGCACAGCCGGAATTCCAGAGGAAGGGACCGATATGAACCGGAGTGTGACATCCGCACCGTCTACCAGAGAGACCGGGACCGGATTCTCCACTCCAAAGCCTTTCGCAGGATGAAAGACAAAACACAGGTGTTTCTCGCTGCGCAGGGCGATCATTACCGGACCCGCCTGACGCACACACTCGAGGTGTCCCAGATTGCCCGCACGATTGCGCGGGCGCTGAATCTGAATGAGGATCTGACCGAAGCCATTGCGCTTGGCCACGATCTCGGACACACGCCGTTTGGCCATTCCGGGGAAGCGGCGCTCAATGCGGTGCATCCCGGGGGCTTCCGCCACGCGGAACAGAGCGTCCGTGTCGTGGAGGTTCTAGAAAAGGAAGGACAGGGCCTGAACCTGACCTGGGAAGTGCGGGATGGAATTCTGAACCACCGCACGGCGGGAAAGCCGTCGACCCTGGAGGGACAGGTTGTGCGTCTCTGCGACAAGATCGCCTACATCCACCACGATATGGACGATGCCATCCGTGCCGGCATTTTAAGCGAGGATGACATCCCGATTACGATCCGCGTCGTCCTTGGCGATACATGCCGCGAGCGGCTCAATACGCTGATCCACGACATTGTGGAGCAGAGCCGCGGAACGGAGTATGTGCGCCAGTCGGCGGAGATTGCCGAGGGCATGCGCATGCTGCGGGAGTTGATGTTCGCGAACGTCTACCGCAACCCGGAGGCGAAAAAAGAGGAGGAGAAGGCAAAAAAGATGCTGATTTCCCTCTACACCTACTACCAGGAGCACCCGGAACAGATGTCCCGCGAGTACCGGAATCTGATCGGGTGCGGCGAGGACAAGACACAGGTAGTATGCGATTACATTGCCGGTATGACCGATCAGTATTCCATGCACAAATACGAGGAGCTGTTCGTGCCGAAAGCCTGGGCGGTTTATTAGATACAGGGAGGAAAAAATGCGATATTCCGATGATTTAGTGGAAGAGATTCGTATGAAAAATGACATCGTAGATGTGATATCCGGCTACGTAAAGCTGACAAGAAGAGGAAGCTCTTACTTCGGGCTCTGCCCTTTCCACAATGAGAAGTCCCCTTCCTTTTCCGTCAGCCCAGGAAAGCAGATGTATTACTGCTTCGGATGCGGAGCCGGAGGAAATGTTTTCACATTTTTGATGGAATACGAAAACTTCACGTTTGTGGAAGCCTTGAAATTTCTGGCCGACCGGGCCGGGGTGGAGCTTCCGCAGATGGAGTATTCGAAAGAAGCAAAGGAGCAGGCGGATTTAAAGAACACGCTGCTGGAAATCAACAAACAGGCGGCGAAATTCTATTATTACCAGCTCCACACCGAACGCGGAAAACAGGGCTACGATTACCTGAAGGGGCGCGGCCTTTCGGATGATACGATTCGAAAATTCGGCCTTGGCTATTCAGATAAGTATGGAAGCCTGCTGTACCGTTTCTTAAAAGAAAAAGGGTATGACGATGAAATCCTGCGTCAGTCGGGCCTTTTTCTGGCGGACGAGGTGCATGGCATGCAGGACAAGTTCTGGAACCGTGTCATTTACCCGATCATGGATGCCAACAGCCGTGTCATCGGCTTCGGAGGCCGTGTGATGGGGGATGGAAAGCCGAAATACCTGAATTCGCCGGAGACAAAGATTTTCGATAAGAGCCGCAATCTCTACGGGCTGCATCTGGCGCGCTCTTCACGGAGAAAAAATCTGATTATCTGCGAGGGCTATATGGACGTCATCTCCATGCACCAGGCAGGATTCAATAACGCGGTAGCTTCTCTTGGAACAGCACTCACATCGCTGCAGGCGGGGCTGATGAAACGGTATACCGACGAGGTTCTTGTGATCTATGACAGCGATGAGGCAGGCGTCAAAGCGGCGCTTCGTGCGATTCCGATGCTCAAAGGGGTTGGTCTTACAACGCGTGTCGTCAATTTGAGACCGTATAAGGACCCGGATGAGTTTATCCAGCACGAGGGCTGCGAAGCGTTCGAAAAACGTCTGGAAGAGGCGGAGAACAGCGTTTTGTATGAGATCCGCATGAAGGAACGCGATTTCGACCTTGCCGACCCGCAGGGCAAATCCGATTTCCTGCATGAGGCGGTGCGTCGTCTCGTTGCAATCGAGGATGAGATCGAGCGGAACAGTTATCTTGAGGCAGTGGCAGGAAAATACGGGATTGCCGTCGAAGTACTGCGAAAGCAGGTCGGTCAGATGGCACTATCAGGAGCCGGAAGGACGGAGCGTGTCAAGCCGCGGAATACAGCCGCAAACAAAAAAGAGAAAGAGGGCGGTGTCGAAAAAGCACAGAAGCTGATGCTGACATGGATGACCTCTTATCCGGCGCTCATTGGAAAACTGGAAAAATATATTACGCCGGAGGATTTTACCACACCTCTTTACCGCCAGATTGCAGAGATGATTGTGCTGCAGTATCACGAGGGCGGGGTGAATCCGGCAAAGCTTTTGAATCAGTTTGTTGATTCCGAGGAGCAGAAAGAAGTTGCAGGCCTTTTTAATGCCAGAATCCCGCTGGAGACAGAGGAGGAAAAACGGCGCGCGCTGCATGATGTGATCTGCAATATGAAAGAAAACAGCATTGCGTATCAGTCGGCACATATGAATGTGACCGATATGGCGGCGCTGCAGAAGCTGATGGCGGACAAAAAGAGCCTGGAGCGGTGGAAAGCAGGGGAACTTCCGGATTTCGCTTTTTAAGGAGGCCTGGATACCAAAGAAAAACCCTGGAATCTTCTGTTCTGCGTGTTTAATTTCGCAGGGCAGGGACAGAATATATACAAGCTATGGAAGGATGGACAGTCAATGGAGTTCGATAAAGCAAAATTTATGGAAAAATTAAAAGAGCTGGTAGCATACGGCAAAAAGAAAAAGAGCGTCCTGGAATATCAGGAAATCAACGACTTTTTCCGCGATATGCCGCTGGATGCGGAGCAGATGGAGAAGGTATTTGAATACCTGGAGGCAAGCGGTATCGACGTACTGCGCCTCTCCGATATGACCGAGGATCCAAATGCGGCAGACCGCGATCTTCTCCTTCTGGACGACGATGACATCGACCTTTCCGAGGAAGAAGAGATCGATATGGAAAACATCGACCTTTCCGTTCCGGAAGGCATCAGCATTGAGGACCCGGTCCGCATGTACTTAAAAGAGATCGGTAAAGTGCCGCTTCTTTCCGCAGAGGAAGAGATCAAGCTGGCACAGAGAATGGAAGAGGGCGATGAGGATGCGAAAAAACGTCTGGCAGAGGCCAACCTTCGTCTCGTTGTTTCCATTGCAAAACGTTATGTCGGCCGCGGCATGCTGTTCCTGGATCTGATTCAGGAAGGTAACTTAGGCCTCATCAAAGCGGTTGAAAAATTCGATTACCGCAAGGGATACAAATTCTCCACCTATGCAACATGGTGGATCCGCCAGGCAATCACAAGAGCGATTGCAGACCAGGCGAGAACGATCCGTATTCCGGTTCATATGGTAGAGACCATCAACAAGCTGATCCGCGTTTCCCGTCAGTTACTGCAGGAGTTAGGCCGCGAACCTACTCCGGAAGAGATCGCAGAGGAGATGCACATGTCTGTAGAGCGTGTGCGTGAGATCCTGAAAATCTCCCAGGAACCGGTTTCACTCGAGACACCAATCGGTGAGGAAGAGGACAGCCACCTCGGTGACTTCATCCAGGACGACAATGTGCCGGTACCGGCAGACGCGGCAGCATTCACCATGCTGAAAGAGCAGCTGGAGGATGTCTTAAGCACACTGACCGACCGTGAGCAGAAGGTTCTGCGTCTCCGTTTCGGACTTGACGATGGCCGTGCGAGAACCCTCGAAGAGGTTGGTAAAGAGTTCAACGTTACAAGAGAGCGTATCCGTCAGATTGAGGCGAAAGCGCTTCGAAAGCTCCGCCATCCGAGTCGTTCCAGAAAACTCAAAGATTATCTGGACTAAGTTTTCAGTCAGGAGAAAAGACATGCAGTTATCAAAAAGACTTTCCGCGGTAGCGGAGTTTGTCACCCCGGGCGGCTGCCTGGTCGATGTGGGAACAGATCACGGCTATGTGCCGATTGCGCTGCTGGAACAGAAGAAGATTTCCTCCGCAATCGCCATGGATGTGAACCGCGGACCGTTAGAACGGGCCAGGGAGCATATCACGCAGTATAACATGGGGGACTACATAGAAACACGGCTTTCCGATGGCCTTCATGCCCTGCAGGCGGGGGAGGGGGATTCTCTCCTCATCGCGGGCATGGGCGGCGGGCTCACCGTAAGGATTTTAAGTGAGGGTGAGCCGCTGCTGTCCGGCTTTGGTGAGCTGATTCTGGAGCCGCAGTCAGATATCGACCGCGTGCGCGCATGGCTGCTGGAGCACGGATTTTACCTTGCACAGGAGAATTTCGTGGAGGAGGATGGAAAATACTATCCGATTCTGCGGGCAGTGCATGGGGAAAAGGAAGATCTGAAGGCGGAGGAGCTTTTCTATGGACCACGTCTTCTGGAAAACCAGAATCCGGTGCTGTTGGAATATCTGCAGAAGCAGCAGAACCAGAACAGAATGCTGATCGGCCAGCTCTCTGGCAATCCGGGGGAGAAGGCGACACAGAGGCTTTGTGAATTAAAAGAAAAAGAGGCAATACTGGAATCTGCGCTTGCGCGGTTCCATACGATGTAACGACAGCGTTTTATCATGAGGAGGCGTGTCTGAAAATTTCAGGTTTTATAATTTTCGGGCGCGCCTTCGTTTTTACTTCTGAATTTTCAGAAAGTTTTGCAAAAAGGAGGAATTACAAGTGATTCAGGTAACAATTGATGGAAAGAAATATGAATATCCGGAAAATTGCTCTTATTATGAGATTGCAAAAGATTTTGAGAAAACGATGGATGCTCCGATTGTCCTGGTGAAGGTGGACGGACGGCTGAGGGAGCTGCACAAGCAGCTGAAAAAAGACTGTGAACTGGAATTTGTGACGACGAAGGATGAGATCGGACATAAAACGTATCAGAGGAGTCTTTCTCTTCTGCTGGTAAAAGCGGTGTATCATGTGGGAGGCTACGATAAGATCCGCCATGTGATGCTGCATTTTTCGGCGGGTTCGGGCTTTTTCTACACGGTGGACGGCGATATCACGCTGAATCAGGAGTTTTTGGACGAAGTAAAAGCGTATATGCATGAACAGGTGGAAAAGGCGGTGCCGATTTATAAGCGGAGTGTCGATACGCACGAGGCGAGAGAACGGTTCCGGCTGCATGGCATGACGGATAAAGACCGCTTGTTCCGTTACCGCCGTGTCTCCCGTGTGAATCTGTACAGTCTCGGGGATTTTGAAGACTATTATTATGGATTTATGACGTATGATACGAGTTATCTGAAGTATTTTGATCTCTATTTATACGATGACGGCTTTGTGCTGCAGATGCCGGAGAAAAAGGCGCCGGAGACGGTGCCGGCGGCGAATCTCTCCCCGAAGGTGTTCCAGGTGCAGCGGGAATCGGAGCGCTGGGGTGAGCAGATGGGAATTTCCACGGTTGCCGACTTAAATGAACGCATCACGAAGGGCAATATTCAGCAGATGATGCTGATTGCGGAGGCGCTGCAGGAGCAGAAGATTGCGAAGATTGCGGAGCAGATTGCGGAAAGAAAGCAGGTTAAATTTGTGCTGATTGCGGGGCCGTCTTCCTCCGGAAAGACAACGTTCTGCAACCGGCTTTCCATCCAGCTTTCAGCGCATGGTCTGACGCCGCATCCGATCAGCCTTGATAATTACTATGTGAACCGGGTAGATACGCCGCGGGATGAAAACGGCGATTATGATTTTGAATGCCTGGAAGCACTGGATATCGAGCTTTTGAATCGGGATATGACAGCACTTTTGAACGGAGAGCGTGTGGAACTGCCGTATTTTAATTTTAAGACGGGCAAGCGCGAGTACAAGGGGAATTTTATTCAGATGAAGGAGACCGATGTGCTGGTGCTGGAGGGGATTCACGGGCTGAATGAAAAACTGACGTGGTCGCTTCCTTCGGAAAGTAAATTCCGGATTTATATCAGTGCGCTGACGCAGATTAATGTGGATGAGCACAACCGGATTCCGACGACGGATGGCCGGCTGATCCGGCGTATGGTGCGTGACAGCCGGACACGGGCGACGTCGGCGAAGGAGACGATTGCGATGTGGCCGTCGGTGCGCCGCGGGGAAGATCGTAATATTTTCCCGAATCAGGAGAAGGCGGATGTGATGTTCAATTCAGCGCTGGTGTATGAGCTTTCGGTGCTGAAGCTGTATGCGGAGCCGCTTTTGTTCCAGATTGAGGAGGGAGAGCCGGAATACCAGGAGGCAAAGCGGCTGCTGAAGTTTTTGGATTATTTTGTCGGAGTGCCGATTGAGGATATTCCCAAGAATTCGATTCTGCGGGAGTTTGTGGGGGGAAGCTGCTTTGATGTATGAGAGGCTGCTTTGCGGGATCTGTGATTTGGGGGATGGACAACAGAGAAAGTTTGTGATATGATTATTAACTGTCTGATGTTCCGTTTTTGACAAAGTAAGATATGTAATCGCGGCTGGCAGGACCGAAAGGGGCCAGGTGAGGAAAGTCCGGGCTTCGCAGGGCAGGATGCCGGATAACGTCCGGCGGAGGCGACTCCAGGGATAGTGCAACAGAGAGATACCGCCAGGTTTTTTCTGGTAAGGGTGGAAAGGCAGTGTAAGAGACTACCGTTTCTCTGGTAACAGAGAAAGCCATGTAAACCCCATCCGAAGCAAGACCGAATAGAAAACGTATATGGCTGCCCGTCATGTTTTCAGGTGGGTCGCTTAAGGGGACTGGCGACAGTTCCATTGGATAGATGATTACACACGACATAACCCGGCTTATCGTTTTGCTTTGCATAAGACGGAAATTCAGGCATCTGGATAAAATAAGTACGCCGGGAACGGACACGAGTGGATTGTGTTTGTTCCCGGCGTACTTATTTTATCCGGCCATCTGGCGCAAGCCGCACATTCCCGCGGACCGCTGCATGGTGTGAAAAAAATGCATGTCATGAAAGAAAAAATAAAGGAGACAGCAGGATGAAAGTGATATTGGCTTCGGGGTCACCCAGAAGAAGAGAGTTGATGGAGATGTTGGGAATACGGTGTAAGGTTCAGGCTTCAGGGGCGGAAGAAGTTGTGACGTCTGCGGAACCGGAGAAGGTTGTGGAGGAGCTTTCACGGCTGAAATGTCTGGATGTTGCGGAGATTACCGAAGGGGATGCCGTTGTGATCGGGGCGGATACGGTTGTGGCTTTTGAAGGGGAGATCCTTGGCAAGCCGAAAGGGATAGAACATGCCAGAAGCATGATGCAGCAGTTGCAGGGAAGGGTGCATCAGGTGTATACTGGAGTTACGATTGCGGTAACAGAGGGGGACGCAAAGCGTGTGGTATCGTTCTGTGACCGTACAGATGTAGAGTTTTATGCGATGACAGAGGAGGAGATAAACGGGTATCTTGCTCTTGAGAAAGAGGGGGAGGCTCCTGTGTGGTCGGATAAGGCTGGAGGATACGGAATTCAGACGGTGTTTGGGACAAAGTTTGTGAAAGGAATCCAGGGAGACTATTATAATGTGATGGGACTGCCGGCGTCCCGGGTTTATCATGAGTTGAAAAATCTGGGCGTTCTGGAATAGAAGGAGGTAAGAGAAGATGAAAAAGTTTTCGGAAATTGAATACGTAAGGCCGGACATGGAGGCAGAGCAGGAAAAAGTAAGAGCGTATACGAAGGCGCTCAAAGAGGCAAAATCATATGAGGAGCTGCGCGGACTTTTTATGGAAGAAAAAACGCGCGAGGATGCCTGGGCGACAATGGCGGAAGTGGCGCAGGTAAGATATACGGTGGACACCAGAGATTCGTTTTATGAAGGAGAGGTTCAGTTCTGGAATGAGACGATTCCGGCGATCCATCTGCTGATACAAAAGGCAGAGAAGGTGATTCTGGAGTCTCCGTTTATCAAAGAGTTTGCAGAGGAGTTTGGGGAATTCTTTGTGAAGAATATGGAGGTTGGCCAAAAATTAGCGGACGACTGTATCGTGGAGGATCTGATCGAAGAGGCGAATCTGACGCAGCAGTACAGTAAAATTACGGCGAATGCTTCGACGAAATTTAAGGGCGAAACGTGTAATTTTTATGGACTTCTGAAGGCGATGCAGAGTACGGACCGCCAGATGCGGAAAGAGGCGATGACGGCATGGGGAGATTTGTATGAAGAGATTTCCGGGGAGCTGGATGCGCTGTATGACAAGCTGGTTCCGCTGCGCGATAAAATTGCGAAGAAGCTGGGATTTTCTTCTTACATTGAATTTATTTACCTGAGCTATGGAAGATACGATTATACGGCGGAGGATGTTGCAAGGTTCCGTGCGCAGGTGAAGGAGAAGATTGTACCGCTCTGCCTGGAGCTTCGGAAGGAGCAGGAGAAACGGCTTGGAGTGGACAGGCTGCATTATTACGATGAGGAGCTGATTTTCCCGGAAGGAAACGCGGTTCCGGAAGGAACGACGGAGGAACTGGTTGCGAAGGCGCAGAAGATGTACCATGAGCTGTCGAAAGAGACGGGTGAGTTCTTTGACTTTATGGTGGAGCATGAGCTGTTTGACCTGGAGACGAAGCCGGGAAAACAGACAGGCGGTTACTGCACATTTCTGAATACGTTCAAGGCGCCGTTCATCTTCTCCAACTTTAATGGTACGAGCGCGGACGTTGATGTTCTGACTCATGAGGCGGGCCATGCATTCGAGGCGTATACGGCGGCAAAACAGATTCCGTTTATGGATATGGTATTCCCGACAAGCGAGGTGGCGGAGATTCACTCGATGACAATGGAGCATTTCGCATACCCCTGGATGAATGCATTCTTTGGAGAGAAAGCAGATGATTACCGTTATGCGCACCTGATGAGCGCGCTGGAAGTGATTCCGTACATGGTATGTGTGGATGAGTTCCAGCATAAGGTATTTGAAAATATCGGCATGACGGCCAAGGAGCGCCGTGCGATCTGGCATCAGTTAGAGCTGACCTATATGCCATGGAGAAATTATGACGGCCACAAGTTCCTCGAGGAGGGCGGTTTCTGGATGCAGAAGCAGCATATCTTTGTGAACCCGTTCTATTATATTGATTATGCGCTGGCACAGATCTGTGCTTTCCAGTTCTTTGAGCGTTTCAAAAAAGAGCCGGAAAAGGCGTGGGGCGATTATTACCGTCTCTGCCAGGCAGGCGGAAGCAAAGGATATTTTGCACTGCTGGAGCTGGCCGGACTGAAGAATCCGTTCGTGGATGGAACGGTGGAAGAAGTCGTTGCGGGACTGAAGCCCTATTTAAAACAAAAAGTAAAGTATACGATCCGTCCGGTAAAAGAGGAAGATCTGAAAAAGGTAGCCGAGGTGGAGGCGCTATGTTTCCCGGCTGCCGAGGCGGCAGGTTATGAAGACTTCATGGAGCGGTACAAAACCTGCAAAAACAGCTTTTTTGTAGCGGAAACTGAAGATGGCGAAATCGCAGGCTTCTGCAATGGCTGCTGTGCGGATACCGATTATCTGGCGGATGCACTCTACCATGACGCCACGCTGCACAACCCGGACGGCGATTATCAGATGATTTTCGGACTGGACGTCAATCCGAAGTTCCAGAAACAGGGCATTGGAGAAGCACTGATGCGTCATATGGTAAAAAGCGCAGGAGAGCGTGACAAAAAAGCCGTTGTTCTTACATGCAAGGATCATATGATTCCATTCTACAAAAGGATCGGATACGAATATATCGAACTTTCCGACTCGACGCATGGCGGTGCAAAATGGCATAAGATGATGTACCGTTTCTAAAAAGAAATGGAAAGCAAAAAGGGCAGAACAGGGAGATACGAAATTTCTCTGTTCTGCCTTATTTTTCAAAAAAACAGGGCTCTTAACGAAGGCTTTTTCTCAGTAACGGAGTAAATTTCAGAAAAAAATACAAAAAAATAGTAAAAAAGCAGTTGACATCTAACGTACGTTAGCATATACTAACAACTGAAATAGAGATGAAACTCATTATCATACACAGGAGGTAATTGACTATGCCTTTAACGATGGCAAATCCAGGCGAATGTTACACAATCAGAAAAGTTGGCGGAAAAGAAGAGACCAGAAGATTTCTTGAAAATCTTGGCTTCGTCGTTGGCGGAAACGTGACAGTCGTATCGGAAATCGACGGCAATCTCATCGTGAATGTGAAAGATTCCAGGGTAGCCGTTGGAAAAGATATGGCAGCCAAAATCCTGATTTGATAGGAAAGAAGGAGAGAAGATGAAGACTTTAAAAGAGACTTCCGTAGGAGAAACCGTTAAAGTTGTAAAACTCAACGGCTCCGGTCCGGTCAAAAGAAGAATCATGGATATGGGAATCACCAAGGGTGTTGACGTATTCGTGCGCAAAGTTGCTCCGCTCGGCGATCCGGTCGAAGTAACCGTCAGAGGATACGAATTATCCTTAAGAAAAGCAGATGCCGAAATGATTGAAGTAGAGTAAATTTTTTTTGCCTGCTTGTTAGCGAATGCTAACAAAAGCAAGCTGTGGCCAATATTGGTAAGGCTTGTGAAGTTATTAAAATCAGTAAAAATCAAAGAAAGAGGGGCATGGAAAAAATGGCAATTAAGATTGCACTCGCAGGAAACCCGAACTGCGGTAAGACAACATTGTTCAATGCACTGACAGGCTCCAACCAGTTCGTAGGAAACTGGCCAGGTGTAACCGTCGAGAAAAAAGAAGGAAAGCTCAAAGGCCACAAAGATGTCACCATCATGGACCTTCCGGGTATCTATTCTTTATCTCCGTATACACTGGAGGAAGTGGTAGCCAGAAATTACCTGATTAATGAAAGACCAGATGCGATCCTGAACATCGTAGATGGTACCAACATTGAGCGTAACCTGTATCTGTCCACACAGATCATGGAACTTGGTATTCCGGTGATCATGGCTGTCAACATGATGGATATTGTTGAGAAGAACGGAGACAAAATACATATCGACAAACTGGCGAAAAAGCTGGGCTGTGAAGTTGTAACCATCTCTGCTCTGAAAGGAACCGGAATCAAAGAAGCTGCTGATAAAGCAGTGCAGATTGCACAGAAAAAAGGTGCTGCTGTACCGGTTCATGAGTTTGACAAGGATGTGGAGGCAGTCATCCGCACCGTTGAGAGCAAACTCGGAAGTGATATTGTAAATGAGCAGAAACGCTTCTTTGCAATCAAACTTCTGGAGAAAGATGATAAGATCACAGAGCAGATGAAATCCGTTCCGGATGTATCTGCCGAGATCAAACAGCTGGAAGACAAATTTGATGACGATACCGAGAGTATTATTACAAACGAGCGTTACGTTTATATTTCCAGCATCATCGGTGACTGTGTCACAAAGAACAAGAAAAACGCCATGACAACATCGGATAAGATCGACCGGATCGTAACCAACCGCTGGCTGGCACTTCCGATCTTTGCAGTTGTTATGTGGGTTGTATATTATGTATCTGTCACAACAGTAGGTACTTTTGTAACGGACTGGACCAACGATGTACTCTTTGGAGAGATCATTCCGCCGGCCATTGAAAATCTGCTGAACGCGATCCACTGCGCTGACTGGCTGCAGGGTCTGATCCTGGATGGTATTGTTGCCGGTGTTGGTGCCGTACTTGGATTCGTACCGCAGATGCTGGTACTGTTCCTGTTCCTGGCATTTCTGGAGTCCTGCGGTTACATGGCGCGTGTTGCATTCATCATGGATCGTATCTTCCGTAAATTTGGACTTTCCGGAAAATCCTTCATTCCGATGCTGATCGGAAGTGGTTGTGGTGTTCCTGGTATCATGGCTTCCCGTACCATCGAGAATGACCGTGACCGTAAAATGACCATCATGACAACAACGTTTGTACCTTGTGGAGCAAAACTTCCAATCATCGCCCTGATCGCAGGCGCCCTGTTTAATGGAGCTTCCTGGGTTGCACCAAGTGCTTACTTCGTTGGTATCGCAGCAATCATCTGCTCCGGTATCATCCTGAAAAAAACAAAACTGTTCGCTGGCGATCCGGCTCCGTTTGTTATGGAGCTTCCGGCTTACCACTGGCCGACGGTAAGCAACGTTCTCCGCAGCATGTGGGAGCGTGGCTGGTCTTTCATCAAAAAAGCCGGTACGATCATCCTGATGTCTACCATCGTTCTGTGGTTCCTGATGAACTTCGGATGGGTTGACGGATCCTTCGGAATGCTGGAAGCTGAGCAGTTAAATGACAGTATCCTGGCTTCCATCGGAAGCGTGATCGCTCCTCTGTTTGCACCTCTTGGATGGGGCGACTGGAAGATGGCTGTTGCAGCTGTTTCCGGACTGATCGCAAAAGAGAACGTTGTTGGTACCTTTGGTATCCTGTTCGGCTTTGGTGAAGTTGCAGAAGACGGTGCCGAGATCTGGGGACAGCTCGCAGGAAGCTTATCTACGGTAGCAGCTTATTCCTTCCTGGTATTCAACCTTCTGTGCGCACCGTGCTTCGCAGCAATGGGTGCAATCAAACGTGAGATGAACAATACCAAATGGTTTTTTACTGCAATCGGATATCAGACACTGCTTGCCTATGTTGTATCCCTGTGCATCTATCAGATCGGTAACCTGTTCATCGGCGGCGGTTTTGGAATCGGAACGGTAGTTGCTGTTCTGCTCATCATCGGATTTGTATATCTGCTGGTAAGACCTTACAAAGAGAGCGCAACTCTGAGCGTTTCCACCAACAAAATGTTCAGCAAATAATTGCTGTGACAGATAGAGAACATGTATCTGATGAAGAGTCCGTATCCGGCATCCGCTGCAGGATGCGGACTCTTTTGAAAAGAAAGGAGTTGTTTCTATGGGAACTTTTATCACACTTGTAGTCGTTGTTGGTCTGGTAGGACTTGCAGTACGCAGTATGATTAAAGATAAAAAAAGCGGCAAGGGAAGCTGTGGTGGTAACTGCGGGCAGTGCAAGGGACATTGCGACTGACAGGACAGGAATCATCATCAGGAGGTAGAACGTATGCCGCAGGAACAGACAAAGCATGAAGCCAGAAATTATCACAGAACACAGATGAAGCGAGAACTGATTATTCAGAAGCTCCGGGAACAGGGATGCAGAATAACCAGACAGAGACGGATTCTGCTCGATATTATCCTGGAAGAGGAGTGCTCCTGCTGTAAAGAAATTTACTATAAAGCTCTGCAGAAAGACAGCAGCATCGGGCCTGCTACGGTGTATCGCATGGTGAATACACTGGAGAGCATCGGTGCAATCAGCCGCAAAAATTTTTACAAGATTGCCTGTGGAGAAGAATGCTTCAAAGATCAGGGCTGTACCGTAGAACTGAGCGATCATACCATCTGCCGCTTAAGCGGAGAGATGTGGATGGACGTGATGAAATCCGGACTGAAGGCAAAGGGCTATATTCAGAATCAGGATATTGAAAATGTGATTGTTTCAGCGGTGGAAGGCTGAAAAACGGGGAAAACGGGTGAAAATTCCTTCCGTTTTCCCTGTTTTAATGAAAATAATTATCAAAAAGAACTGTACGTATTGTCTAACCGAGCAGGTGAGTGCTATACTGTGAACCACAGCGGGGGAAAATGTAAAATTCAGAAAAAATTTATTTTAATAACAGGAGGAAATGTAATATGACAATCAAAGATTTAAAACATCCAGGACTTTTCGCAGCAGGAGTATTATTCGGAACAGCAGGTATCAAAGCACTGTCCAGCAAGGATGCGAAAAAACTTTACACCAACTGCACCGCAGCTGTTCTTCGTGCAAAGAAAGTTGTTATGGATACGGTAACGACCATCCAGGAGAATGCGGAGGACATCTATGCTGACGCAAAACAGATCAACGAAGAGCGTGAAGCAGCAGAAGAGGCAGTAGAGGATGTAGCTGAAGAGACAGCAGAGGAAGCTGTTGAAGCAGAAGCAGAGGATACGGTTGAGGCATAAGCTGTACACAGCAACATCTGATTTACGTCGTATTCATACGGAAAAAACAAAACGCCTGCAGAATTCTCTGCAGGTGTTTTTCTAGGAGGCATAAGATTTGAAATTTTATATTAAACACGAAAGCAGAGGCAGAATCCGAATCCATCTGGCACAGAAGCGCATGTCCTCCGTACAGGCAGAGACACTGCTGTACTATCTGCAGAATCAGAACCAGGTATCTTTCGCGAAGGTATATGACAGAACCGGCGATGCCGTGATCTGTTACGAGGGAGAACGAGCCGCTGTGATTCGGATGATACAGCTCTTCCACTACGAGGAAGTAGAGCTGCCGACCGGACTGCTTGAGAGCTCCGGCAGAGCGTTAAACAACGAATATCAGGAAAAGCTGATCAGCAAAGTGATTTACCACTTTGGAAGAAAATGGCTTCTTCCGGCACCGATCCGTGCCATCTATACTACGGTTGTTTCCGTAAAATATATCTGGAAAGGAATCCAGACACTGGCACAGGGAAAGATCGAAGTTCCGGTTCTTGATGCAACCGCAATCGGTGTTTCGATGCTCCGCGGCGACTATGGAACCGCAGGCTCTGTCATGTTCCTGCTCGGCGTAGGAGAGCTGCTTGAGGAATGGACGCATAAAAAATCCGTCGGAGATCTGGCACGCAGCATGTCGCTGAACGTCGGAAAGGTATGGCTGAAAAAAGACGGCCAGGAAATTCTCGTTCCGTCTGAAAAAATTGTTGCGGGCGACGAGATTGTCGTACATATGGGAAATCTGATTCCATTCGACGGCGAGGTATCCAACGGCGAGGGTATGGTAAACCAGGCTTCTCTGACCGGAGAATCTGTTCCGGTACGCCGTACCTTAGGTTCCGTTGTCTATGCGGGAACGGTTCTTGAGGAGGGCGAGCTTACCATTCTTGTGAAGCAGACCGGCGGATCCAGCCGTTACGAGAAGATTACCGCGATGATCGAAGAGTCCGAGAAACTGAAATCCGGACTGGAGAGCAAGGCAGAGCATCTGGCAGACCGTCTTGTACCGTATTCCCTTGGCGGAACGGCGTTGACGTATCTTCTGACCAGAAATGCAACGAAAGCACTCTCTATTCTGATGGTAGACTTCTCCTGTGCGTTAAAACTTGCCATGCCGATTTCCGTTCTCTCTGCAATCCGCGAGGCAAACCAGCACAAGATCACCGTAAAGGGCGGTAAATTCCTGGAGGCTGTGGCGGAAGCGGATACGATCGTTTTCGATAAGACCGGAACACTGACAAAAGCGCAGCCGACCGTAGCAGAGGTGGTATCCTTCAGCGAAACAAAGAGCCCGGATGAGCTTCTGCGCATCGCAGCCTGCCTGGAAGAGCATTTTCCGCATTCCATGGCAAAAGCCGTAGTAGACGCGGCAAAAGAGAAACATCTGGATCACGAGGAGATGCACTCCAAAGTAGAATATATCGTTGCACACGGTATTTCTACAACGATCAATGGCGAAAAAGCGATTATTGGAAGTTATCACTTCGTATTTGAGGATGAGAACAGTATCATTCTGGAAGGAATGGAAGAGAAGTTCCGTCATCTGCCGGAGGAGTATTCTCATCTCTATCTTGCCTTAGAAGGTGTACTTGCAGCAGTTATCTGCATTGAGGATCCGCTTCGTCCGGAGGCGGCCGAAATTATCCGTCAGCTGAAAAAAGCAGGTCTGAAAAAGATCGTCATGATGACCGGAGACAGCGAGCGCACGGCAAAAGCGATCGCGAAGAAGGTCGGCGTGGACGAGTACTATGCTGAGGTACTGCCGGAGGATAAGGCAAACTTTGTGGAGAAAGAAAAAGCAGAGGGACGTAAAGTCATTATGATCGGTGACGGTATTAACGATTCACCGGCACTTTCTGCCGCAGACGTTGGAATCGCCATCAGCGAGGGCGCAGAGATTGCGCGTGAGATCGCGGATATCACCGTTGCCGCAGACGATCTGGCAGAAATTCTGGTGCTTCGTATGCTGAGCAACCGTCTGATGAAACGGATTCATAAGAATTACCGCTTTATCGTTACGTTCAATGCCGGACTGATTCTGCTCGGCGTGGGCGGTATTTTACAGCCAACCACTTCCGCACTGCTTCACAATACATCTACTCTTTACATTGGCTTAAAGAGTATGGGTAACCTGCTGGACGAGCCGGTATAAAAAACAGAACAGAATAGCAACGGGAAAGCCGCCGGAGTCTTCTTCTTAAGATTCCAGCGGCTTTTTAACAAAAGCAGGGAAAGTCTCTGCTTCCATTGCGAATATTCTTTCACCAGCGTGATGTGAAAAAGAAAATGATACAATTTTCTCAAGAAAAGCCGGAAAAATTTGCAGGATATCCTTGACAAAATCCGACAAAAACGGTATGATATACCCAACAGTTAGATATAGCTAACTAAAGTACAACGGATAAAACCAAAAATCATACGGGATCCCGGTAGAGGGATTCTTTCTTAAAACACAGGAGTTAGAATAAACTAATTTCAAGTAGCATAAGATAACAACAGAAAGGCAGGTAGAGAAGATGAGTGTCGTAATTATCGGTGGAAATGAAAGAATGGTGTGTCAATATACAGATATCTGTAAAGACTATGGATGTAAAGCAAAGGTGTTCCCGAAAGAGCATGGCTCCGTTAAGAAAAAAATTGGGAATCCGGATCTGATGATTCTCTTTACCAACACCGTATCCCACAAAATGGTCATCACTGCTTCCCAGGAAGCAAAGAAAAACAATATTCCGATCGCAAGAATCCATACCAGCAGTGCCACCGCACTTCGCTCGGTATTAGATGAGCACTGCGCAGCAGCAATGTAAGAAGGAGACGTAAAAGGCATGATTGAGAGATTTCTGATCGAACACTGTTCGGCAACGCTGGCTTCCATCAAAGCCGCAAATTTATGTAATATGACATTTTCATCCAAAGAAGAACTGGAAGATCAGATTTCATACTGGAGTGCCTGTCTGGAACCAAAAGGAATTCACATCTTTGTATTGCGGGAGCATGAGACGAGAGCACTGGTCTATGTGTACCGTGAAGGGCTTCTCCAGAAGGAGCTGGAAAATCCGGAGAATGCAGCGTTTTTAAAATCCTATGGATATGAAAATACAGACATTGCCTATGCACTGAATCGCCTGAAAACCCGGGTAGCAGAGTGTAAAGAAGGATTTCCGCATGAGATCGGTGTGTTTCTCAACTATCCGCTCGGTGATGTGATCGGTTTTATTGAGAACAAAGGCCACAATTATAAATGCAAGGGATGCTGGAAGGTCTATTGCAATGAGTGCGAAACACAGAAAACATTTCAGCGCTATCAGAAATGCAGAAACGTGTATCTGCGTCTCTGGAAGCAGGGAAGAAGCGTTTTACAGCTCACCGTAGCTGTTTAACATAAAATCCTGCATACCATAAAAAGGGCAGTAGGATCGGGGAAAGAAAAATCCCCCGGAATCAGAAAATAAAGAAAGAAGGATTTGAAACATGAGCAAAGTAGCAGTAGTTTATTGGAGTGGAACCGGCAACACAGAAATGATGGCACAGAAAGTAGCAGAGGGAGCAAAAGAGGCAGGCGCAGAAGTTTCTGTTCTGACTTGCGCAGATTTCTCTGCGGATGATGTAGATGCATACGATGCAATCGCTTTCGGATGCCCGGCTATGGGGGCAGAAGAGCTGGAAGATACCGAGTTCGAGCCAATGTTCTCCGCATGTGAATCCAAACTCTCCGGAAAGAAAATCGCTCTGTTCGGTTCCTATGGATGGGGAGACGGCGAGTGGATGCGCACCTGGGAAGAAAGCTGCAAAAATGATGGCGCCGAGCTGGTATGCGACAGCGTGATCTGCGCAGACGCGCCAGATGATGAAGCTGAGGCAGCATGCATTGCACTTGGAAAAGCACTCTGCTAAGCATAAATAAAAGGAAGAAAAAGCGGCAGCCCTTTTGTCTGGGACTGCCGCTTTTTTTTTCGGACAATGAGAAAGACTCGCTGTCATTTGGCTGTTAAAATTCGGTATCATCCGCATCGGATGGCCGTGACGGTTTTAAAAGAATTCCGTTGATTTCCACTTCATCGGCTGCCTCGATCAGAATATACGGTGTTCCGTCGATCGTACGGGTTTCGATGAGCTGGGCCTTTTCCGGGCTGACTTTGATGATAACATCCGGGGTGCGGATCTCGTAGTTCCGTGTACTGGCCACGTTCGAGGCAACGAAGCTTGCTTTCTCATCCGCAATGGATTCGTACTTCTCGTCGAACTCGTCAAGCTGTTCATTCGGTACGCCGCTGCTGGCGAGCAGACGTTTTACCTCGTGTTTATCGAGCACCACCGGTTCCGGATCGTCTTTCCGCTCTTCAATCATGGTATTTAAGTTCTCCTGAATGGTCATAACAGTAGAAAAATCACAGGCGGAATCGAGAGTTTCTTCTATAATAGACTGAAACGTTTCTTTCTGAGATTTCGCGGAAAGCGGCGCCTGACAGCCCAGGAAGTGGTCGAGAAAGTCCGGCTGATCCATCTCTGCGTTTTTCGTGAAATACAGCAGATTGTGGATATCCGTGTTGCGGTCTGTGAAGGCCGGGAAGAGAAAACCGTTTTCCGGTGCGCCGACCACCCAGTCCTGCACGCGGTTTTCAATCGTATTGTGGGACACATTGTAGCAGAGACCCGGTTTGTCGAGTTTTACCGGGCAGATGCTGCAGAGGATAAATTCATAGACGTAATCGGAAGCATCGTCCATATCCAGATTATCAGAAGCGCGTCCCGGTACATCGTATGCACCATGGATCAGAATAATATAGTAGTTTTCCGGATAGAGATAATCCGCCATCACCTTTTCATAAAATTCATCAATCAGCGCTTCGTCCTTCAGCTCACTGTTGCGGAGTTTTAAGAGAAACTCCTGTGTGCCGCCCTCACTTTCCTGGGAGAGCGGGAACTCCATATTCAGCAGATTCTTTCCGATGGTACCGGAGAGGGTGCTTTTAAAAATCTTAAAATACTTAAACATTTCTTCCTCTTCGAGAGAGAGAAACGCTTCTTTTAATTTTGTCTTAATATTCTTTTCCGCATCCACATAGCATCCGCAGATTCGCGTGATCGCACAGTGGGATGGGGTAAACAGTTTTTTAATTTCGGCAATTTCCTTTTTGTTCATATAGAATGCTCCTTTATCAGCAATTTCGTATCTTAGACAAGTACTTTCTATTATAGACCATAGGGAAGGGAAAAGGCAAGAAAGAAAATAGCGACTATATCTTATTATACTTTAAATATAATTTCAAAAATCTTGACAGAGGTACCGATTCTGTTATACGATTAGGTCTAATAAAGGGGAGTAATTTGAGTTTGAAAATTTGCGTTTGCAAGTTTTCCGATTATTCAGCTACTTAAATGGATACGCATGAAATTAAGAAAAAGAGGAGAATGATAGTGGATATAAGTAAAAAATCTGTAAAAAAAATCCGGGAACTTATTGTGTTTACAGCATTTCTTGTGGTCGCACTGTGGAAGTTTAATGTGGTACTCGATGTGTTGAAAGCAATATGGGGGATCGTATTTCCATTTGTACTTGGCGGAGCGATCGCATTTGTGACCAACGTGCCAATGAGCTTTTTGGAAAAGAAAATTTTTGGAAGGGCAAAAAAAGAAAATAAGATAGTCGAAAAACTGGCAAGACCGATAAGCCTGTTCCTCACGATCGTATTTGCGGTTGGCGTGATTGTACTGGTGATGTTTGGTGTGATTCCGCAGCTTACGCGGACAATAGGAACCCTGATGATGAGTATCGCTGATTTTATTCCGCAGATGCAAAGCTGGATCCGGGAGTTTTCCCATAATAACCAGGAAATCATGAAGCTTGTAGATCAGGTACAGTTTAATCCGGATCAGGCGATCAAGTGGGGGATAAGCCTACTTGGAAATGGTGCAGGAAATATGATGAATATCACAATGTCAGCAGTGGGTTCCATAGTTAGTGGATTGGCAGCCTTTTTTGTTGCATTTTCCTTTGCCTGCTATGTCCTTTTTCAGAAGGAAACGCTGCAGGTGCAGATTCGAAAAGTATTTTTCGCTTTTCTTCCAAAGGAAAAAGCAGATGCTTTTCTTAAAGTCTGCTCTCTGACTTATCAGACATTTGCAAATTTTCTTACAGGTCAGTGTCTGGAAGCCGTGATCCTTGGCTGTATGTTTGTTGTGATATTGAGCATTTTGAGGATGCCATATGCACTTTTGATTGGAGTTTTAATTGCGTTTACGGCATTGATCCCGATTTTCGGAGCCTTCATCGGGTGTGCAGTGGGAAGCTTTTTGATCTTTATGGTAAATCCGAAACAGGCAATTTTATTTATTATAGTATTTCTGGTGCTGCAGCAGATCGAGGGAAATCTGATCTATCCTCATGTTGTGGGTGAGTCTGTAGGGCTTCCATCGATTTGGGTTCTTGCAGCAGTTACGATCGGCGGAAATCTTATGGGAATTATAGGTATGCTTGTTTTTATTCCGTTGCTTTCCGTGTTCTATACTATTTTTCGGGAATTCGTATATCTGCATCTGAAAAAAAAGCATATCAAACAGGTGACAAAGACAGAAATAGAAGAAGATACGGCGGAAGAAATGGTAAATAGTGAGATACCAGAGGTGAAATGATAGAATCCCGTCTTTGACAGCTGTATGGTGATAAAACGGTTACAAACCCAGTAAATATGGGTATTGTGGCCGTTTTTTTTTGTAGATCATTATTCAACCGTCAAACTTCCGGGTGTTTTTTATAGCAGTCCCAGAAAATAATGCAAAACTTCAGCACTGCAGAACGTGAATTACTGCGTCACAGATTTTTGTATCTTAGACAAGTACTTCCTATGATAGACTACAGGGAAGGGAAAGGCAGGAAAGAAAAAAATGTACAATGGATATTACAACTGTCTTGTCACATGACAAAAGTTGTGGTATACTAAGCGCTAAAGTGTTAAAAAAATATCACGATTCAGGGTTCTGAATCGTTATAGTAAAAATAGGAAGGAAACAAAACCAATGGATACCAGAAGAGAAAAGCTGGAAGCATTAAAGAAAGAAAAAAACGCTGTCATCATGGCACACTATTACGTGCCGGATGAGGTGCAGGAAATTGCCGATTACATCGGGGATTCGTATTACTTAAGCGACATGGCGACGAAAGTGGACGCCAGTGTCATCGTTCTCTGCGGCGTTCGTTTCATGGGTGAGAGCGCCAAAATCTTAAACCCGGGCAAAAAAGTACTGCTCCCAGATCTGCATGCCGACTGTCCGATGGCTCACATGGCAGCGATTGAAAAAATCAAGGAAGTCC
Source organism: Fusicatenibacter saccharivorans (assembly GCF_027667425.1). NCBI lineage: Bacteria > Bacillati > Bacillota > Clostridia > Lachnospirales > Lachnospiraceae > Fusicatenibacter > Fusicatenibacter saccharivorans. The sequence continues at coordinate 158,272 of NZ_JAQEGR010000009.1, forward strand.
GGCAAGAGTACCCGGATGTGGCTGTCGTATGCTATGTCAATTCCACCGCGGAATTAAAAAGTCATTCCGACGTCTGTGTCACCTCCTCCAACGCAGTAAAAATTGTAAAAGAACTGCCGAACCACGACATCTTCTTTATCCCTGATGAGCATCTTGGTACCTATGTGGCTGAGCAGGTGCCGGAGAAACATATCATCTTAAATGACGGTTTCTGCCACGTACATGCTGCCATCCGCCCGGAAGCCGCAAAGGCTGCAAAGGAAGCGCGCCCGCAGGCAAAGCTTCTCGTTCACCCGGAGTGCAGAAGTGAAGTCGTTGCACTTGCCGATTATGTCGGAAGCACCGCAGGCATCATCAAATATGCCGAGGCAAGTAAAGATACCGAGTTTCTCGTTGCAACCGAGCTTGGTGTTTTCGCGGAGCTGAAAAAGCGCTGCCCGGATAAGAAGTTTTATGCAGTGGGAAATACGCAGATCTGCCCAAATATGAAAAAAGTAACATTGGACAAATTAATAGAAGCACTGGAAAACGAGGAGAATGAAGTTCTGTTAAGCGAACAGGAAATTTCAGACGCACATGCGCCGCTGTTAAGAATGCTCGAGCTTGCAAAGTAACAAAATAAGCAGAACGCAGAAGCGGAAAAGAGGAAACGAAATGAAAAAGTATTATGATGCAGTGATTGTAGGATGCGGTGTGGCAGGATGCTTTACGGCACTTCATCTGCCCCAGGAAGCCGATATTCTGATGATAACAAAAGCAGATACCGAGGACAGCGACTCCTTCCTCGCACAGGGCGGTATTTGTGTTCTGAAAAACGAGAGCGATTACGATGCGTTCTATGAAGATACGATGCATGCCGGGCACTATGAAAATACGCCGGAATCCGTCGACATTATGATCCGTTCTTCCCGAAATGTTATCAATCAGCTCATTGCCTGGGGTGTGGATTTCCGTCGCGATGAGAACGGAGAACTCTGCTATACGAAAGAAGGCGCACATTCTACCAACCGCATCCTGTTCCACGACGATGTAACCGGAAAGGAGATTACGAGCAAGCTTCTCGCGCAGGTAAAAAAGCTGCCGAACGTGACGCTTCTTGCGCACACGGAAATGTGTGATATTCTTTCCGGCAAAAATGGCTGCGAGGGTGTTCTGATCCGGGATGAAGAAGGAAAGCTGGTTCCGGTTTATGCCAGGGATGTGATCTGGGCGTGCGGCGGTATTGGCGGAATTTATGACAATTCTACGAACTTCCCGCATCTGACAGGAGATGCACTTGCAATTGCGATCCACAGGAACGTAGCACTGAAAAATGTCAATTACGTACAGATTCACCCAACAACGCTGTATTCCCAAAAGAAAGGCCGCCGTTTCCTGATTTCCGAATCTGTCCGCGGAGAGGGCGCTGTACTGCTCGATAAAAATGGCGAGCGTTTCACCGATGAACTGCAGCCGCGTGACATGGTATCCCGTGAGATCCACCGTCAGATGGAAAAGGACCACACGAAGCACGTATGGCTTTCCCTGAAAACGATTCCGCTCGATGTAAAAGAACGGTTCCCGAATATTTACCAGAAATGCCTGGAAGAGGGATACGATATCACGAAAGAACCGATTCCGGTTGTACCGGCACAGCATTACTTTATGGGCGGCGTCAAGGTAGACAGCAATAGCGAAACGACGATGGATCATCTGTATGCAGCAGGTGAGACGAGCTGCAACGGCGTGCACGGTGCAAACCGTCTGGCAAGCAATTCTCTGCTGGAGAGCCTTGTATTCGCAGAGCGCGCGGCAAAGAAGATGGCTGCCGAATGGGCCGCAGAGGGTCTTGTAGAGAACGCAGACCGCAAAGAAACGGCAACGGAGCCGAAGGAAGATGAATGGAAGCTCCTTGCAAAACGGTACGATATTAGAAAAGAAGATTACCAGGATATGGAAGAATATGCAGAACGCTGCAAAGAGAGCATCTGGGATGCGATCAGAAAGGAAGACAAATATGAATCCAATCACAAGAACACTAAATGTGGATAATCTGCTGCTGTTGGCGCTGCAGGAAGATATCTCCAGTGAAGATGTAACCACGAATGCTGTCATGCCAGAAGCCTGCCAGGGAACGGTACAGCTTCTCTGCAAACAGGACGGCGTCATTGCCGGTATGGAAGTATTTGCAAGAGTATTTACGCTGCTCGATGAGAAAACCGAGATTATTCCGTATGTGAAAGACGGCGATGAAGTCAAAAAAGGCGATCTGCTCGCAACCGTAAACGGCGATATCCGTGTTCTGCTGTCCGGTGAGAGAACCGCGCTCAATTATCTGCAGCGGATGAGCGGAATCGCAACGTATACGAGAAGCGTTGCGAAGCTGCTCGAAGGTTCCAAAACGACCCTTCTCGATACCAGAAAAACGACCCCGAATATGCGTATTTTTGAAAAATATGCAGTCAAAATCGGTGGCGGCCAGAATCACCGCTACAATCTGTCCGACGGCGTTCTGTTAAAGGACAACCATATTGGAGCTGCAGGCAGTGTCACAAAAGCGATCGAGATGGCACGCGATTATGCTCCGTTTGTGCGTAAGATTGAAGTCGAGTGTGAAAACCTCGATATGGTCCGCGAAGCAGCAGATGCAGGTGCCGACATTATCATGCTCGACAATATGACTCCGGCGCAGATGAAAGAGGCGGTAGCCGTCATCAACGGCAGAGCAAAAACCGAGTGCTCCGGAAATGTGACAAAAGAAAATATCGCCACTATCCTCGACACCGGCGTAGACTATGTTTCCAGCGGTGCACTGACGCATTCTGCACCGATTCTTGATGTATCATTGAAAAATCTGCATCCAATAGAATAAGTATAAAAATAGGAATCATTTCCTTATAGATATAAAAATCGCGAAATAAAAAAGCTTCTGTTCCTCCCGGAAAAAGGGAAGAACAGAAGCTTTTTTAAACAGGAAACTTCGTTGAATTTTCTTATAAAAAATTCTCCGGGTTTAGATTCCTTTTTTAAACAGGAGAAAGGAATATCCGATCGGAATCAAAACCAGCGCTGCGATCGTGAGAAATAAAATCCATTCAAGCTGCAGAAAGCTGTTTACGATCATGGCAACGCCGCCGATGATCCAAACCCAGCCGGCGAGGCGGTGAGTGCGGTTCCAGTTTTCCTGACTGTGAAGGGTCCATGGAACCTTGATGCCGGTTGTGTAGTTCTGTTTGCATTTTGGCATGTAATTGCCGATGAGAATAAAGAGAAGGCCGACAATCCCATTGCTAACAAAACCGATATCAACTGCGATGCCGACTGCGTTTGCGTAGATGGAGCAGCAGACGATCAGAGAGGTTACAGGTATGATCCACAGAACAAGACGGATCATCTTCGGGCCGATGTTCTGCCGCTTCGGATCAGAAAAAGTGAGAACAGCGGTAAAAATCTGCAGAGCGGCAAGAAACAGAGGAATACCGATCACTGCCATCGTTTTGCTGCTCCAGCCGTTTGGAACATTGTTTGTGCCAAAATGGGTGGCAATGGTGTCCGGCATGCGATTCCAGAGCAGAAGTCCGATCACCATCGGAAAAAGAGAAATGAGTGTTGTCAGAATCAGTGTTGTTTTATATTTTTTCCACATCAGAAGTGCCTCCTTTGAGCTCTGAAATCCAGAGCATGATTTCTTCCAGGACGGAAGTGTTGAGTTCATAATAAATAAAATTTTTCTCCCGGGATTCCAGCACAAGGTCTGCTTTTTTCAGAATACCGAGATGGTAGGAGATGGTTGCACCTGCCATATCAAAGTGCGATCCGATCTCCCCGGCAGAAAGTCTTTCGTTTTTCAGAAGCTCCAGAATCCTTCGCCGGACAGGATCGGAGAGAGCTTTAAACGTTTCTGCGAATGCCATGGAAACCTCCTTTCCGGCAGTATGAATGCAAATTAATTAGAAATTCATCTAAATACTTTTTATCACATGGAAAGCGAAAAGTCAATAAGCATTTCGAAAAAATTCCAAATAGTTTTATTGTTGATTTTGAGTTGCTATTTTCTGCAGAATACGCTACGATAAGGGAAAAGTTGTAGAAAAAGGGGGACAAAAACATGAAAAAACACCTGTCCGTGCGCTACGGCACGATTCAGGGCTGCTACTGGATGGGATACGCGGCACTGATGGGGTATGCCAGCGTTTATCTTCTTGAAAAAGGCTTCACAAACACACAAATCGGCCTTCTGACGGCAGTTGGCTGTATCGTGTCAGCGGTTCTGCAGCCTGCGCTGGCATCCTACGCAGATCGGCCGGAAAGCCCGTCCGTACGAACAATGCTCCTTGGAGCGAACCTGATTCAGCTTGTTCTTATCATTTCCCTTGCTGCAACGGCAGAAAGCAGTTCTATGGTGGTAAGGACACTGCTGTACGGCGCAAGCATTACGATGCTGATGCTGATGATTCCGTTCGTTAATTCTCTTGGTATGGAGACGATCCGCCAGGGAGAGGAACTTGATTACGGAATCGGGCGCGGCATGGGTTCCGTTGCATATGCGATTGCATCATGGCTGCTCGGCCGGCTGACCGCATCCTTTGGAGCAGACATGATTCCGATCTGGGCTATCGCACTGACCATTCTTTTCCTCATCTGTGTATTTCGCTTTCCGTTTAAAAAGGACAGGAAAAAAGCAGAAGCAGAAAAAGAAGAGACAGGAGCAGCCGGTCCGGTCGATTTTCTGAAACGGTATCCGTCCTTCGTGGTAGTACTGCTTGGCTGCATTCTGATCTTTATGTCACATAGCCTGATTAACAGCTTCAATTATCAGATTGCAATGGCAAAAGGTGGTGGCAGCGGTGAGATGGGAAATGCGATGACCATCTCTGCAGTTTCCGAGCTGCCAACGATGTTTCTGTTCGGCTATCTGCTGAAAAAGAAGAGCAGTGTTTTCTGGCTCCGTCTCTCCGGCCTGTTTTTTGTCCTGAAAAGCATAGGAACCTTCCTGGCCTTTAATATTCCGACATACTACGCTGTTCAGCCGTTCCAGATGTTCGGCTGGGCGCTGATCAACGTCGCCTGCGTCTATTACGTGGACGGCATCATGGAGCCGCAGGATTCGATTAAAGGACAGGCATATATGGCGATGACCATCACCGCAGGAAATGTAATGAGCTCCCTGTTTGGCGGCTGGCTTATCGATGCAGCCGGTGTTGGCGCGATGCTGATCTGCGCATCTCTTGCGGCCTTCATCGGCTGGCTGATTGTGTGCCTCGGTTCGAAAGAAGCAAAAACTGCATAGGAAAGATAAAAGAAAGCGCCCGAAACCGAACGTGGTTCCGGGCGCTTTGCCGTACAGCTCTTATTTATTTCTGTTTCCTGTATACTTCTCATCACAGTATTTGCAACGGTAAACCTCTTTTTCCGGGTCAGCCAGGATAAAGACATGTTTTAATCCCTGCTCAATAGAGGTGATACAGCGCGGGTTTTTACATTTAATCACATCAACCACCTGTTTCGGCAGATGAAGTTCTTTTTTCTCCGTAATCTCGCCGTCTTTAATGACATTGACAGTGATATTGTGATCGATAAAGCCTAAGATGTCAAGATCCATCTTATCAACCGAACACTCAACTTTCAGAATGTCCTTTTTTCCCATTTTTTCACTTTTGGCATTTTTAATAATGGCTACGGTACAGTCCAGCTTGTCCAGTCCCAGATCATGGTAAATGGTCATAGCCTTTCCTGCTTTAATATGGTCGAGCACGAAGCCCTCTTCAATACGTCCTACGTTCAGCATAGCGAAAGATGCTCCTTTCTTAATCGACTTTGATGTTCAGCAGCGTCAGAATCAGGGCCATACGTGCATAAACACCGTACTGAACCTGTTTAAAGTAAGCAGCGCGCGGGTCATTATCCACGTCAACGGAGATCTCATTGACACGCGGCAGCGGATGCAGAACCAGCATTTCCGGAGAAGCAAGATCCATTTTGGACTGATCCAGAATATAGAAATCCTTCATGCGGATGTAATCATCCTCGTTGAAGAAACGTTCTTTCTGGACACGGGTCATATAAAGAACATCCAGCTTCGGGAGAACATCTTCCATTTTAATAACTTCCTCAAATGGAACATTGTTCGCCCGCAGCACATCATCACGGATGTAATCCGGGAGACGAAGCTCCTCCGGGGAGATTAATACAATTTTAATGCCGGTATAACGAACCAGCGCTTCAATCAGGGAATGAACCGTTCTGCCGAATTTAAGATCACCGCAGAAGCCGATGGTAAGATTGTTCAGGCGACCCTTTAAAGAACGGATGGTGAGAAGATCGGTAAGAGTCTGCGTCGGATGCTGATGTCCGCCATCACCTGCGTTGATCACAGGAATACGGGAGTACATCGATGCAACGAGCGGAGCGCCTTCTTTCGGATGACGCATGGCACAAATATTTGCAAAGCAGGATACCACGCGGATGGTGTCGGCTACGCTTTCACCTTTGGAAGCGGAAGAAGAATTGGCAGAAGAAAAACCAAGAACAGTACCGCCAAGATTCATCATGGCAGCCTCAAAGCTGAGACGGGTGCGTGTGCTTGGTTCATAAAATAAAGTAGCAAGTCTTTTGCCATCGCAGGCATGTGCATATTTCTCCGGGTTCTTTTCAATATCGTTCGCCAGATCCATTAACTGATCCAGTTCTTCGACCGAGAAATCAAGGGGACTCATTAAGTGTCGCATATATTACCTCCTATGAAGATCCTTATTTTTGTTACCGTTCACAGGTTCCCTGCGAACGGTAACATTCGCAGCCCTCATTTAAAGTTTTGCTTCGCAAAAGGAGGGCTGCTCACGCCTGAATCACTTTCTTACGCAGCGAAACAGCAGGTGTTTCCCTGCTGAGTGAACAGTAACTTATTTTTTCTGTGTTCCACCTTAACACAAAAACAGGATAAATGCAAGATAAAAAATGGCAGGAAAAAGGTCGAAAAGCAGAGTAATATGAAATGTGAAAAAATAAAGTGAAATAGCAGTCAAAAAGGAAAAAGATTGTACAAAAGCCGAATTTCGGAAGATCTTTTCTTGTAAATTAAACGGAGATGGAGTAAAATATTGATATCTGCAACAAATGCAGAGTATCAGGAGGACCAGATATGCTAGACTTAGGAAAAATCCGCGACGAGATCGATGCCACCGATGACGAGATCGTCCGCCTGTTCCAGCACCGGATGGCGCTGACGGCGGAGGTTGCGCAGTACAAGATAGAGACAGGAAAAGCCGTTTTTGATGCGGAACGTGAGCGCCAGAAGCTGGAAAAGCTGACAGGCGAGGGAACAAATGCATTCAATATAAAAGGCATCCAGGAGCTGTTCCAGCAGATCATGTCGATCAGCCGGAAGCGTCAGTATCAGCTGCTGACAGAAAACGGCGGCGAGGAGATGACCGATTACACGCAGGTTGACCACCTCCCGACACACGGCAAAAGAGTTGTTTTCCAGGGTGTGGAGGGCGCCTACAGTTTCGGTGCGATGAAAGAATTTTTCGATGATACGATTACAAGCTTTCACGTAGATACCTGGAAAGAGGCGATGGAGGCGATTACGAGGGGCGAAGCCGATTATGCCGTGCTTCCGATCGAGAACTCCACAGCAGGCATTGTATCCGATATTTATGATCTTCTGGTGGAATATCCGCACTACATCGTCGGTGAGCAGGAATTGCCGGTGGAGCATGTGCTGATGGCACTGCCGGGAGCAAAGGCTGAGGAGATCCGCACCGTGATTTCCCATCCGCAGGCGCTGGCGCAGTGCCGCCGTTTCCTGGATTCCAATGAAAACTGGAAGACGGAAGAGCGTCTCAATACAGCCGCCGCTGCAAAAGAAGTATCCGAGAGCGGTGATCTTACGATGGCAGCCGTCGGAAGTCCGTACGCTGCAGAGCATTTCGGACTGCAGATCTTAAAAGAAGGTATTTTTGATGCCCAGGGAAATACGACACGCTTTGTTATCATTTCTGGGCAGAAACGCTTTGTAAAAGATGCACAGAAAATCAGCGTATGCATGGAACTGCCGCATCAGAGCGGTTCTCTTTACAACGCACTGGCACATTTTATTTACAACGATCTGAACATGACCAAAATCGAGTCCCGCCCGATTCCGCAGCGGAAATGGGAGTACCGTTTCTTCGTGGATTTCGAGGGGAACTTAAGCGATCCGGCAGTCAAAAACGCACTGCGCGGATTGCAGGCAGAATCCGCGAAATTCCGGATTTTCGGAAATTATTAATCCAGAAGAGAGGGCCGTACCAAGCGGCCTTTTCGCATAAATAAAATGAAAAATGACAGGAAGGAAGAGACAAAAGATGATTAGAATAGAAGAATGTATCCTCTACCGCGATTTCGCAGAGGGGGAGGTACTGCGCGATATGACGATACTGGTGGAGACCTACAAAAAACTGGTCAATGCTCAGATTTCCCTGAAGGACCGCCGGTTCCGTGAGAATATGAGCGCATATGAGCCGCAGTTTTATGAGGCACTGAACCGCCTTGTCGAGATGGCAAACCGCTACGGCTTCTCCGGAAATCTCTGGCACGATTATCTGACATATCTTCTGGTCAACAAAGAAAATGCATTTTCTACCTCCTGCGAGATTGTCGGAAAAGTCGAGGGAAGCATCAACCAGATGGCAAAACATGATTTTGTCCGTTTCAAAGAGCTGTTCGATTTCGATATCTGTGTTTTTGATGAGATTTTTGAGTCCGGCGATGCCTCTGTCATCAGTTCCTATGAGAACACGGACAGCCCGAATAAACTATTCAACAAAGAAGTCCGGGATCGTATCTGTGAGCTGGCCATCCGTCTGGCAAAGGCTGCATCCGCAGATGAATTTATGGCTGATATGGTTCAGTTTTACAAAGATTTCGGAGTGGGAAAACTGGGACTTCACAAGGCATTTCGTATTGCGCATACAGGAGAGAACGTTGAGATTATCCCGATTACCAACATTCCGGATGTGCGCCTTTCTGATCTTGTCGGCTACGAAATTCCAAAGCAGAAGCTGATCGACAACACGAAAGCGTTTGTCGAGGGCAAGAAAGCAAACAACTGTCTGCTTTTTGGTGATGCCGGAACCGGAAAATCCTCCAGCATCAAGGGCATCCTGAATGAATATTACGATCAGGGACTGCGAATGATCGAGGTTTACAAGCATCAGTTTCAGGATCTAAATGAGCTGATTGCACAGATCAAAAACAGAAATTATAAATTCATTATTTACATGGATGACCTTTCCTTTGAAGAGTTTGAGATTGAGTACAAATACCTGAAAGCTGTCATTGAGGGAGGCCTGGAAAAACGTCCGGACAATATTCTTATTTATGCAACCTCCAATCGTCGCCATCTGATTAAAGAGGATTACAGTGATAAAGAAGGAACAAGACAGGATATGCATACTTCCGACACCGTACAGGAGAAACTATCCTTGGTATACCGTTTCGGCGTCAGCATCTATTTTGGTGCACCGGATAAGAAAGAATTCCAGAAGATTGTTTCCACACTGGCCGAACGATACGGCGTGACGCTGCGTGAGGAAGAGCTTTTGGCAGAAGCGAACAAATGGGAACTGTCCCACGGCGGTCTGTCCGGCCGTACCGCACAGCAGTTTATCGATTATCTGCTCGGAAAACAGTAAAAAGAAAAAGGTCAAAAAGTCCGCTTGGTATTGGGAGCGGGCTTTTTGGGATATCCTTTGAAAAAGAAGGAGGAAAAGCATATATGCAGTATTCCACATTTGCTGCCATTGATATCGGCAGCTACGACGTCATTCTGGAGATTTTCGAGATCTCCAAAAAACAGGGAATCCGAAGCGTGGATAAGATCTGTCATCGGATGGAGCTTGGAAAAGATACGTACACGTTGGGAAAAATTCGCCCTGAAATGGAAGAAGAGCTGTGCCGTGTACTCGCAGATTTTGTGCGGATTATGGAAGGCTATCGCGTGGACGATTACCGTGCAACGGCATCCAGTGCGATCAGTGAGGCGTCGAACAGTCTCTATGTCCTTGGAAAAATTCATCAGCTGACCGGTTTTTCTGTCACTGTTCTCTCCAACTCGGAGCAGCGTTTTCTTAGCTATAAAGCGCTCGCGGCGATGGAGGACAATTTTAACAAGATCATTGAAAAGGGAACTGCGATTCTCGATCTTGACGGTGGCAGTTTTCAGATTTCCCTGTTCGACAAGGATGCACTTGTCACAACACAGAACATCCGCATGGGAAGTCTTCGCATCCGCGAGCGTCTTGCCGGAATTCAGAGTGAGACGGAACATTACGAAGAGATGGTCGAAGAGCTGATTTGGAATGAAGTATCGAGCTTTAAAAAGATGTATCTGAAAGACCGTAAAATCGAAAACATTATGCTGATCGGCGATGTTTTCACCGACAGTGTTTATCAGAATATCGAAGAAAAAACGACAAAAATCATTTCCCGTGAAAACTTTAATACCTGGTATGAGAAAATTATCCGTCAGTCACCGATGGAGCTTGCTGTAAAACTTGGTATTCCGCTGGAAAACGCTTCACTGATGTACCCGTCTGCTGTGATTTATAAATGTCTGATTGATATGATGGGTGCGGAGCATATCTGGATTCCGGGCGTGCATATGACACGTGGTATTGCATACGAGTATGCGGAGCAGATGAAACTGCTGAAAGGCGGTCATAATTTCGAAAATGATATTCTGATGGCGGCAAAAAATATCGGAAAACGGTACGCGGTGAATCGCCCGCACGTCCAGAACCTGGAGATGACGGCCCTTGCCATGTTTGATGCGACGAAAAAGATGCACGGCATGAAAGAACGCGAGCGGCTGCTGCTTCGGATGGCGGTGATGCTGCACGATGTCGGAAAATACATCAGCCTTAATAATGTAGCGGATTCTTCCTATAATATTATCATGTCAAACGAAATCATCGGACTGTCCCATATTGAACGGGAGATGGTCGCACTGATTGCAAAATACAATACGGCAGTGCTTCCATCCTACGATGAGCTGGTGATGGAATCGTCGCTTAGTGCAGAACAGTATCTGACCGTATCGGAGCTGACAGCAATCGTCCGTCTGGCGAATGCACTAGATCGGAGTCACCTGCAGAAAATCCAGTCGATCCGCGCTGCCTTAAAGGAGAGAGAACTGCATCTGTCTCTGACGGTTGACCGTGATTTCACACTGGAGCAGGGACTGTGCCAGGATAAATTAGATTTTTTCAATGAGGTATTCAGCATACAGCCGATTATTAAGATGAAACGGCAGATGTAAGGAGGCGAACAAGATGGATATAACACCATATAAGAAACCGGAATATTTTCGAAACCGGGAATTGAGCTGGATCAGCTTCGACGAGCGTGTTTTAAACGAGGCGCGGGATAAGAGTATTCCGCTGTTTGAACGTCTGAAATTTATCAGCATTACCTCCTCCAACCTGGATGAGTTTTATATGGTTCGTGTGGCTTCACTAAAAGACCAGGTGCATGCAAACTATACGAAAAAGGATCTGTCCGGCATGGATGCGAAGGAGCAGCTTACCGAGATCAGCAAACGGACGCATGAGCTAGTGCAGCTGCAGTACAATACGTACAATCGCTCGGCGGTTCCGTCTCTGGAGCACGTTGGCCTTACGATTATCAGTGAGCACGAGAAGCTGACGAAGGAGCAGGCGGAGTATGTGGATTCCTATTTTGAGGAAAACATTTACCCGGTTCTGACCCCGATGGCCATGGATTCGGCCCGCCCGTTCCCGTTGATCCGGAACAAAACATTGAATATCGGTGCACTGGTGCAGAAGAAAGAGGATTCGCTTCTGAGCCGTGCGGAGGATAAGAAAGAGAAGAAAGGCAAGGAGAAGGAAAAGGAGAAAGAACTGGAATTTGCGACGGTTCAGGTTCCTTCGGTACTGCCGCGTTTTATTCTGCTTCCGCAGGATGAAAAGACGGGACAGCGGTATGTGATTCTTCTGGAGGAGATCATCGAGCGGAACATTGGAAAGCTGTTCTTAAGCTACGATGTGGTCTGCGCGCATCCGTACCGTGTTATGCGAAATGCAGATCTTTCGATCGATGAGGATGAGGCTTCCGACCTGTTAAAAGAGATCCAGAAGCAGCTTAAAAAACGTCAGTGGGGCGAAGTGATCCGTCTGGAAGTGGAAGATAAGATGGATAAGCGGCTCCTGAAGATGCTGGAAAAAGAGTTTGACATCGATGAAGACGACCTGTTCCGGATTCCGGGACCGCTCGATCTGACGTTTTTAATGAAAATGTATGGGCTCGACGGCTTTGATGAGTATAAAATTCCAAAATACATTCCAGCAGCAGTTCCGGCGCTGATGAATGAGGATGACATTTTTACAAACATCCGAAAAGGAGACATCTTACTGCATCATCCTTATATGACGTTTGATCCGGTCGTGCAATTTGTACAACAGGCAGCAAAGGATCCGGATGTACTGGCAATCAAACAGACGCTGTACCGTGTGAGCGGCAATTCTCCGATTATCGCGGCACTGGCGCAGGCGGCGGAAAACGGCAAGCAGGTTTCCGTACTGGTGGAATTAAAGGCACGGTTCGACGAAGAAAACAATATTGTCTGGGCGAAGATGCTGGAAAAGGCGGGATGCCATGTGATTTATGGTCTTCTGGGACTGAAAACACACAGTAAGATTACACTGGTGGTTCGGCGCGAGGAGACAGGCATTCGCAGATATGTACATCTTGGCACGGGAAACTATAACGATTCTACGGCAAAGCTGTATACGGACTGTGGCCTGTTGACATGCAATGCAAAGATCGGTGAGGATGCAACAGCAGTATTTAACATGCTTTCGGGCTATTCGGAGCCGGATCACTGGAACAAACTGGTGGTTGCGCCACTCTGGATGAAAGACAGATTCCTGCATCTGATTGCTATGGAGGAGGAACACGCGAAGAAGGGACAGAAAGCGCATATTATTGCGAAGATGAACTCGTTATGCGACCGCGATATTATTGCGGCGCTTTACAGTGCTTCGGCAGCCGGAGTAAAGATTGACCTGATTATCCGGGGAATCTGTTGTCTGAAGGTTGGAATCCCGGGTGTCAGCGAGAATATTACCGTTCGCTCGATTGTCGGCAATTTCCTGGAACATGCGCGGATTTTCTACTTCTACAGTGGTGGAAATGAAGAGGTGTTTATGGGAAGCGCGGACTGGATGCCGCGAAATCTGGAAAAACGGGTGGAGATTGTGTTCCCGGTTGAGGATGAGCAGATCAAGAAAGAAGTAATGCATATTCTTGATATCCAGATGAAGGATAATGTGAAAGCCAGTATTTTACAGGCAGACGGAACGTATACAAAGCCGGATAAGCGCGGAAAGATGCTGGTGAATTCACAGGAGTATTTCTGCAGGGAGGCAACGGAAAGAGCGGAAAAACCAAAAGAACAGGAAAACAGCAGGGTGTTTGTGCCGGCGGAACCGGTGGAATAGGTTTGGACGGACGCCCCGTAACGCACACAAGGGTGATGCGCGGTTTCGGGAGCTAGTAATTCTAAGGCTCTGTCATTTTGCTAAAACCATGCGCCAAAAATCAAAACTCGCTGTCGCTCAGACAGTTGATTTTTGGCGCATAACGCAAAATGCCAGAACCTAAGAATTACACGCTCCCTGCAAATGCGCATCACCCTTGTGTGCGTTAAGGGGCTGTGTGAAGGACGGACACGGATGTGGGAGCGGGAGCGCCCACTGCGTTGACATGAAAGAAGAATATGGTATGTTGTGATGAGAAAGAGCTGCAGCTTTGAGAGTTGCGGCGTTTTTTTGTGTCAAAAATAATCTGTTGGGTATTGGGAAAAGGAATGGCTATTCAGAATTTGTTTTGAAAATTGGTTTTGCGGGTGATTTTCGGGGATTTTACAAAGAGTGATCTGGAAGAGTGGCTGGAAAAGAAGGGGATGGAGATAAGGGAAAATGTGGACATTTTTTGTAAAGTAACCGGTTATTTTATTAACGGATATTTTACAAAGCGGTGGTAGTGGGCTTTACGGAAGGAAAGGTATAATGAGTCTCGACAAGACGAGGAGGAAGAAAAACGAATGTCAAATATTGTGTTGAAGAATGTCTGTAAATCTTATGATAAGGAACATTATGCGGTTCAGGATTTTTCGCTTGAAATACCGGATCGGGAGTTTGTGATTTTTGTTGGACCTTCCGGCTGCGGAAAATCGACGACGCTTCGGATGATTGCCGGTCTTGAGGAGATTACGAGCGGGGAGCTCTGGATTGATGGACAGCTTTGTAATTATGTAGAAGCAAAGGATCGCGATCTTTCGATGGTATTTCAGAACTACGCGCTTTATCCGAATATGACGGTATATGAAAACATGGCGTTTTCTCTGAAAATCCGGAAACAGCCCAAGGATGAAGTTGATAAAAAGGTACATGAGGCAGCTAAAATGCTTGGAATTGAGCATTTACTTGACCGGAGACCGGCAGCACTTTCCGGTGGTCAGAAACAAAGAGTTGCGATTGGAAGCGCAATTATGAGACGGCCGAAAGCATTTTTAATGGATGAGCCGCTTTCAAATCTGGATGCGAAGCTGCGGGCACAGATGCGGGTGGAGCTGGCAAAATTACATAAGGAACTGAAAACGACGGTGATTTATGTTACCCATGATCAGACGGAGGCGATGACGCTTGGTACAAAAATTATTGTTATGAAAGACGGTGTTGTGCAGCAGGCGGATGCACCGGAGCGGATTTACCGCCATCCGACAAACAAATTTGTGGCTGGTTTTATCGGAGCTCCGAGTATGAATTTTATGGAAACGATGGTGATGGAAAGAAACGGAGCGGTTTATCTGGAGGCAGACGGAGGAGTTACCCTTCGTGCAAAAGGAGAGAACGAAATGGTGCTTCGTCGCGCTTATCTCGGAAAAATGGTGATCTTAGGTCTGAGACCGGAGGATTTACAGGACGAAACAACCGCTTCCGCACATCGGATCTGTTACGAAGAGAATCAGTTGAAGGCATTTGTTGACCTGCGGGAGATGATCGGTGCAGAAGCGTATCTGCATATGAATACCGGAAAAAATCTGATTACAGCAAGAGTGCCTTCCGAGGTGCCGGTTACTGTAAAGGAAAGCATTACATTGTATGCAGATATGGAGAAAGCACAGATCTTTGATCCGTTTACAGAAGAAAATATTTTATCTCTGCCGGTTGAAAAAGAAGAACGTGCAACAGCATAAGAAGGAGCAAGAAGTGAAAAAAGTAATCGAAAAGTGTAAAAAAGCAGAAGTTTATATGTATCTAATCCCGAGTATGGTGATCTTTAGCATCTTTCTGTTTTATCCGTTTTTTAAAACCATTTATCTGAGCCTGTATAAGACAAACAAGCTTGGAGAAGCGAAATTGTATGTGGGACTGGATAACTATAAAAGCTTATTATCGAATCCATCCTTTTACAACAGTCTCTGGGTTACACTGGAATTTGTGGCGATTGTTGTAGTCGGAAGTATGGCGCTTGGCCTTCTGGGAGCAGTTCTTTGCAGCAAGGCTTTCCCGGGAATCCGGGTATTCAGTACTTCCTATGCACTCCCAATGGCAGTAGCATCGAGCTCAGGCGCCATGATTTTCAAGATTATTTTAAATCCCACGATCGGTATCGTAAACAAATTGCTGCATGTGAGCATTAACTGGGTCAGTGATCCGAAATATGCGCTGATCTGTGTGGCTGTCCTTACGGCATGGCTGAACAGTGGCATCAATTTCCTGTATTTTTCGGCGGGACTTGGAAACATTGATGATTCGATTTATGAGCGTGCTTCTGTAGATGGAGCGAATGCAGTACAGAAATTTTTTAAGCTGACACTGCCGGGGCTTTCTCCGATCATGTTCTACACACTGGTTGTTAACATTATTCAGGCATTCCAGTCATTCGGACAGGTGAAAATCCTGACACAGGGAGGACCGGGAGAATCCACGAACCTGATTGTATATTCGATATACCGTGATGCGTTTTTTAATTACCGGTTTGGAAGCGCAGCCGCACAGTCCGTTGTTTTGTTTCTGATTGTCATGGCGCTTACCCTGGTTATGTTCCGCATGGAAAAGAGAGGAGTAAAATACTGATGTCTACAATAGCAACTACGATTGCCGGACCAAAAACTTATTCTGCAGAGGAGCTGCAGGCACTGCATCTGGCAATGAATGCAAAAGCAAAAAGAAAGAAAATGCTTCAGAAAACAGCGTTGGTTACCATGAACCTGATCGTTTGTCTGTTTATGCTGTTTCCGCTGCTTTATACCATCAGTGTAGCGTTTATGCCGTCCGGCGAGCTTTACACAATGGCAATGAACATCGTGCCAAAACATCCGACGCTGGAAAATTTCGTGGAAGCATTTCATAAAATTCCGCTGGTACGCTTTGTCCTGAACTCATTTTTGGTTGCGGGCAGCATTACGCTGGGTCAGATTGTAACGTGTTCTCTTGCGGCATTTGCCTTCTCTTTCCTGGATTTCAAAGGGAAAAATATTCTGTTTATGCTGGTAATGGCGACCATGATGGTGCCGGGTGAGGCAACCATTATTTCCAATTATCTGACGGTAGGAAGTCTCGGACTGCTCGATACCTATATTGTTCTGATTCTGCCTTCTCTTACCTCTGCAATGGGAATTTTCCTGTTCCGCCAGTTCTACATGACTTTTCCGGTTTCTCTTTATGAATCGGCGAAGCTGGACGGCTGCGGGAATCTGCGGTTTATCGTAAAAATCCTGATGCCGCTGACAAAGTCAGCAATGGGAGCAATGGCGGTTTACACCTTTATCAATGCATGGAATATGTACATGTGGCCGCTGCTGGTTACAGGTTCGGACAGCAAGCGTACCGTACAGATTGGTATCAGTATGCTGAACAGCGTCGACGCACAGTCGATTACCCTGATGCTGGCGGGCGTGGTAATGATTATCATTCCATCCATTTCCATCTTTATCGTGGGCCAGAAGGCCTTAATCAAAGGAATGTTTTCGGGAGCAGTCAAGGGCTGATTCCTGTGACAGAAAAAAGAATAGAAAACTGTATGAAAAACGAGGAGAAAAAAATGAAGAAAAAAGTGATTGCATCAATTCTTGCGGCTTCTATGGCAGCTATGGCGCTTACCGGATGCGGAGGCGGAAAAACAACGAGTGAGGCACAGAGTGCGACAACAGATGAAACCACAGCCAGCACAGAGGCAGGAAGTACGGCAGATGGCGCAGAAGCACCGGATTTAAACCAGGATACGAAGGGAACCACGATTACCTTCTGGCATTCCATGGGCGGTGTCAATGGCGAGGCAATGGATTATCTTGTCAATAAATTCAATGAAGAGAATACCGATGGCATTACCGTTGAGGCGGTTTATCAGGGAGAATATGATGATACGATTAACAAACTGAAAAGTGCACAGATCGGAAATATGGGAGCAGACCTGGTACAGATTTATGATATCGGAACACGCTTTATGATTGATTCCGGCTGGGTCATTCCGATGCAGGAGCTGATTAATGCAGATGGCTATGACATTTCCCAGATCGAGCCGAATATCGCTGCTTATTATACGGTAAACAATGAGCTGTACTCGATGCCATTCAATTCGTCCACACCGATTCTGTATTACAACAAAGATATGTTTGAAAAAGCAGGGATCACTGAGGTTCCGACAAGCCTGGAAGGAATTCTTGCTATCGGTGATGATCTGAAAACAAAGGGCGGAGCCGGTGAACCGCTGGCACTCTCCATCTATGGATGGTATTTCGAACAGTGGCTCTGTAAACAGGGACTTTCCTATGCGGATAATGGAAATGGCCGTGATGCCGCTGCTACTGCAGTTGAATTTGATTCCAACGGCGGAGCGCTCAACATCTTAAATGAGTGGAAAGCCCTGAACGATGCCGACGTTGCACCAAACGTAGGCCGTGCCGGAAGTGATACCGCAACGACAGACTTTACTTCCGGAAAAGCAGCGATCACCCTTGGCTCTACCGCATCTCTGAAGCAGATTTTACAGGATGTCAATGGAAGCTTCGAAGTTGGAACCGCATATTTCCCGACAATCAAGGACGGCGATGAGGGCGGTGTTTCCATCGGAGGAGCATCTCTCTGGGCATTGAACAACAACGATGATGCAAAAGCAGCAGCTACCTGGAAATTTATTAAATTCCTGATTTCCCCGGAATCTCAGGCATACTGGAATGCCGAGACGGGTTACTTCCCAGTAACAACAGCTGCTGATGAGGAGCAGACCTTTAAAGATAATGTAGAACAGTATCCGCAGTTCCAGACCGCAATCGACCAGCTGCACGATTCCAAGCCGCAGTACGCCGGCGCACTTCTCTCTGTATTCCCGGAGGCAAGACAGATTGTGGAAACAGAAATCGAGAATATGATCAACGGAAACGAGACTCCGGAGAAAGCAGTAGAATCAATGGCTTCCCAGATCAACAGCTCCATCGAGGACTATAATCTGGTAAATGAATAAGAGACAGGCTTTACAAAAATAAGATTTCGTCCTATAGTGAAGAAAAACGAGTTCCCAAAGCGTGTTTGAACGGTTTCTATGAAGGGGAAGATCCGAGTTACGGAAATGATTTTTCAGATATGACTGGAAATGCGTCGGAGACAAAAATCCGGCGTGTTTCCGGATTTATAGTAAGCCGCCAAATAATGCAAAAGAGTCAGTACCGCTTTTTTTAACCGAATCAAGTAAGTCCCCTGCTTCCATTGCGTGAAGCAATAAGCAGTGGGTGGGGACTTGCTTGTATCAGGAGGAGTGCAAGCTCCTTCTGATAAACTGCGGAGCAGTTATTCGGTTATGAGCAAGTAGCAAAGCGGATTGCGAATATCCGCTTGACTTATTTTCAGGGTTTACGATAAAAGAAAAAAGCTGCAGCCGGGAAAAAAGATAGAAAAGAGTGCAGGTTTGGAAATGGGAACGGAAAATGGAGGACAGATACGAGATGAAAACAAAAGTATGGGCACACAGAGGAGCCAGTGCATATGCACCGGAAAATACACTGGAAGCGTTTCTTCTTGCAGCAGAGCAGGGAGCAGACGGTGTGGAACTGGATGTACAGCTGACAAAAGATGGCGAGATGGTTGTTGTCCACGATGAGGAAATCGACCGGGTCAGTGACGGAAGCGGATTTGTCAAAGATTATACGCTTGCGGAATTAAAGATCCTGAACTTTAATAAGACACATCCGGAGTATCAGGATGTAAAAATTCCGACGCTTCGCGAAGTATATGAAGCATTAAAACCAACGGGAATGACGATCAATGTCGAGCTGAAAACCGGTATTTTCTGGTATAAAGACCTGGAAAAAAAGGTACTCGAGCTGACAAAAGAGATGGAGATGGAAGATCGCGTGATTTATTCTTCCTTTAACCATTACAGCATTGCAAAAATTCTGGAACTGGATCCGAAAGCCAGCACCGGCATCCTCTACGCAGATATTATTTATGATGTCGTGAATTATGCGAAAAAAATCGGAACAGGAGCTCTTCATCCGGCAACCTTTCATGTGCAGATGGCAGACTTTCTTCAGCGGTATGTGGAAAGCGATCTTGCGGTGCATGTGTGGACGGTCAATGATAAGGCGGAGATCGAGCGTCTGATGGAGGCCGGTGTTGACGCAGTCATCACTAATTATCCGGATGTGGCCGTTTCCTGCCGCAACGCGAAGTGATACCGATTGGAGAAAAAAAGCTGTTCCTTTTGGATATCGACGGAACCATCTGCGTGGGGAACCGTCTGATTCCGGGAGCAGACCGGTTTTTAAACGGACTGTCCGAGTACGGCGGAGATTATGTGTTTATCACAAATAATACGACGATGAGCGTAGCAGATTACCGGAAAAAATTTGCAAAGCTGGGCATCCCGACAACAAGCGCGAACTTTCTGACGGCTTCTGTTGCAACAGCGCATTATCTGAAGCAGAAATATGGATCCCGTCCCGTCTATGTGCTGGGAACGGACTCTCTGATCCGGGAATTGGAGAGCTTCGGTGTGTGTACCACCCGCGATCCGGAGAAAGAAGGAATTGCGTGTGTGCTTGCAAGCTATGACAATGAACTGACGTATCAAAAACTGACGGATATCTGTCGGCTGTTGATAGAGCGCCCGGAGCTCGATTACGCTGCAACGAACCCGGACTATGCTTGTCCGATTGAATTCGGCTACGTGCCGGATTGCGGTTCCATCTGCGAGATGATCGGTCATGCGATCCATCGTATGCCGACTTATATCGGAAAACCAGGCATACGGATGGTTGAGATGGCACTTGATATGACAGGCAGAACGCGCGATGAGGCTGTTCTTGTGGGAGATCGTCTCTATACGGACATTGCGTGCGCCAACATGGCGGGCATTTCTGCAGCACTTGTGCTTTCCGGTGAATCTACGCGTGAAGAAATGCAGAACTCGCAGTATCTTGTGGAGTATGTGTATCCATCCGTAAAAGAAATGTATGCGGAGTGGGTGTATGGACAAAAGAAGAAGTGTTCTTAAAATTCCGAAATGGTTATGGTTTTGGAACAAAAAAACAAAAAGAAGAATTCTGAGAGGAGAACCTTTTTCCGAAGGAGTTCTTCTTTTTTGTTGCGGAAAAGGATACTTTCCGGATACGGGATAAAAGCCTGGGACGGTATAGAAAAAGCTTGCCAAAAGAGGGAATTTCCCTATATAATGATTCAGACTATAATATGAAAAAGAAAACGGTCAGGAGATCGGAAAATTCCAATACAACAGAAGAAGGAGAATTTATGCATGAGTATTTTAAATGTAGAACATCTGTCCCACGGCTTCGGCGACCGTGCGATTTTTGAAGATGTATCGTTCCGCCTGCTAAAGGGGGAGCACATCGGTCTGGTAGGTGCAAATGGCGAGGGAAAATCAACCTTTATGAACATCATCACCGGAAAGCTGATGCCGGATGAGGGAAAGGTTGAGTGGGCAAAAAACGTCCGTGTCGGCTATCTGGACCAGCATACCGTTCTGGAAAAAGGTATGACGATCCGTGATGTGTTAAAAAGTGCTTTTTCCTGGTTGTACGAGATGGAAGAGCGGATGAACACGATCTGCGATTCCATGGGCGATGCCTCCGAGGACGAGCTGAATGCAATGATGGAAGAACTCGGCGTGATCCAGGAGATGATGGATGCACATGATTTTTATATTCTGGATTCCAGAATAGAAGAGATTGGCCGTGCGCTTGGTCTTGAAGAGATCGGTCTCGAACGCGATGTCACCGAACTTTCCGGCGGACAGAGAACGAAGGTACTTCTGGCAAAATTACTTTTGGAAAAACCGGACATCCTTCTTTTGGATGAGCCGACCAACTACCTGGATGTGGAACATATCACTTGGCTGAAACGATACCTTGAAGAGTATGAAAATGCCTTCATTCTGATCTCTCACGATATTCCATTCCTGAACAGTGTTGTCAATCTGATCTATCATATGGAAAACAAAGAGCTGAATCGTTATGTTGGTGATTACGATCACTTCCAGGAGGTTTATGCGGTCAAAAAAGCGCAGAAGGAAGCTGCCTATAACCGTCAGCAGCAGGAGATCAGTGAACTGAAGGATTTCGTGGCACGAAACAAAGCCCGTGTGGCAACCAGAAATATGGCTATGTCACGGCAGAAGAAGCTGGATAAGATGGATGTGATCGAGCTTGCGAAAGAAAAACCAAAGCCGGAATTTCATTTCCGCACTGCGCGCACTTCGGGCCGCTTCGTTGTGACTGCAAAAGAACTTGTGATCGGCTATGAAGAACCGCTCTCCAGACCGCTGACCTTTGCGATCGAGCGTGGCGAAAAGATCGTGCTCACCGGTGCCAACGGAATTGGAAAAACAACGCTCTTAAAGAGTATCCTCGGTTTGATCCCGTCCCTTGGCGGAGACGTGGAGCTTGGCGATTATCTGGAAATCGGATATTTCGAGCAGGAAATGCCAAAAGGCAACACCAACAGCTGTATCCAGGAAATCTGGGAAGAATTTCCATCCTATACTCAGTATGAAGTCCGTGCAGCGCTTGCCAAATGCGGTCTTACCACACAGCACATTGAAAGCCTGGTGCGTGTGCTCTCAGGAGGAGAACAGGCAAAAGTTCGCCTCTGTAAACTGATCAATCGCGAAACCAATCTTCTTGTCCTCGATGAGCCGACCAACCATCTCGATGTAGACGCAAAAGAGGAGTTAAAAAACGCACTGAAAGAGTACAAAGGAACTGTTCTTATGGTCTGCCATGAGCCGGAATTTTATGATGGCCTGGCAACCAGCGTATGGGACTGCTCGGAGTGGACGACGAAAGTGATTTAATCGAATCAAGCAAGTCCCCTGCTTCCATTGCGTGGAGCAATAAGCAGTGGGTTGGGACTTGTTTGTATCAGGAGTGGTACAAGTCACTCCTGATAAGCTGCGAAGCAGTTATTCGGTTATGAGCAAGTAGCGAAACGGATTGCGAATATCCGCTTGACTAATAATAAGAAGAAAAGTCAGCAGAAAACGGACTTTTATCCTCTTTCAGCAAGAAGACTCCGACCTCTAAGGTGGGAGATGAATTGCGTCCGTTACCTTCTTGATAGTGGGTTCTAATCATGGTATAATAGAATCAGTCGAATGGCAGAAAGGGGTCGAAATACAATGGATTTGGATAATAATGCACATTCAGTGTTTTTGCTGCACTATCATCTTGTTCTTGTGGTTAAGTACCGCAGACAGGTTTTTGATGACGCAATTTCCGGCAGGGCAAAAGAGATCTTTGCGTATATTGCTCCAAATTACAATATCACCCTTGAAGAATGGAATCACGATAAAGACCATGTGCATATACTTTTCAAGGCGCATCCAAATACAGAAATAAGCAAGTTCATAAACGCATATAAAAGTGCAAGCAGCAGACTTCTGAAAAAAGAATTTCCACAGATAAAGCAAAAATTATGGAAAGAACATTTCTGGAGCCAGAGTTTTTGCCTGCTCACAACGGGCGGTGCCCCGATGGAAGTAATCAAAAAATACATTGAAAGTCAGGGACAAACGGATCGAAAAAGGAAGTGACCAACATGGCAAACAAAGCATATAAATTCAGAATATACCCCGACGATGTGCAGAAAGTTTTGTTTGCCAGAACGTTCGGCTGTGTCCGAATGGTGTACAACCATTGGCTTGCCAGAAAAATCAGGCAGTATGAGGAGGACAAAACCGCGGTAACTTACACGGTTTGTGCAAAAGAAATGGCTGAAATGAAGAAAACAGAAGCATACGCATTTTTGAGGGAAGTAGACAGTGTCGCATTACAACAATCGCTTCGGCATCTTGATACGGCATTTCAGAATTTTTTCAAACAGCCGAAGACAGGTTTTCCAAAGTTTAAATCTAAAAAACAGAATAAAAAGAGCTATTCAACGATCTGTATCAACGGAAACATTGCCATATTGAATGGATATTTGAAATTGCCGAAAGCCGGCCAAGTCCGGTTAAAACAACACAGAGCTGTTCCGAAAGAATACAAATTAAAATCTGTAACAGTAAGCCAGACACCAGGCGGAAAATATTATGCAAGTATTCTTTTTGAGTATGAAAATCAAGTACAGGAAAAAGAGATGCAGAGTTTTCTGGGGTTAGATTTTTCCATGCATGAATTATATCGTGACAGCAACGGGAATGAACCTGCATATCCGAAGTATTACAGGAATGTAGAGGAAAAATTAGTGAGGGAGCAGCGCAGACTTTCCAAAATGCAGAAAGGTTCGAACAACCGTAGCAAGCAGAGAATCAAGGTGGCAAAACTCCACGAAAAGGTTTCCAGTCAACGAAAGGATTTTCTGCATAAGCTGTCAAGGCAGCTAGCAAATGCTTATGATTGTGTATGTATAGAATCCCTAGATATGAAAGCAATGTCACAGATGCTGAACTTTGGAAAATCTGTTTCAGATAACGGGTGGGGAATGTTCACAGGGTTCTTGAAATACAAACTTGAGGAACAGGGTAAAAAACTTGTGAAGGTGGACAAATTTTTCGCCAGCAGTCAGATTTGTTCAGTTTGTGGTTACAGGAACGCAGAGACAAGAAAACTTGCGGTCAGAGAGTGGGATTGTCCGCAGTGCGGAACCCATCACGACAGAGATGTAAATGCGGCTGTTAATATCAGAAATGAGGGAATGCGGCTGGTAGTGGCATGACCGTAACGTAATATAATAAAACCGTGGGACACACGGGGATAGCTCGCCTATGCTTAGCACATTGGTGCTATCGAACGAGAACCAAACCTACCGAGGTTAGGGAAGCCCCCACCTCTACAGGTGGTGGAGGATGTCACAGAAAGTGTTTTCTGTTGATTTTTTGCATTTAACAAGTAGTTAGATAAAAGAATGAATATACAGAATTAACTATATTTTTCTAAAAATAAGAAAATTCGAAAAAAGGTGTTGACTTTTGCTTTGGGCGGTGTTATTATAACT
>NZ_JAQEGR010000009.1:182775-183053 GCF_027667425.1 Fusicatenibacter saccharivorans
GTTGACTTTTGCTTTGGGCGGTGTTATTATAACTAAGCTGTCAGCGAGAGCTACAGTGAATGAGTTCTTTTGAAACAGAAAAACCTAGTTCGGAGCCGGGTGGCTGCCGCGGGTTACAAGAACTGCTTCAAAAAAACTTGAAAAAAGTTCTTGACAAAAGCAAATGAGTTTGATAAAATAAACGAGTTGCTGATCGAGAGAACAGCAGAGAAGTTCGAAAGAACTTCAAAAAATAAATAAAAAAGTTCTTGACAAACGAAAAGTTCTGTGATAAAATA